>NZ_JAJPWM010000005.1:0-512028 GCF_046549095.1 Streptomyces sp. x-80
GCAGCGGGGGCCGTTGTCGTGTTGGCACATGGAACAGCGACCACGCCACGCCTCCGCTGACCTGCGAATCTGAGCCACGACACGGCACGTCAGTACCGGGTGGTTGACAGCAAGGGTTAGCAACGACCAACCCCGACAACCCGAACCACTGGCTACGCCGCGACTACCTGCTCAGGCCCACCGAGGCCCGACTCAGGTCGTGGCACTTCCAGTTGGACGACAACCCCGCCCTTGACGACGAGTACAAAGCCCGGATCAAGTCCACGCACACCGGCCTGTTCTACCAGCGGAACGTACTCGGCCTGTGGGTACAGGCCGAGGGCGCGATCTACGACATGTTCGACGAGTCCGAGCACGTCGTCGACGACCTGCCCACTATGCGCCGGTACTGGATCGGAATCGACTACGGCACCGTGAACGCCACCTCGGCGATCCTGCTCGGCGAAGGCGCCGACGGCCGGCTGTACGCGTGCGCCGAGTGGCGCCACGACTCCCGCACCGCGCGCCGCCAGATGACCGACGCCCAGTATTCGACCGCCCTCCGCAAGTGGGTTGCCGAACAAGGCGTCGCCCCCGAGTGGACGTTCATCGACCCCAGCGCGGCGAGCTTCATCACACAGCTATGGGCCGACGCCTATCCGGGCGTTACCCGCGCCTCGAACGAAGTCGTGGACGGAATTCGCAGCGTGGCGAACCTGCTCGGTGCCGGGCTGCTCCGCATACACCGATCGTGCGAGGGCCTGCTCGACGAGCTGCCCGGCTACGTATGGGACGAGACGGCCGCCAACAAGGGCGAGGACAAGCCCGTGAAGCAGGCCGACCACTCGTCCGACGCGCTGCGGTACGTCGTGCACTCGACGGCGCACGAGTGGCGCCACCTACTCACCGCACCGAGGGAGGTCGCCGCATGACTGCCGTATGGCTCCACATGCCTATGACGCTGACCGTCGGCGACCACACCGGCGACATAGGCACGCTCACGCTCGGCCCCGGCGACAGCGTCGGCCCGTGCCTTGCCCTCATGCTCCGCAACGTCGCCGAGGCGTGCGAGGCCATACAGGAAGGGGGCGACGATGGCACTTCCTGACGCCAACGCACCCTGGCCGCCGCCGAGGCTCGCCCCGCTCTACCGCGAGCTGCGCGTCGACGACGCCTGGTACTCCGGCGACCGAACCAAGCTCGCCGACGTCTACCAGCACCAGCAGCGACGCGAGGACGGCCGGCGCCGACTGTGGGCCCGCCACCGGCATCCGCAGCCCGGGAAGCGCGACACCCGCCTACACATCCCGCTCGCCGGCGACATCGCCACCACCAGCGCCGATCTTCTGTTCTCCGAATCGCCGACGTTCACCGTGCCGGACCCTGGCGCGCAGGATCGCCTCGCCGAGCTCGTCGAGGTTGACGGCGTCGAGAACACGCTGCTCGAAGCGGCCGAGGTCGCCGCCGCTTTGGGCGGTGTGTACCTGCGGATCACGTGGGATACCTCGCTCGCCCCACGTCCTCTTCTGACCGCCGTGCACGCCGACGCTGCCGTACCCACCTTCCGTTGGGGGCAGTTGACCGAGGTCACGTTCTGGCGCGAACTCGCTTCGGACAACGCGACCGTATGGCGCCACCTCGAACACCACGAACCCGGCCGCATCTTGCACGGACTGTACGAGGGGACCGTCGACCACCTTGGCCGGCGCATACCGCTCACCGAACACCCCGAGGTTGCCTGCCTCGCCAAGTCTCTCAGCGCCGAGGGCGATGCGATCGAGACCGGCATACCGGAGCTCACTGCCGCCTACGTTCCCAACATCAAGCCGAACCGCAAACACCGCGGCAGCCCGTTCGGACGCTCGGACTACGCCGCACCTCTCCATGACCTCATGGACGGCCTGGACGAGACATGGTCAAGCTGGCTGCGCGACATCCGCCTCGCCCGTGCCCGCCTGATCGTCCCCGACGGGTACCTGCGCGACCACGGGCCCGGCCGCGGCGCCTCGTTCGACGATGACCGGGAAATCTGGCAGGCATTGAGCATGCCCCCGACCGAGCAGGGCGGTATTACCCTGGCGCAGTTCGCGATCAGAGTCGCCGAACACCAGTCAACGTCCGACGCAATCGTGCAGCAGGCCGTACGCTCCGCCGGATACTCCGCGCAGAGCTTCGGACTCGGCGACCAGGGCGGCGCCGTCACGGCAACCGAGGTCACCGCCCGCGAGCGCCGCTCGATGATCACCCGAAACAAGAAGTCGCGCTACTGGCGACCGGCCCTCGCACACATCTTGCTCGTCATGCTCCGGCTGGACCGAGCGATGTTCACCCCAAACCTCGTCGTCGACCGGCCCCGTGTCGCCTTCGACGACGGCGTGAGCGAGGACCCGCAATCAGTCGCACAAACCCTGTCCCTGCTTCAGCAGGCGCAGGCCGTGAGCACCGACACCAAGGTGCGCGCGCTGCATCCAGATTGGGACGACGACACCGTGCGGGCCGAGGTCGACCGCATCCTCGCCGAGACCGGCGCCGCCGTACCCGACCCAATGCAGGCCGGCGCCCTCGACTGAAAGGAAGGGGGCGCCGTGCCGATCCACCCGGGCATGGTCGAGGATCTGTCGGCCGGCGTCCGCGACCTGTACGCGGGCGCCGAGGCGCGGCTGCTGTCGCTGATCGCGCGACGGCTCGACGACGGGTTCGACGCGCCGGCATGGGCGGAGAAGAAGCTCGCCGATGTGCAGGCGCTACGCCGGGCTGCGCAGTCCGTCGTCGCTGAACTCGGCAAAGCCACTCAACTTGAGGTGTTCGACGTGGTCGCCGAGGCGTACAACGTCGGCTCCCGCGCCGGTCTGGTCGAGTTGGGCGCGCTGCATGACGTCGACGTCCGTCGGATTGCGGAGAGTACGCCCAACGCCCGCGCGGTCGATCGTCTCGCGCATGAGGCGGTCGACCGTGTCACCGCTACGCATCGCGGCATCCTGCGGGGCGTAGCGGACGGGTATCGGCAGGTGATCGCCGAGGTATCTGGTACGCCGTTGCTGGGTGTGGAGACGCGCCGGCAGGCGACGCAGGCTGCCATGGAGCGTTTTGCCGACCGAGGGTTCAGGAGCTTCGTCGACCGGTCCGGTCGTGCCTGGTCGATGACCTCGTACGCCGAGATGGCCGTACGAACGGCCGTCGGAAGGGCCGCGGTCGAGGCGCACGGCGACCGTCTACGCGCGGCCGGGGTGTCCTTGGTGATCGTTTCCAACGCGCCCCACGAGTGCCCCCTGTGCTCCCGTTGGGAAGGCAAGGTGTTGGCCCTCGACGGGCCCGACGGCGTCCGAACGGTTGAGGTCGAGCATGCCGTCGAGGACGGACGGACCGTGCACGCACACGTCGCCGGATCACTCGATGAAGCGCGCCGTCAGGGATTGCAGCATCCCAACTGCCGTCACTCGACGTCGGCTTATCTGCCGGGGGTCACTCGGGCGCCGGTGGAGCACTCCACCGATCCGAACGGGTACGAGGCCAGCCAGCGGCAGCGCGCAATCGAGCGCGGCATTCGGAAGTGGAAGAACCGCGCCACCGCCGCCATTACCCCGGAGGGCAAGCACGCGGCTGAGGCCAAGGTTCGCACCTGGCAGAAGAAGCAGCGCGAACACCTCGCACAACACCCTGAGTTGATCCGTCGCCGCTACCGCGAACAGTCGGGCGCCGGGAACCTCCCGGAGCGCCGGCCGCATCCGCCGCAGGACGCTGTCGAGGCCGCCCGGGTGCGCTCCGGCGACCGTCACACTCTGGCGGAGATGAGCGACACCCAGCTCGGGGCGTCGCTGAGACCTGGGGTACTCGACGAGCACGACCGCGGCCGTATCGCGGCCGAGGCGGATCGCCGGGACCTGATGGCCCGCGCCTTTCCCGGCGGCCGGCTGGCCGCCAACCTCGCCGGACTGACCGACGATGCCCTCGGCGCAGCGATCCGGCATGCGCAGCCGTCCGAGGTCGCGCGGATCGCGGCCGAGTTCGACCGCCGGTATCCGCCGCGGCCTGCGCCGGCCGCCGATGGCGCGCAGACCGTTGAGGGGCAGGTCGCTGACCATCAGGCCCTCGATAGTGCCTTGGCCCCTGTCCCCGATCCGGATGACTGGGGCTGGCTCGCCAACGATGCCGGCGACCGGTTCACGGGCATGACCGCAACCGACCGGTGGGTCGCCGAGCGCACCGAGGAAGCCGCGGCCGGCCGCGGCGCCTATACCCGCGCGCAGGTCCGGGAGATGTACCGGGAGCACGTCTACGCACAGTGGCAGTCCGCGGAGGATGCGTGCCGGGGCGTGCTGCTGTCCCGTGAGGCCGCCGCCGCTGACATCGACCCGATCAGCCTGTTCACGGGGCCGGCGCACGTCGCGTACGCCCGCGCTTCCGAAGAACTCAAGCGATGGTGGGCCGATCACCCGCGCACTACGCTGGCCGAGTACACCGAACAGCTCACGGGTCAGCGCAACGCGGCGGCCGACACTGCCCGCAAGGCACGGTCGGACCGTGACAACCGGCTGTAGGAGGCGAAGTTGTCCCGCTCAGACCTCGTACGCGCCCTCACAGAAGGGGCCGAGGCCGGCCGCGCTCGGCAGCCGGTGACCGTCTGCCCCTACCCGGCCGGCGACCTGCGTCGTAGCGCATGGGTCCGCGGCTACGCCAAGGCCCGCCCGCTACCGGGCGAGGACGAAGCCGCGCAGTAGCGCAACACAGACACACCCCACGGGGCCCGCCTGGTGCGGGCCCCTTTCGCATGCCCGAACGCCCGCCAGGAGCGGGCCCACCGCACCAGGAGTGCACACCGTGAGCGACACCACCCCCAGCACCACTCCGGCCTCCGCCGAGACCGTCGCCCCCGACACCACGCTGGCCCCCGCCGCTGTCCCGGCGCCGCCGGTCGCTGCGAACGAGGTCGAGCAGGTTGAGCCCGCGGCGCAGATCGCGCGCCTTGAGCGTCAGCTCGCCGAGGCCCGCGCCGAGGCCGGCAAGACGCGCGTAACGGCCAAGGCACGTGCGGCGGATGAGGCCCGCACGCAGCTCGCGCAGGAGATCGGGCGCGCGCTGGGCCTGGCCCAGGACGCCGACGCCGCGCCGGACCCGGCCGCCTTGACGCAGCAGCTCGCCGCCGAGCAGCAGCAGGCGCGGCAGGCCGCCGTCGAGCTGGCCGTGTACCGGGCCGCGGGCGCGGCCGGCGCGGACCCCGACGCCCTGCTCGACTCCCGGGCGTTCGCCGACGCCGTCGCCGAGCTGGACCCCACCGACACGGCCGCCGTACAGGCCACGATCACCGAAGCCCTCAAGACCACCCCGCGACTCGCCTCCACCCCGGCCGGCCCCGCTCGCAGCGGCGGGGAGTTCAACGGCGCGCCCACCGCGCCGCGCCGCGCCACCTCCCTCGATGACGCCATCGCCGCCCGCCTGGGCGGCTGAACCAGATAGGAGCCCCACCTATGGCCGTGACCCTGGCCGAGGCCCGCAACAACGCCCAGGACGATCTTGATGTGCAGGTGATCGACGAGTTCCGCAAGGGCAGCGCGATCCTGGACAGCCTCCAGTTCGACCAGGCCGTCAACCCCGCCGGCGGCGGCGCGACCCTGACCTACGGCTACCGCCGACTGGTCACTCAGCCGACCGCCGCGTTCCGCCCGCTCAACAGCGAGTACGCGCCCAGCAACGTCAACACCGAGCGCCACACCGTCGATCTCACCGTCTTTGGTGGCTCGTTCGAAATCGACCGCGTCATCGCGAAGATCGGCCCGGCCGCCTCCGGCGCCGTCTCGCTGAACATGCAGCAGAAGATCAAGGCCGCCCGCACCCTTTTTCAGGACACCGTGATCAACGGTGATACCGCGACGGACGAGAACGCGTTCGACGGCCTCGACAAGGCCCTGACGGGCAGCTCGACGGAGTTCCGCGCGGACTCCGTCACCGACTGGTCCGACTTCGACACCAACACCCGTGCGGAGCACCGCGCGTTGGACGCGATTGACGAGTGGCTGTCGCTGCTGGATGGCACCCCGACCGTGATCCTCGGCAATGCCAAGGCCCTTGCCCGCGTGCGTGCTGCCGCTCGCCGCGCCGGGATGTACACCCGTGATCCGATCGAGGGTCTGCTCGGCCCCGGCGGACGCCCCATCGAGCGCGAGTCCTACGGCGGGATCGTGTTCGCCGACCCCGGCGCCAAGGCCGGATCCAACGACCCGATCATTCCGGTTGAGTCCCGGAAGGTCAGCGACGCCGACACCAGCGGACTCACGGACCTGTACGCCTACCGGGCCGGCCTCGACGGGTTCCACGGTGTCGCCACCGCCGGCGGACAGCTTGTGTCCACGTGGCTGCCCGACTTCAACAGCGCGGGCGCCGTCAAGCGCGGTGAGGTCGAAATGGGCCCGGTCGCCGTCGCGTTGAAGGCGACCAAGGCCGCGTCGGTCTTCCGGAACATCAAGGTGGTGTGACCATGCGTGACACCCCAGGCGGTGAGCACCGCAACGCGCTCGACGCCCCGGCCGTCACCGTGGTGACGCCGGAGGGCCGACAGCCCCTCGACGCCGTACTCGACACCCTCTCCGGTGGCGGGCCGGTGGCGTGGGCGAGCGTGACGGGCAAACCGGCCACCTTCCCGCCGACCGTCGGCACCGGTGCCAAGGACGCCGCCGCGGGCAACCACACCCACACCGGCCTGCTCACCGGCAGCGCGACCAAGGTCGCGAACTCCGACGCGGCCGAGGTCGCCGGGCTGGTCGACGACTTCAATGCGCTGCTGGCCGCACTCCGCGCCCGCGGCGTGATCAGCGGGTGACGCCCGTGGCCACCATCTACAGCCCCGTTCCCCACTTCACCGGCCCCGGCCCCGGTGGAGTTCCGATCGTCGACGGGCAGGCGCAGACCGACGACCCGCGCGTCCTCGCCTACGCCCGCCGCCACGGCTACCGAGTCGACGACGCACCCCCCGCACCGGCACGCCCACGCAGACGTAAGGAGGAGTAGCCAATGCTGCGCCGCCTGTACGCCACCCCCGAACAGCTCGCCGCCTACCTCGGCGAGGCTGCACCCGCGGGCGCCGAGCGGCTGCTCACCCGCGCATCCGAGGACATCGACAGCGCCCTGCTGACCGCGGTGTACGCGGTCGACGAGGACGGCGACCCGCTCGACGCCCGAGTACGCGCCGCCCTAGCCGATGCCGTGTGTGCGCAGGTTGAGCACTGGCTCGCCACCGGTGACGACGGCACCGGCGCCGGTGGCATCTGGGATGCGGTGTCCATCGGGCCGGTGTCCCTGTCCGGCCGGTCCGGGCAGGCGCCGGCCGCTTCGGGCGTCGAGCTGGCGCCGCGCGCCGGCCGGGCGCTGCGCCGGGCCGGGCTTGAACCGGGGGTGGTGTGGCCGTGGTGACCCGCGTACCGGCGGTGCTGCTGCGCCACCGCGTCACCATCGAGCCGTACCTCGGCGACGGCGCGTACGGGCCGACGTACGGCCCGCCGGCAGTGGTGCGGGCCCTGGTCGCCGACCGGCCCCAGATGACCCGCACCCCCGAGAGCCGCACCACCCAGGCCACCGCGACTGCAATCGCCGGACCGGAGATCGAGTGCCCGGTCGGTAGCCGCCTGACGCTGCCCGACGGGCGCACCACCACCGCACTGACCGTCGCCCGCCACACCGCCCCGGGATTGCCGGTGCCTGCCTGTACGGAGGTGATGTGCCAATGAGCCCCCGCGTCCGATGGCAGGGGCCGGCGGTGGTCGCCGCGGCGCGCTCCGCCGCTGCCCGCGGCATGCTGCTGGCCGCCGAGCACGTGCTCGGCGCCTCCCGTCAGCGGGTGCCGATCGCCGAGGGGGTGCTCGAACGGTCAGGGGCGGCCTCCGTGGACACCGGCCGGATGACGTCCGCCGTGTCCTACGACACCCCGTACGCGGTGCGCGTCCACGAGGACATGCACGCCCGGCACGCCCCGGGCCGCACCGCCAAGTACCTCGAATCCGTGCTACCCGAGGAGAGCGGCACCGTGCAGGCATTGATCGCTGCGCAGATTCGGCGGGCCCTGTCGTGAGCTACACCGCCGACCTGCTTGACGGCCTCGCCCGTCTGCTCGCCGAGCACGGCGTCGGCACCTACCGGCCCGACGGCCGGTACGCCCCGGGCGAGACCGCGCTCACGATGGCCGCGATTCCACCGGCGCCGGATCGCGTCATCTGCCTGACCGCGTATCCGGTCCAGGACTCTTCCGCGCTCACCGACTGCACCACCGGAATCCAGGTCCGCACCCGGGCCGGGGCCGACCCCCGCGAGGTCGACGCCCTCGACGACCAGGCGCACGACCTGCTGCACGGCGCCGGACCGTTCCTGTGGGGTGTAGCGCGGGTGCAGCTCCTCTACCGCACCGCGTCGGCTCCGATCGGCGCCGACGACTGTGGCCGCATGGAGCGGTCGAGCACCTACTACGCCCGCGCGCACCGCGCGGCCCGACACCTCGAATAGGAGACGACCGATGGCAACCCCCACGCCGCCGGCCGAGACGGTGACTGCGCTCGCGCGCCGGTACCGCCTTGAGCTGGACATGGGCAAGGACGGCACCCCGACTTGGGCCCTGGTCCCCGGTATCACTGAGTTCACGCCCAAGATCGAGCCCACACAGCAGGATGTGACGACGTACGACGCCGAGGGCTGGTCGGAGCAGGCCGTGACCATGCTCGCGTGGTCGGTCGAGGTCGCCCTCGCCCACCGCGCCCACCCGGCCACAGGTGCTTTTAACACCGCGCAAGAGGCGCTCCGGAAGGCGTCGATGCGGTTCGGTGCCGACAGCTACGTCGCGGTGCGGTACTACGACCGCAACGGAGCCGATGACGCGTACGAAGGCCGCGCCCTGGTCACCTGGGAGCCCGACGGCGGCGGCCCCGACGAAGTCGACACCATCAAAGTCACCCTGACCGGCTCCGGACCGCTGACCGAGATCACCAACCCCGTTGCCGATGGCCCGCCGGCCGGGCCGAAGACGCTGAAGGCGGTGAGCTGA
This sequence comes from Streptomyces sp. x-80, assembly GCF_046549095.1. Lineage (NCBI taxonomy): Bacteria > Bacillati > Actinomycetota > Actinomycetes > Kitasatosporales > Streptomycetaceae > Streptomyces > Streptomyces sp. x-80. The sequence continues at coordinate 9,002 of NZ_JAJPWM010000005.1, forward strand.
TGGCCTTCAAGGCACTCGACGAACTACTCGACGAGTCTCTGCATCTGCCGATCGCTGACACGGTCTACACCGTCCCGGCCCCCTCCGCCAAGGTAGGACTGCGCACACAGAAGCTGATCAACGCCGCGGCGGTCGCCGCCGACGGCGGGGCGGTCGACGAGCAGGTACTCGGGGACGCCGCCGAGCAGGACCTGTACCACGACGTACTCGGCTCCGCGCACGACGAGATGGTCGCCGACGGTGTGACCTGGCCCGCGCTCAAACACGCCGCCATCACGGCCATGGTGTGGATTGCGCAGGACAAGGCCGCAGCCGAAACGTTCTGGAACGCGGGCGGCGGCCCTTCTCGGCTGGCCCCGAACCGGCAGGCGCGGCGCAGCCGGCCGGGCGGGGCGAATACGACGAAGAGAGCGGCCTCTACGAGTGGTACGAGTACCCGGAAGGCACCGGCCCGCAGCGAGGACCACACGCGTCGCTGACCTGGGCCCGCCTCCTTGCCGAGTGGCCCCTCATCGAGGCCGATCTACACGAGACGTACGGAGTTGACGTCAGCGCTCCGGGTCTACTGCAAGACCGGTCCTGGCGCTGGCTCCGTGTCCGCATTCTGGGCCTTCTCTCGACAGAGTCGCGCCTGTCCCGCGCGCTCGCTCCCGGCCCTTCCCCCTCCGCCCCGCCGGGCGGCACGATCCCCCGGAGGTGACCACGGTGGCGCTGCGCGTCGGTGAACTCTTTGCCAGTCTCCGCTTGGACGATTCCCAGTTCCGCGGCCGACTGGCCACCGCACAAGGCCAGTTCTCCAGCGTCGGGCAGACCGCGGCCAGTGTGGGCGGCGGGATGTCGAAATGGCTCACCGCCCCTCTGGTGGGGGTGGCTGCCGCCGCGATCAAGACCGGCGGCGACTTCCAGGCATCCATGAACCGCGTCAAGGCCGTGTCCGGCGCGGCCGGTGCGCAGTTCGCCTCCCTGGAAAAGCTCGCCAAGGAGATGGGGTCGACGACCCAGTACAGCGCGAGCGAAGCCGCGGACGCCATGGGCTACATGGCCATGGCCGGCATGAAATCCCGGGACATCACCCAGGCTCTACCGGGGGTGCTGAACCTCGCCGCGGCCGGAAACATCGCCCTCGCGGACGCCGCCGACATCGCAACCAACGTCCTTTCCGGATACGGGCTTCAGACGAAAGACCTCGCACACCTCAACGACGTGTTGGCTAAGACGTTCACCAGCACCAACACCGATATGAAGATGCTCGGCGAGAGCTTCAAGTACGTCGCGCCCGTGGCCTCAAGTGCCGGTCTGGCGATCGAGGAAACCTCGGCCGCTATCGGCATGATGGGCAACGCGGGCATTCAGGGGTCCGAGGCCGGTACCGCACTGCGGGGCGCAATCGCCTCGCTGCTCAAGCCAACCGGCGACACAGAGAAGATTCTGAAGAAGCTCGGCGTGTCCGTTGTCGACAGTCACGGCAAGCTGCGTCCACTCGTCTCCATCGTTGGCCAACTCGAAAAGGCCGGCGCGTCGACCGCGGACATGATGGGAATTTTCGGTGTCGAGGCCGGCCCCGCCATGCAGGCACTCGTATCGCAAGGCTCCGGCGCCCTCAAGAAGTTGACGAAAGACCTGGAGCACTCCGGCGGTACCGCAAAGAACATCGCTGACGTCCAAATGCAGGGCTTCAACGGCCAGATGAAGGGGCTTCAGTCTGCGGTCGAGGGCCTAATGTTGGCTATCGCCGGGTCCGGGATTTTGCAGTGGGCTACCAGTTTTGCGGAAAAGCTCACTGCGCTTGCGTCGAAACTGTCGCAGACGGATTCCGGGCTCCTGCGGACCGGCACTGTTGTGGCGCTGGCAGTTGCCGCGCTCGGTCCGCTCGTAATCGCCATCGGAAAGACCATCTCCGCGTTCGGAAGTTCCCTGACCACCATCGCGAATTTCGCGCGAGGCACCATGGCCGCGGCGAGCGCCATCGGCCGCATGGCTGTCGCCGCCAGCGGCTACGCCGCGCGTATGACCGTGGTGGCTGCCCAGGCCGTTGCCGCAGGCGTGCGAATGGCGGCCTCGGCGGCAGCGACCGCGGCACGCGTCGTGGCCGGCTGGGTGCTCATGGGAGCGCAGGCCCTCGCCCAGGCGGCCCGGATGGCCGCCGCGTGGGTGATGGCCATGGGCCCTGTCGGCTGGGTCATTACTGCTGTCGTGGGCCTGGTGGCTTTGATCGTCGCCAAGTGGGACGCCATCAAGAATGCTACCGCCGCCGCCTGGGACTGGGTCTGGGGAAAGATCAAGGCCGTCGGCCAATGGCTGATCGACCTGTTCATGAATTTCACTTTGGTCGGGATCATCATCAAGCATTGGGATTCCATCAAAGCGGGGACAGTACGCGTATGGAATACCATCGTCGATTGGGTCAAGGGACTACCGCAAAAGCTGCTGAACTTCTTCCTCAATTGGACTCTTCCCGGGCTGATCATCAAGCATTGGCAGGCCATCAAAGACGGGACAGTGCGCAAGGCGACTGAACTCGTGAACTGGGTACGGGGGTTGCCGGGCCGCATCGTGTCGGGCCTCGGAAACCTTGGAAATCTCCTCTACAACAAGGGCATGGACATCGTCCGTGGCCTATGGAACGGCATTCGCTCCATGGGATCTTGGCTGAAAAATACACTGATGGGATGGGCAAAGGATCTAATTCCGGGACCGATTGCCCGCGCGCTGGGGATTCACTCACCTTCGCGTGTCATGCGGGACCAGATCGGCCGGCACATTCCGTCAGGCATCGTCGAGGGCATCAAGTCGGGCGCCTCCGCGGTCGACCGCACCATGCGCTCGCTGGTGTCCGTACCGGCTGCTCCCCAATTCGCCACGGCTGGCACGACGCCCACCAACGGCACATCACAGAACGCTGGTTGGGGAGCAACCGTGCACATCGAGAATTGGCACGCGGACGGGCAGTCCGCCGACCAGATCGCCGCGTCACTGGCGTGGCAGATGAAGGGCAGGGGGTGACCATGGCCGCCGGTGACCTGGTCACCCTCCCCGGACACATCCAGTACGGCGAGCTGCTGCTCGGCCCCGGCACCGCCGTGCGCTGGCAGAAGCTCACCGGCTGGGAGGAATCTCCCGGCGCGGACTCCGGCACCGTGCCGCGGGCCGGCGCGCACGGAGCGATCCCCGGCCGGCTCCTGGCCCAACTCCGCACGATCACCGTCGATGGCGTCGTGCTGCGCACCCCGCCCGGCGCCATGACCACAGCAGTACGGGAGTTGGGCGCACACCTGGCGCTCCGCGACGACGAACTGCCGCTCGTGGTCCGCCTGGACGATGCCCCGCCGCTGCTGGCCTACGCCCGGTGCCTGCGGCACTCCATACCCGTGGACACCGGATACCGCATAGGCGTTGCGTCGGGTGGGGCGATTCAGTTCGAAGCCAGCGACTCCCGCCGCTACAGCCTGAACGAGCAGCGCGCCGAGATCCGGTTGCCGGCTGCCGAGCCGGGCCTCGACTGGAACCTTGACCCCGGCCCCGAGGGGCTGGGGTGGCCGCTGGACTTCGGGGCTCCTGGCTCGACCGGCACCACCACCGCCACCAACGACGGCACCACCGACACACACCCCCTGATCACCTTCCGGGGGCCGGTCGAGCTTCCGTCGCTGACCAACCTGGCCACCGGCGACACGCTCGAATACGACATCCCCCTCGCCACCGATGACGAACTGCTCATCGACACCGCGGCCGGCACGGTCACGCTCAACGGCACCGCCTCACGCCTCTACACCGCCACCGCGCGCAGCGTGCCCGAGGAAACGTTCACGCTCCCGCCCGGCACAACGAATTACATCTACCGGGCCGCGCCCGGATCATCCGACCCGCGCGCCGCCTGCACCGTGCGATGGCGCTCGGCCTACTGGTGACAGGAGTTGCCCCGTGACCGTGCGCGCCGCATGGCTGCTGCCCAAGGAACAGACCCGAGAAGACACCCGACTCGCCCCCGTCGGGCCCATGGCGCCCGAGGGCGAGCTACGGTCGCGTGGCGGTGTGATCGCCGGCGGCGATCCGCTCAAGGCGACCGGCGTCGCCTCCATGCAAGTCCAGATCGGCACCGGCCGCGCCCTGGTCCAAGGCACCGACACTCAAGGCGCCTACCCCGTAGCCATCACAGCCCCCGAAACGCTCACCGTCACCGACGGCGACGCACAATACGCACGGATCGATTCCGTCGTGCTGCGCGTGCTCGACCCGCTGTACGACACCAGCGAGCAGCCCGCCGCCGTCGTCGAGATCATCCAGGGTGCGCCCTCGGCCACCCCCGCGCCTGCGAGCCTGCCGGGTACATGTCTGCGGCTGTGGGACATCACCGTGCCCGCCGGAGCCTCCGCCGGTGTCGGCGGAATCAACTGGGCGGGCGCACTTGCCGACCGGCGCCGCTACACCGCGGCGGCCGGCGGAATCATCCCCCGCGGCTGGGGCCTCAGCTTCGAGGGCGCCTACCCGGGCCAGTACCGCGACAACGGCACCGGGCTGGACCGCTGGGACGGAAACGGCTGGAGCAGCGTGGCCGAGCGCCATTACGTCGCCGTCCGCAAAGACGAGACCTACAGCCTGGCGGCGAATCGCTACACCCCGGTGCGGTGGAGCGGCGCAGACGCGCGGTCCGACACATCGATGTGGACGTCGACGACCCCCACTCGTCTCGTCGCCCCCGTCGCAGGGCTTTACACCGTCTACGCACAGCAGACATGGCCGGGCGGCGCCGACCAGGCTCGCGTCCTGGTCGTCAAGAACGGTGGCGTCCGGGAATGGCACATGTCCTTCGTCGCGCGGTCCACTGGTGGGCAGGGGCATGCCGCTGCCCTCCCCGTCGTGCTGAAGACCGGCGACTACATCGAGATGAGCCTCTACACCGCGACCGCCTTGACAAACATTCCAGGGACGTACAGCTCGGCCGCGCTGCGGTGGGAGGGCCCGGCATGACCCCTGCCACCTATCGCGTGCTGCTGTGCGACCTGCGCAGCGACCAGCTCCTCGACGTCGTCCCCGTTTCCGGCCTGAGCCTTGACGACTACATCGGCAAAGCCGGATCGCTGCAAGCAACTATCCCTCTCCCGAACACGGCGCTCGCCGCACGCGTCCGCGCCGCCCTGGTGCCCGGCCGTACCGCGGTATGGGTCGAGCGCGGACGGGAAATCTGGTGGGGCGGCGTTCTGTGGACGGCGTCGATACAGTCCAGCGACCGCGGGTATCTCTCCGCCCAGATCCAGGCCGGCACATGGGATACCTACCTCGATCACCGGCTGCTCTACGACACCCAAGAGGCCCGGAAAGTCGACCAGTTCGACATCGTGCGGACCCTGCTCGACTACGTCCAAGGCACACCCGGCGGAGACATCGGCATCACGTACGGCACGGAGCTATCCGGTATGCCACGTGACCGCGTCTACAGCCGCTACGACCTGCCCACGGTTCGCGATCTGATCGACCAACTATCCCGCGTCCAAGGCGGGTTCGAGTGGCGTATCGCGTCGTTCCGCGAGGCACAGACCGGCCGGCGCGTGAAGCGACTGCAACTCGGCGCTCCCACGATCCGCACCGGAACCAGCGACATCGTGCTCGACCGCCCCGGCCCGGTCATGTCCTACACCTGGCCAGTGGACGCCAGCGGGCAGGCGAACGCTTGGCAGTCCCGCGGCGCCTCGGACAACGACAACCAAGCGTCCGAGTCCGTGCCGTTGCTGTCCGATCTGCTCGTTGACGACGCCGCCCTCGCCGCCGGCTGGCCCCGCCTCGACGGCACCTCGGACTACTCGACCGTGATCGAGAAACCGACCCTGGACGCCCACGCGCGGGCCGACTGGAACATCGCCCGCTCCCCGCGCACCATTCCCGAGATCACCGTGCACATGGGCCACGCTCCCCTCTCCCCCGCCATGCTCGGCACCACCATCCGCCTCCGCATACGTGACCTGTGGTGGCCCAACGGCCTCGACGAGCGGTACCGCGTCGTCGGCATCGCCATCACACCGCCGGAACGCGGTCAGTCCGAAACCGCGAAGCTCTATCTGGAGGCGCCCTGATGGCCGCGATCCCCCTCGACCTGCTCGACCGCATCCGGGCCCTGGAACGGCAAGTTCGGGAGCTGACTGGCCGCGCGCAGACTCGGCCGGCTCTGAACAAGATCACCCACGGCGCCGTGGTCATCGGCGAGGGCGGCAGCCTCGACGTCCGCGCCCCAACGGGAGCGCAGATTCTGGGAGTCGGCCAATTCACTACCGGCCGCTACGGCGTCAGCATGGCCCGCGAGGACGGCACCGGCCTCGCCCTGCAAGTCGGCGGCAACGACCCCGCCTCCCCCCAGATGGTCCGGGCCTTCGCCCGCGGCGGATACCCGTCCCCGATCATCATGGACGACGCAGACGCCGACGGGTACCTCGGCCGCCCCTGGGTGCCCATCCCCCTCACCCCCGGCGCCTCCGTCACCGCCGCCGACTGGATCACCGCCCACTCCGGCACCATCCAGACCCAGCACGCCGTACTCGCCGCGCGGTGGTCCCTCTGGGCCCCGGCCGGCACCACCGCCGAGGCCCGCCTCATGCTCAACCGCGGCGGCACCCTCACGCAGCTCGGCGACACCATCACCGCCACCGGCAAAGAGGTCTACGCCTCACCGCGAATTACCCCCGGCGCCCATGGTCTTTCGCATGGCGACGTCGCCGGCCTGCTCATCCAGGCCCGCCGTACCAGCGGCACCGGCACCGCTACGGCCTGGTGCCACGGCATGTGGGGCACCAACACCATCAACCCCAACGAGGCGAACTGATCATGCTGCCTGACTCCATCCCCACCGTAACCGTCACCGGCCGCTACCTCTCCCCCGACGGCCGCCCCCTGTCCGGCAGCGTCGTCTTCCGCGCCCCCGCGCAGCTCACGTTCCCGGCCGCCGACGTGATCCTCGGCGGCCCGGTCGTCGCGCAGCTCGACGCACAAGGCCAGATCAGCGCGACCCTGCCCGCCACCGACGCGCCCGAGATGATCCCCGATGGCTGGTCGTACACCGTGACCGAGGCCCTGTCGGGCATCCCCGCCGGCCGCTCGTATCAGATCCTGCTGCCGGCCGAGGCACCCGAGGTGGACCTCGCCGACATCGCGCCGACAGATCCGAGCAAGCCCAACTACGTTGCTGTACGCGGTGACTCCGCGTACGAGGTGGCCGTCGCCGCCGGGTTCGAGGGCACCGTCGCCGACTGGCTCGACTCCCTCGTCGGCCCGCCGGGTCCCCGCGGGGAGACCGGCCCGCCGGGGCCGCGCGGCGAGCAGGGCCCGGCCGGCGCGGACAGCACGGTGCCCGGCCCGCCGGGCGAGACCGGGCCCCGCGGCGAGCAGGGACCGCGGGGCGAACGCGGCGAGCAGGGGCAGCCCGGCGCCGACGGCGCGCCGGGGGCCGACGGCCGCGACGGCGCCCCCGGTCTCGTGCAGTCCGTCAACGGCCACTCCGCCGCCGAGGTCCGCCTCGACGCTGCGGACGTCGGCGCGCTCCCGGCCACCGCCGCAGGCGCCGCGGGTGGCGTCGCCCAGCTCGACGCCACCGGCCGCGTTCCCGCCGCGCAGCTCCCGGCCGCGAGCGGCGCCCGTAACGTCTGGACGCCGCAGGCCCTCGGATTCGTCGCCTGGTCGTGCGACCCGGGCAGCGTGGCCAACCCCGCCGCGAAGTACCTCGCCCCGCAGCGCCTCTACCTCACCGGCATCAACATCACGGAGAACACCACCGTGAGCCGAGCGGTCATGTTCGCCCGTGGGTACGGAGGCGTGACTGCCGATCGGTTCATGGCCGGCATCTACCGCGCGGACGGTACCCGCGTCGTCGCGTCGAGCGCGGTCGCCCTCACCCAAGCCGGGCAGGAGACCGGCGCGCTCCCGGCCATGGCGGCGAACCACATCGGCGCCGTGCCCCTGTCGTTCACCTCAACGACCCTCACCCCGGGCCGCTACTGGGTGGCGTGGCTGATGACCACGGGCGGCGCGAGCGACTTCTCGTTCTTCCACGTGCAGAACGATGCGCCGGTCGCCGCGGCGAACTTCTTCATGACCAGCAGCCCGTTCCCGCGCGCCTGGTACATCGCCGCACAGTCCACGCTGCCCACCACGGTCAGCCCGACGGCCACAACCGCGCTCGCCGACCACGACATCCCGATCTTGGCACTCGCACCCTGACCACCACCCCACCCGTACGCCCCGGCAGTCGCCGCGGGCGATTTTTCATGTCTGGAGCCCTACCTATGGCAACTCCCCTGACCGCCGACAAGCTGCTCGCCGCCCTGCGCGCCGAGGGCGTGAAGGTCGTCGAGTACGGATCTTGGCGCACCCACAGCCGCGCCGGCCACGGCGCATGGGGCCCGATCAACGGCGTGCTGATCCACCACACTGTGTCGTCCGGCACCGACGGTTCAGTACGCATGTGCCACGACGGATACGCCGACCTGCCCGGCCCGCTGTGCCATGGCGTGATCGCCAAGGACGGCACGGTCTACCTGATCAGTTCCGGCCGCGCGAACCACGCCGGCCGAGGCGACAGCAACGTACTCGCCGCGGTCGTGGCCGAGCGCAAGCTACCCGCCACCAACCGGAACGACACCGACGGCAACGCGCGGTTCTACGGATTCGAGTGCGTGAACCTCGGCAACGGCGCGGATCCATGGCCCGAGGCGCAGTTGCTCGCCATCGAGAAGGCCGGCGCCGCGATCTGCCGCGCCTACGGATGGAGCGCAGCGAGCGTCATCGGCCACAAGGAGTGGACGAACACCAAGGTCGACCCGCGCGGTTTCTCCATGGCCACCATGCGCGAGCGCGTCGACCGCCGGCTCGGCACCAAGCCGGGCAAGCCCGTACCGGCCCCGAAGTTCGAGCCGTTCCCGGGCGTCGACTTCTTCAAGAGCTATCCGCGCTCTCCCATCGTGACCGCCATGGGCCGGCGCCTCGCCGCCGAAGGCTGCTCGGCCTACGCAGAGGGGCCCGGCCCGCAGTGGACGGCCGCCGACAAGGAGTCGTTCCGACGGTGGCAAAAGAAGCTCGGCGACGCCCCGCAATACTGCGACGGATGGCCCGGTCGACGCCAGTGGGACGCGCTCAAGGTTCCCAAGGTCTAACCACGCCGCCGGCCCGCACCCGCGGGCCGGCCGGCCCTCCCCACTTCATGAAATGAGAACCCCATGACCGATGCCGCTCGCCGGACCGTCCGCACCGTCGTGCAGACCGCCGTAGCCCTCGCAGTACTGCTCCCCGCCATCGTCGATGCCTCCGGCATCCCCTCCACCCTGCCGTGGGTCGCCGGCGCGCTCGCCATCGCCGGCGGCCTCGCCCGCGTGATGGCTCTGCCCAGCGTCCAGGCCCTCATACCCGAATGGCTGCGCACCGCACCGCCAGCCCGGTCCGAGGACGGAGGCGGTAGCGCGTGACCGATCCGGCTTCGGTCGCGCTGGAACTCGAACGCATCCGAAGGACGATCGAGGTCGGATTCACCCGCACCGACGGCGCCCTCGCCCTGCTTGTGCAACGGCACGACCAGACCGACGAGGCGATCAAGGAACACGCCCGCCGCATCGACGACCACGACGCCCGCCTCGACACCCTCGAACGGGGCGAGACCGAACGCCAGAAGCGCGGCGACACCCGCCTCGACACCCTCGAAAAGAGCCGGTGGCCGCTTCCGTCGGTAGCCGCCCTGGTCGCCGTCGCCGGTCTCGTTCTGTCCCTGTGGCAGTTCGCAGCCCGCTCATGAGCAACGCCCCCCGCACGGCCACCTACGGCCGTGCGGGGGGCGTTATTCTGCTTTGGAGCACTGCCCGTCCGGATCACCGCGAGCTGTGCCTACACCTCGCCCTCGACCACGCTTCCGATGAATGCTTGCCACCCCTCGAAAGTGCACGTCAGGACCGGGCCCGCCTGCTCTTTGCTGTCTCGCATGGCAACCGCATCGTCGAGGTATGCCACCTCGACGCAGGCGCCGTTTCCGTTGCTGTGGCTCGACTTGAACCACTCAGCGTTGTCAACCCTTTTCATAGCTCCCTGCTACCTCAGAAATTAGGCGCTGCGACGCCTGCTCATCTAGCGATGCTTCCCAGATGCTGTCAAAGGCCGCGTCATACTGTTTCACCTCCCGTTCCTTGTCCAGGTACAGGCCCCCCGTGTACCCGTCCGCGTAGACCGTCGGTGGCTCCGTGGCGACCCCGTCGCCGTTCATGGGGAAGCGCAAGATGATGAAAGGCCCGGTGACGGCCCCCGAGTGCATACCAGCCGCGAAGGGGATCACACGAATCGCGACGTTCGGCAACTCGGAGACGTAGACAAGGTGCGCAAGTTGCTGCGCCATCACGTCGCAACCGCCAACGGGGCGGCGTAGTACCGCCTCGCTCAGCGCGACGCGCAACACCGGCGGATCAGTGACCCGAGTCAGAAGCGACTGACGCTCGATGCGCAGGCGCACGCGTCCATCGAGGTCCGTGTCGCCAATCCCTCGGATGTGCGTACGGATGATCTCGCGTGCGTACCCGTCGGTTTGAAGCAGCCCAGGGACGATGTCGCTCTCGTACAACGACAAGGTGTCCGCGGCTTCTTCAAGTCCCACGTAGACGTCGAAACCCTCTGGGATCACGTCGCCGTAGGCGTGCCACCAGCCACGCGCCTTAGTTTCCTTCGCCAGCCCCATCAGAGCCTCGGTGAGGTCTGGTGCAGCGCCGTACACCAGGCACATTGCCTGAACGTCGAGGCTGCGCAGAGGGGTTTGGCCCGTCTCGATGCGCCACATCTTCGCCTCGGACCACTCCAGTTTCGTTGCTGCTGCGCGCACCGTCAGGCGAGCCCGGTTGCGCAGGGCTCGCAGATTTCGCCCCAGTTGACGACGCGGCACGGTCGACCCGGTCGGACCCTCAGCCATCTCTACCCCTCCTACAGAACCCAGTATGAAGGACATTTGTCCCTCACGATGAAAGCTGTTGGGCACTCGCTCCGCAGTACAAGGCATCAGTTCGACACCCTGCAAGCGGTGCAACGCCATGAAGTCTTGCACGGCATAGGGCCCGCCGTGCAGTCTGGAAAACCACTTCCCGAGCGATCGTTCCGCTACGTCGCTGTGCCGGACTGCACACGTCGGCTCCGCGCGCGGCATTTGCCCGTAAGGGGACTCGCATGTTCGATCCACCGCGGGTGCTTCGACCCGCATGTTGCCCGCCGCCCGACGGTCCTCCGCCCAGGCTGTTGCTGGCGAGCGACCCCCAATCGGCCAGACGCGCCCGTGAGTTTGCACGCGAGTTCACCGCGTACCACGTTCCGGGTGCTGAGACCCATGCCGATTCGGTCGTCTTGGTCGTCTGTGAGCTGGTAACGAACAGCATCAGGTACGGCACCGAACCCGACGACTTTCTACGCCTCACGCTCGACACGGACGAGGTCCGAACGCGGGTCGAGGTGCACGATCCGGTTCGTCGGCATCCCCGCGTTCGCCCGGAGTCCGCAGAACGCGACCGCGGGCGCGGCCTGATCATCCTTGACGCCCTCTGCCCTATGGCGTGGGGCACCTACGACGTCCCGTTCGGTAAAGCCGTATGGGCGGAGGTGGCACTGTGACGAATCCAGTCACTATCAGGGCTGTGCCCGGCCCCGGTTTCACAGTCGGGTGTGTGATCTCAACGTGGATGGACGTAAACATCCGTTCCGCCTCCATCGCATACGTTTTGATCGGCCACGCACCTCCGCGACGCCCTGAGGAGACGGCCGCGATCGAGACTGGCCTGTTGGGCATGGTCGACGCGATGCGCTTACGGCCGGCCGCCGAGCGCGTACCGCATGTCGGAGACCGGCTGACGCTGCGCGGACCGGTCGTCGTCCTCGACTACGGGCACCCGGCCTGCACCATGCAGCTACCGGCGACCGGCGACGAGTGGCGCGCGCACGTGAGCGCCGGCGGACGCGTGTGCTTAGCGATCGGCCTTGACCCGATCCCGCCCGGCGCGGGCCCGGACGCCGTCGAGGCGTACCTCGCGCGCGTCCTCGCGACAGGCCGCGCCTACATGGGCGCGACGACAATCCGGCGCCGGTGATGGCCGAGGACCCGCGCAAGGTCGGTGAACGGCCTGTACCACCGCCGTTCATGTGGGGCTGTCCCGAGTGCGCGCGATTGCTGCTGCGGCTCGGCCGCCAGTGGGCCGCCGCCGAGGGCTGTTTCTGGGAACAGTTGCAATTGGCGCGGCACATAGCCGCGGCGCACCCCGACGACGTGCCGCCCCAGCACATCAACGGCTGCGACCTGTGCCCCTACTACGCGCGCTGCAAGGACGAAGCCGCACTCATATGGGCGCAGCACCGGGCGCGCGACCTCTTCATGCCGCCGTCAATCGCGCGCCTCATTTAAGCCATCGACACCAAAGGATGCGCCATGCCACCACCGGCCCCCGGTCACCCCGTGACCGCCGCCGTACTCATCACGGACCCGCGCGACCACCTGCTACTCGTCCACCCCGCCAAGCCCGACGGTCCGTGGCAGCTTCCAGGGGGCATCGTCGACCAGGGCGAGTCGCCCCTCGACGCTGTCCGCCGGGAAGGTCGCGAAGAACTCGGGCTCGACCTCGACATACAGGAACACGACCTGTTCGCCATCGAATGGCTGCAAGCCACCCGCCCCGGCCGCCGTGACCGGATGGCGCTCCTGTTTGCCGGACCCGAGCTATACCGGGACGACACCGATCGCATCACCTTGCAGCGCGAAGAACTCGACGCCTGGCGCTGGGCCACCCGCGCCGAGGCGGAATCGATGCTGCACCCCGCAATAGCCGCGCGAATCGTCGGGCCCCTCCAGCCCGACGGCGCGGTCTACCGTGAAACCAGACACGAAGGGACGTTATGAACACGACCGACTTCCCCGCCCGGAAGCTGCGCATCGGTACCCGCAGCTCGCCGCTGGCACTCGCTCAGGTTGACCAGGTGTCGGCCCTGCTCCGCAAGATCGAGCCCGACCTCGACATCGAGGTCATGCCGGTCACCACCGAAGCGGACAAGTGGCAGGGCGACTTAGCCCTGTTGGGCGGGAAGGGCTTGTTCGTCCGCGAAATCGATCAGATGTTGCAGCGCGGTCAGATCGATATGGCCGTGCACTGCATCAAGGACGTACCCGGTGACGTTCCCATGCCGCGCGGCCTGATCTTCGCCGCGTACCTGCCTCGCGACGACGTGCGCGACGTGCTGCTCGTCCCCGAGGGTTCCGACGTTCAGACGCTCGCCGATCTGTCCCCCGGCGCCTCCGTCGCCACCTCGGCCGTGCGCCGCAAGGCTCAGATCCTCCGCACGCGACCTGATCTGAACGTGATCAGAGTTCGCGGCCTGGTCGGTACGCGAATCGACAAGCTCGACGGGCGGAAGCCCATGGATCACAAGCTGGACGCAATGGTTCTCGCGCAGGCCGGACTCGAACGGCTCGAACTTCAGGGCCGGGCCCGGCAGGTGTTCGAGGTCGCCGAGATACTGCCGGCCGTCGGCGCCGGTGCGCTCGGCCTCGAATGCCGGAAGGATGACGACGCGGTCGCCTACCTGCTCCAGCAGCTCAACCACGAACGCACCATGACGGAGATCACCGCTGAGCGCGTCATGTTGCACGGCCTCCGGGGACACTGCAACAGCCCCATTGCGGGGCACTGTGTCACGGACCCCGACGGGCAGCTCAGCTTGCGCGGAATGGTGTTCTCGCGCGACGGCTCCAAGTTCGTTCACGCGCACTTCTGGGGCGAGTCTCTGAACGACCCGGCCGTACTCGGCTCCCGCGTCTGCGCCGAACTGCTGCGGCAGGGGGCGCGCGACATCATCGAAGGTATCCCCCACTAACGACCAGCCCGTGCCCGCCGACGGCGGGCACGGCCTCGCACTCAGGCCACGGCCCCGGCACCTCGCTCACAGGTACCGGGGCCGCTCTGCACTTGACCACCTCGTTCACTGTCCTTTAGAGCCACTGACATGGAAAAAGGGCAGTACGGCCAGGACCCGGTCGCCGGGGCCGCTGGTGATCAGCGGGTCGAGCTGGGCGAGGTTGGTGGCGATGCTGCGGTGGGTGAGCATCACGCCCTTGGGGGTGCCGGTGGTGCCGGAGGAGTACGGCAGCGCGGCCAGGTCGGTGGCGGCGTCGAGGGTGACGGAGAGTTCCGGGGCGGTGCTGCCGAGCAGGTCCTGGACCGACCGGTGGCCCTCGGCGCGGTCGCAGACGAAGATCTCGGCGATCCCGCCGGTCTGCCGGGCCGCGGCGCGGGCGGTGTCCAGCAGCGCCGCGACGGTGACGATCCAGCGGGCCCCGGAGTCCGCCAGCTGCTTGCCGAACTCGGCTTCCGTGGCGAGCGGGTGGACGGTGGTGACGGCCGCCCCGCAGCGCGAGGCGGCGTAGAAGACGACCGGGTAGACGAGGGAGTTGGGGCTGTGCAGGGCCAGCACCTCGCCCTTGCGGACCCCGGCCGCGGCGAGGGCGGCCGCGAGCCGGCGGGTGGCGTGGTCCAGCTGGGTGTAGCTGAGGGTGGTGCCGTCGAGGCCGTCGATCAGTGCGGGGCGGTCGCCGTAGGAGGCGGCGGGGCCGAGAACGGCCTCGTGGATGGGGAGTTCCACGGGCGCGACCTCGGGGTACTCGCTGCGGAACACCCGGGACGCGGGGGATGCGGGTGGCGCGGCGGACGTGTCGGAGACACGGGACGTGGAGAACACCATGACCGGTCCTGCCCTTCAGCGGTGAGAGTGCGGCTCAACGGTGTGAGTGTGACGGGGGTTTCCCTGCCCTCGGTGCACGTCTCCCTACCCTCAGTAGGACTTGGGCAGCCCCAGCGACTGGTGCGAGACGAAGTTGAGGATCATCTCGCGGCTGACCGGTGCGATCCGGGCGACCCGCGCGGCGGTGATCAGCGAGGCGAGGCCGTACTCCTGGGTGAGGCCGTTGCCGCCGAGGGTGTGTACGGCCTGGTCCACGGCGTGCACCGCGGCCTCGGCCGCCGCGTACTTGGCCATGTTCGCGGCCTCGCCCGCCCCCATGTCGTCGCCCGCGTCGTAGAGGTGCGCGGCCTTCTGCATCATCAGCCGGGCGAGTTCCAGCTCGATATGGGCCTGTGCGAGCGGGTGCGCGACGGCCTGGTGGGCGCCGATCGCCTCCTTCCAGACCTGCCGGGTGCGGGCGTAGTCGACGGCCCGCTCCAGGGCGTAGCGGCCCATACCGAGGGCGAACGCGGCAGTCATGATCCGTTCGGGGTTGAGCCCGGCGAAGAGCTGGAGCAGTCCGGCGTCCTCGTCGCCGACCAGCGCCTCCGCGGGCAGCCGTACATCGTCCAGGGTCAGCTCGAACTGCTTCTCCGGCGCGGCCAGTTCCATCGGGATCGGGCGGCGTCCGAAGCCGGGGGTCTCGCGCTCCACGATGAACAGGCAGGGCTTGAGGCGTCCGGTCCTGGCGTCCTCGGTGCGGCCGACGATCAGCGTCGCGTCGGCGATGTCCACACCGGAGACGAAGACCTTGCGGCCGTTGAGGATCCAGTCCGTGCCGTCCCGGCGGGCGGTGGTCGTGATGCGGTGCGAGTTGGAACCGGCGTCCGGCTCGGTGATGCCGAAGGCCATCTTGCGGGTGCCGTCCGCCAGGCCCGGCAGCCAGGCCCGCCGCTGTTCGTCGGTGCCGAACCGGGCGATGACCGTACCGCAGATGGCGGGCGAGACGACGAGCATCAGCAGCGGACAGCCGGCGGCACCCAACTCCTCCAGCACGATGGCGAGTTCGGCGATGCCGCCGCCTCCGCCGCCGTACTCCTCGGGCAGGTTGGCGCCGAGGTAGCCGAGCCGGGCGGCCTCCGTCCACAGCGCGTCGGTGTGCCCGCCCTCCGCGACGACGTTCGTGAAGTACGCGCGGCCGTAGCGCTTGCCGAGCGCGGCGACGGCGGCACGCAGCGCGCGGTGCTCCTCGGACTCGATCGCGGGGTGCCGGTGCCGCACGGCGTCGGCCGCGGTGGTGTGGGTCGTGTGGTCCGTGGTGTTGATCGTGGCGTCGTTCGTGGGGCTGTTCACGGCGTTGCTCACGACGGCTCCTTTGTCGGGAGGGGTGGGAACGGGAGAACGATCGGACGAGGTGGAGCGGCCGGACAGGGTGGTGCGGTCGGGCAGGGTGGTGCGAGCGGGCAGGGTGGTGCGAGCGGTGGTGCCGGTCAGTCCGTGACGACGGCGAGCAGGGTGCCGACCTCGACCTGCTGCCCGGTACGGACCGGCAGCGCGGTGAGGGTACCGGCGGCGGGTGCGGTGATCCGGTGTTCCATCTTCATCGCCTCCAGCCACAGCAGCGGCTGCCCGGCCCCGACCCGGTCGCCCGCGGTGAGCCCCGGCGCGATCCGTACGACGGTGCCGGGCATCGGCGCGAGCAGCGAGCCGGGTTCCGTACCGGCGGTGGGGTCGGGGAAGCGCGGCCGGGCGGCGAAGGCGTACCCGCCGAGCGCCGAGTCGACGTGGACCCGGTCGCCGTAGCGCGCGACGGTGAACTCCCGCCGCAGCCCGTCGACTTCGAGGATGACGTGGTCCGGTGCGAGGCCGCGCAGCCGGACGCCGGGGAAGTCCTCGGCGGTCAGTCCGTCCCGGCCGAGGCGGTAGCGGATCTCGTACTCGGCGCCCGTGCCGCCGTCGGCCGCGTAGGTCTTGGTCTGCGGCTGTGCGGGGACGTTGCGGAAGCCGCCGAACCGGGAGCGGCCGGACGCGTCGGCGAGCGCGGCGGCCAGCGCGGCGACGCGCTCCCGGGCGGCCCGGGTGGTGTCGCGGGCGGTCAGCGCGGTGAGGTGGCGGCCGTAGAAGCCGGTGCCGAGGCGGGCGGGGGTGGTGAAGTCCGGGTGCCGCAGCGAGCGGACCAGCAGATCGCGGTTGGTGACCGGGCCGTGGACCTGGGCCCGCTCCAGGGCGTGCGCGAGCCGCCGGACGGCCTCGTCGCGGGTCGGCGCCCAGGCGATGACCTTGGCCAGCATCGGGTCGTAGTGCACGCCGATCGGGTCGCCGTCGGTGACGCCGGAGTCGAGCCGGACACCGTCGGGCACCGCCAGCCGGTGCAGGGTGCCGGTGCCCGGCTGCCAGTCGGCGGCCGGGTCCTCCGCGTAGAGCCGCGCCTCGACCGCGTGCCCGCGCGGCGCCGGCGGTGCGCTGTCCAGGCGCTCCCCCTCGGCGATCCGCAACTGGAGTGCCACGAGGTCGAGTCGGTAGATCGCCTCGGTCACCGGGTGTTCGACCTGGAGGCGGGTGTTCATCTCCAGGAAGTACGCCCGCGCGGGGCCGGTGGCGGGCGTGCCGGAGTCGCCGGGCCGGGTGGCGGGGGCGGCGCCGGGCGCGACCAGGAACTCCACCGTGCCCGCGCCCCGGTAGTCGACGGCGCGGGCGGCCCGCGCCGCGGCCTCGTGCAGGGTGCGGCGCAGCGGGTCGGGCAGCGCGGGGGCCGGGGCCTCCTCGATGACCTTCTGGTGCCGCCGCTGGAGGGAACAGTCGCGGGTGCCGAGCGTCCAGACCGTGCCGTACGCGTCGGCGAGGATCTGCACCTCGACATGGCGGCCGTCCACGACATACGGCTCGACGAACACCTCCCCGTCGCCGAACGCCGCTGCCGCCTCGGCCCGCGCCGCCGCCAGCTCGGCGTCCAGATCGGCCAGTCGCGTCACCGTCCGCATCCCGCGTCCGCCACCGCCGGCCGCCGCCTTCACCAGCAGCGGCAGCTCGGCGGCGGTGGCCAGGGCCGGGTCGACGGGCGCCAGCAGCGGCACCCCGGCCGCCGCCATCAGCTCCTTGGCCCGGGTCTTGGACGCCATGGCCTCGATGGCGGCGGGCGGCGGCCCGATCCAGACCAGCCCGGCGGCGGCGACCTCGGCCGCGAAACCGGCGTTCTCGGAGAGGAAGCCGTAGCCGGGGTGGACGGCGTCGGCGCCCGCCGCGAGCGCGGCCCGCACGATCAGGTCACCGCGCAGATAGGTGTCGGCCGGGGCGTCGCCCGGGAGCCGTACGGCGGTGTCCGCCTCCCGGACGTGCGGTGCGCCCGCGTCCGCGTCGGAGTACACGGCGACAGTGGAGATGCCCAGCTCACGGCAGGTGCGGAAGACCCGCCGGGCGATTTCGCCGCGGTTGGCGACGAGCAGGGAAGAGATCACGGGTTCCTCACATCCGGAAGACGCCGAAGCCGCCGCGCGCGCCCTCGACCGGGGCGGTGTGCAGGGCGGACAGGCACAGGCCGAGGACGGTGCGGGTGTCGCGCGGGTCGATGACGCCGTCGTCGTAGAGCCGCCCGGACAGGAACATGGGCAGCGACTCGGACTCGATCTGCGCCTCCACCATGGCGCGCAGCGCCGCGTCCGCCTCCTCGTCGTAGGACTGCCCCTTCGCCGCGGCCGAGGCGCGGGCGACGATCGACAGCACCCCGGCGAGCTGCTGCGGCCCCATGACGGCGGACTTGGCGCTCGGCCAGGCGAAGAGGAACCGCGGGTCGTAGGCCCGGCCGCACATGCCGTAGTGCCCGGCGCCGTACGAGGCGCCCAGCAGCACGCTCAGATGCGGGACCTTCGAGTTCGACACCGCGTTGATCATCATCGCGCCGTGTTTGATGATGCCGCCCTGTTCGTACTCCTTGCCGACCATGTAACCGGTGGTGTTGTGCAGGAACAGCAGCGGGATGTCGCGCTGGTTCGCCAGCTGGATGAACTGGGCGGCCTTCTGCGACTCGGCGCTGAACAGCACGCCCTGCGCATTGGCGAGGATGCCGACCGGATAGCCGTGCAGTGCGGCCCAGCCGGTCACCAGGCTCGGTCCGTACAGCGGTTTGAACTCGTCGAAGTCCGAGCCGTCCACGATCCGGGCGATGACCTCGCGCGGGTCGAAGGGCGCCTTGAGGTCGCCGGGGACGATGCCCAGCAGCTCCTCCTCGGCGTACTTCGGCGGTTCGGCGGGGCCCGGATCGGGGTGCGCCTTGCGCCAGTTGAGGCGGGCGACCACCCGCCGGGCCTGCCGTAGCGCGTCCGGCTCGTCGACGGCGAAGTGGTCCGCGAGCCCGGAGGTGCGGGCGTGCATCTCGGCGCCGCCCAGCGATTCGTCGTCGCTCTCCTCGCCGGTCGCCATCTTCACCAGCGGCGGCCCGCCCAGGAAGACCTTGGCCCGTTCCCTGACCATGATCACGTGGTCGGACATCCCGGGGACGTACGCACCGCCGGCGGTGGAGTTGCCGAAGACGACGGCGACGGTCGGGATGCCGGCCGCGGACAGCCGGGTGAGGTCCTTGAACAGCGCCCCGCCCGGGATGAAGATCTCTTTCTGGCTCGGCAGGTCGGCGCCCCCGGACTCGACGAGCGAGATGACCGGGAGCCGGTTGGCGGCGGCGATCTCGTTGGCCCGCAGCGCCTTCCGGAGCGTCCAGGGGTTGCTGGCCCCGCCGCGTACCGTCGGGTCGTTGGCGGTGACCAGGCACTCCACGCCCTCGATGACGCCGATGCCGGTGACCAGCGAGGCGCCCACCGGGTAGTCGCTGCCCCAGGCGGCGAGCGGCGACAGTTCCAGGAACGGGGTGTCGGGGTCCAGCAGCAGTTCGATCCGCTCGCGGGCGAGCAGTTTGCCGCGCTTACGGTGGCGTTCGCGGTACTTCTCGCCGCCGCCGTCGAGCGCGCCGCCGTGTGCGGCCGCGACCTCCGCCAGCTTCGCGAGCATCGCCGCGCGGCGCTCCGCGTACTCGGCGTCCGCCGGATCGAGTCCGGTCGCGAGCACGGTCACAGCAACACCTCCGGTATCTCCAGGTACCGCGAGCGCAGCCACTCCCCCACGGCCTTGGCCTGCGGATCGAACCGGGCCTGCGCCGCGACCCCCTCGCCGAGCAGCCCGTCGACCACGAAGTTCAGCGCCCGCAGCCGGGGCAGTACATGCCGGTCGACCGGCAACCCGGCGGTCTCCGGCAGCAGTTGGCGGAATTTTTCGACGGTCAGCTCATGCACCAGCCACCGCCAGGCCCGGTCCGTACGGACCCACACCCCCACGTTCGCCGAGCCGCCCTTGTCGCCGCTGCGCGCACCCGCGACCCGGCCGAGCGGGGCCCGCCGGACGGGCAGCGCGGCGTCGAGCGGGGGCGGCAGCGGCGGATCGGGCAGCCGCGTCAACTCCCGTGTCTCTTCGGGTGGTTGTACGTACACCCGGGTGCCGTCCGGCAGTACCGCGAGATGCGGCACCGCCGCCCGGTCCACCGCGACCGCCTCGAAGACGCCGTACGGGTCGCCCTTGCCGGGCGGTGCGGTGACGTGGAATCCGGGGTAGCTGCCCAGCGCCAGCTCGACCGCGGCGCCGCTGACCACCCGCCCCACCGCGGCCGGATCGGCGTCCCGCACCACCAGCCGCAGCAGGGCGCTCGCCTCCTCCTGGACGGCGGCGTCCGCGTGGTCGGTGCGGGCCAGCGTCCACCGCACCTCGGCCGGGCGCCGGCCGGCGGCGTCGAAGGCCGCCGCCATCTGCGCGCGGACCAGCGCGGCCTTGGCGTCGATGTCCAGCCCGGTCAGGACGAAGGTGACCTCGTTGCGCCAGCCGCCGAGGCGGGTCAGTCCGGCCTTCAGCGCCGGCGGCGGCGCCTCGCCGCGCACCCCCTCGATCCGGACCCGGTCGGCGCCGTCCGCCGTCAGCCGCACGGTGTCCAGCCTGGCCGTCACATCCGGCCCGGCGTAGCGCGCCCCGGCCGTCTCGTAGAGCAGCTGGGCGGTGACCGTACCGGGCGTGACCGCGCCGCCGGTGCCGGGATGCTTGGTGATCACCGAGCTGCCGTCCGCGGCGATCTCGGCGAGCGGGAAACCGGGCCGGCGTACGTCATGGGCGCCGAAGAACGCGTAGTTGCCGCCGGTGGCCTGGGTGCCGCATTCGAGGACGTGCCCGGCGACGACCGCACCGGCCAGCTGGTCCAGATCCTGCGGCCGCCATCCGAAGTGAGCCGCGGCCGCCCCGCTGACCAGCGCGGCATCGGTGACCCGGCCGGTCACCACCACCTGGGCACCGGCCCGCAGACAGGCGGCGATCCCGCCGCCGCCCAGATAGGCGTTGGCCGTCAGCACCTCCGGGCCCCAGCCGTCCACGGCGCGCCCGAGCGCCGCCGCCGGTCCGGGGTCCCCTGACGGGCCGGGGGCCGCCGGGGTGCCGGGGCTCCGGTCCCCGGGCGCCCCGCGCCGCGCCAGCAGATCGTCGCCTTCCACATGCGCCACCCGTACGGGCACCCCGGCCTTCGCCGCCAACTCCCGGATCGCGTCGGCCAGTCCGGCCGGATTCAGCCCGCCCGCGTTGGTGACGATCCGCACGCCGCGGTCGACGGCCAGTCCGAGGTTCTCCTCCAGCTGCCGCAGGAACGTCCGCGCGTAGCCCCGGTCGGGGTGCCGCTGCCGGTCCCGGCCGAGGATCAGCATGGTCAGTTCGGCGAGATAGTCGCCGGTCAGCACGTCCAGGGGGCCACCGGTGAGCATCTCGCGGACGGCGTCGAAGCGGTCACCGTAGAAGCCGGAGGCATTACCGATGCGCAGGACGGCGGGGCGGGGGGCCGCGGGGGGCGATCCCTCGGGGGCCGGGGCATCGGGGCGCGGGGCATCGGGGCGCGGGGCATCGGGGCGCGGGGCGCTCATATGGGGCCGCCCTCGGCGCCGTCGGGGCCGCTCCCGGCCTGTTCGCTCCGGGCGGCCTGTTCACTCCGGGCCTGTCGCGTCCCGGCCGCCCGGGGTCCCTTCACCGGCGGGCGCCCCTGCCCCGGCGGGCCCGCGAACGCCTGGGCGATCCCGAGCCACCGCTCCGCCTCGGCCCCTTCGGACCGTACGGACACCGCGTCGTCCCGGTGCAGCCGCTGGGTCACCAGCAGACAGAACTCCAGCGCGTCACCGGTCACCCGCTGCGCGGCGGCCGGCGGCCCGTACGTCCAGAGCGCACCGTCCGGCGCCCGCAGTTCGACGCGGAACTCCTCGGCGGGCGGGGTGAGTTGCCGGGCCGCGTAGGAGTAGTCCCGGGCCCGTACGCCGATATGGGCGACATGCCGCAGCCGGGCGGTGGGGGTGCGCGTGACACCCAGCGCGTCGGCGACGTCCTGTCCGTGCGCCCAGGTCTCCATCAGCCGCCCGGTCGCCATCGAGGTGACGCTCATCGACGTCCCGAACCACGGCAGTTTCCCCCCGTCCGGCCGGGCCGCGAGCGCGCGCAGCAGCGCCTCGCGGGTGGCCCGCCAGTCCGCGAGCAGCTCGGCGGCCGGCAGCCGCGCCCCGGCTCGGGCGCCGTCGTCGACGAAGGTCAGCGGCGCGGTGGCCAGCGCCTCCCGCGCGGCGCGCCGGAAGCCGTCCGGGTCGGTGGCGGAGCGCAGCGCCTGCCGGTCGGTCCAGGCCAGATGGGCGATCTGGTGGGCGACGGTCCAGCCTTCGGCGGGCGTGGGCGCCGCCCACCGCCCGGCCGGGAGCCCGGCCACCAGCCCGTCCAGCTCGTCACACTCATCCCTGAGGTCCGCCAGTACGGCGCCGGGAACGGACACGCGACACTCCCCTCATCGGCCCCATTGCCTTACGGGCAGGGCGCGTTGGCATACGTGACGGCCCACGGCGGGAGCCGCGGCCGTGCGGGTGCGGTGCGAGGTGATGCGCTCCGAGCGTGGCAGCGCCGAAAGAAACAATCAAGCACGCCTGCATGATTCACGCCGCATTCGCCGGACGGCGGGGGGCGGGCGGCGGGCGGCGGGCAGCAGACAGCGAACGGCGGGCGGCGGGCACTGGACGGCTGACGGCAGACAGCGACATCTCGGCGTCTCGCGGCAGGCGTTCGGCGGGTGTTCGGCGGGTGTTCGGCGGGTGTTCGGTGTCGTCCGCCAGGTGTTCGGCGCGTACCGGCGGGCACCACCGCCAAGCCGGTGAACATGGCGCCCCGACAGGTGACGGCCCAAGGACACGGCCGGATGTCTCCGCCTCCCGGGCGCATCCCCGGGAGTATCCGTCTACCGCTGCACTCTCCACGGAAGGACGGCCGAGCCGCGATGCGCGCCACCGCACTGAACCTCTCCGCAGCCACCGCCGCCGGACTGCTCGTCTGGAGCCTGCCGGTGGCCACGAGCGCCGCGGCGCCCAAGGGCCCGGCCCCCCGCACCGTGAAGGTGCAGGGCAAGCTGGACGGTCTGACGGCGCGGTGCCCGGCCGGTTACCACGCGTCCGGCGGCGGTTTCGAGGTCCCCGGCTACGAGATGGAACAGGCCGTCACCGCCTCCCGCCCCACCGCCGACGGCACCGGCTGGGTGGTCAGTGCCAGCTCGGTCAACCCCGCCCTGCTGCACCAGTTGGAGGTCGTCCAGGACAGGCAGGACGCACTGGACAAGGTCATGGGGGACAAGACCGCCACGGACGCGCAGCGGCAGGCCGCCCAGAAGGCCCTGGACGAAGCCCAGAAGACCGCCTGGGACATGCCGCAGCGCGCCGCACTCACCGGTACGGCGTACGCGGTCTGCACGAAATGATCCAAATGATCCCGGGGCGGTACCGCGGCACAGCGCCACAGCGCCACAGCGAGACTGCGACACCGCCACGGACGCCCCGGTCCGGACGACGGGCGGGCCGGACGACGGGCGGGCCGGACGACGGGCGGGCCGGACGACGGGCGGGCCGGACGACGGGTGGCCCGTACGCCGGGCGGCCCGTACGACAAGGAACCCCCGTACGGCGGTGTCCCGCCACCTCAGCCGTGTGACGCCGCCCCCGCGCCCCGTACCGCGCCCACGCTCGCGACCACGACCAGGCCGATCGCCAGGATCTCGGCCCAGCCCAGCGCCTGGTGCAGGACGAGGAACCCGGCGGCGGCCGCGGCGGCCGGCTCCAGGCTCATCATGACCGCGAAACCGGAGGCCGGGAGCTTGCGCAGGGCGAGCAGTTCCAGGGTGTAGGGCATGACCGACGACAGCAGGGCGACGGCGGCGCCCAGGCCCACGGTGACCGGGTCCAGCAGCGCGGTGCCGGCGCTGAAGATGCCGAGCGGCAGGCTGAGCACCGCCGCGACGGTCAGCGCCAGCGCGAGCCCGTCGGCCTGCGGGAAGCGCTGTCCGGTACGGGCCGAGAGCAGGATGTACGCGGCCCACAGCCCACCGGCCGCGAGCGCGCAGCCCGCACCGGCCAGGTTGAGGCTGTCGAAGCCCTCGCGTCCCAGCAGCAGCACGCCACCCAGCGCCAACGCCGCCCACACCAGGCTCAGCAGCCGACGCGAGGTGACCACCGAGAGGATCAGCGGCCCGAGGAACTCCAGGGTGACCGCCGCACCCAGCGGAATGCGGTCGATCGCCTGGTAGAAGAGGGAGTTCATGCCGACCAGGGCGACGCCGAAGGCGAGCACCGTGGCCCAGTCGCCGCGCGAGTAGCCGCGCAGTCGGGGGCGGCAGACGAGCAGCAGCACCAGCGCGGCGACGACCAGCCGGAGCGTGACGACGCCCAGCGCACCGGCCCGCGGGAAGAGCAGCACCGCCACCGACGCGCCGAACTGGAGCGAGACGATGCCGCCGATCACCAGCGCCACCGACCCGAACCGCCCCGGCCCGCCGCCGGCCCCGGCCTCCGCCGCCAGGACCTCGGGCGAGGCCGGTACGGGCGCGGATATCACCCCGTCGCCGGACGGCCTTCCGTGGCCGGGAGCCGAGACGGCGGACGGGGCACCGGACGGCGCGTCGGCAGGCGGGCCGGCCGGGGCGGGAGTGGCTGAGCGGGGGCCATCGGAACTGGCGGGCGATGAGGTCACCCCACCCACGCTACGGCCCGCCCTTACGGTCCGTGAAATGCCTTTTCTCCTGTTGTTATGCTCCGCACGCATGAGCATCGAGCTGCGTCATTTCCGCTGCTTTCTGGCCATCGCCGACACCCTCAGCGTGACCCGCGCCGCCGAGCGGCTGCACCTGACCCAGCCCGCCGTCTCCCGCACCCTGCGCCGTCTGGAGCAGGAACTCGGCATCCGCCTCGTCGACCGTTCCACCCACCACCTCGCGCTCACCCCGGAGGGTCTCGCCTTCCGCGACCGGGCGGCGATCGCGGTGGCCGCCTTCGACCGGGCGCTCGGCCAGGCGGGTCACACCGTCTGGCCGCTGCGCCTGGGCCACGCCTGGTCGGCGGCCGGCGCGTACACCACGGCGCTGCTCCGCCGCTGGCACGAGGAGTACCCCGACACCCCGCTCGAACTGCTCCGGGTCGACGACCGCACGGCCGGGCTCGCCCGCGGCGAGGTGGACATCGCCCTCCTGCGCGGCGAGGTGGCCGCCCCGGGCCTGGTCACCGAGCAGCTCACCACCGAGTCCAGGGTGGCCGGCCTCCCGGCCGACGACCCGCTCGCCCACCGCACCTCGCTCGCCCTCGCCGAGCTGGCCGGCCGCACCATGGCCCTGAACACCGTCTCCGGCACCACCACCCTCGACCTCTGGCCCGCGACGGCCCGCCCGGCCACCAGCATCACCACCGGCAACACGGACGACTGGCTCGCCGCCATCACCGGCGGCCGCGCCGTGGGCGTCACCACGACCGGTACGGCCCGGATGCACCCCCATCCCGCGATGGCCTACGTCCCCCTGTCCGACGCCCCGCCCGTCCCCGTCGTCCTCGCCTGGCGCGACGCCCCCGGTCACCCCCGCATCCCGGACCTGATCGCCCTGGCCCGCGCGGTCATCGGGGCGGCGGGGGACGCGGCGGCGGGCGACCATGGACACCACCATGGATATGGCGGACGGGGCGGCGGGGGCGACGACGCGAGCCGCCGCCGGCCTGCTCACCATTCCGGCGGGTAAACCTCGCCGGCCGCCCGGACTCGGCGCGGAATCCACGACGGGAATGGAGTCGGGTTCACGAAGCAACAGCCGATGTCAACCACCCCACCACGGCCATCACTTGTCCGGTTCACCCCGCTTTCCTTGCTTGACCGCACGCTGCCCCAGGTTGCAGGGTAAGAGCCGTGATCAGCCGGGAATCCGGGCTGGATATTTCTCATGATGCCGTCTCAAAATCCCTCGGCACCGTCCCGGAATCCCTTCACCGCCCGTGGGCATGGAATGGAGAGGAAAAGAAATGACGGAATGGAGCGCGGCACAGGTCGATGCGCGCCGGACGCTGATGCAGTGGGTATTCGGGGCGCGGGCCACGGAGGTCGTCAGCGTGGCGACCAGGATGGATATCGCCGACACCATCGGCGACGGCGAGGCGGATGTCACCGAGCTCGCCCGGGGATACGAGGTTCCCCCGGAGCAGTTGAACCGGCTGCTCCGCGCGCTCGCCAGCCTCGGGTTGTGTACGGAACCCCGCCCCGGCACCTTCGCGCTCACCGAGGCCGGTTCGTTACTGCGCAAGGAGCACCCGGCCTCGCTGCACGACTTCGCCGGATTCCACACCGCGCCCGTGTCGCTGGCGCCCTGGTCCCGCCTGGAATCCAACATACGCACCGGCCGCACCGCCTTCGACGAGCACTTCGGCATGCCGATATACGAGTACCTCGGCAACGAACCGGAACTGTCGGCGGTGTTCAACACCGCCATGAGCCAGGAAACCCACCGGACGGCCGCCACACTGACCGAACACTACGACTTCGGCCGGTTCACCACGGTCACCGATATCGGCGGCGGCGACGGCACCCTGCTCGCCTCGATCCTGAAGGGTCAGCCCGATCTGAGTGGAGTCGTGTTCGACACCGCCGAGGGCGCGGACCAGGCGGCCGGCACCATAAAGGCCGCCGGACTGGAAAAGCGCTGCACGGTCGCCACCGGGAACTTCCTCGAAGCCGTACCGGCCGGCGCGGATCTCTATATGATCAAAAGCGTCATCCACAACTGGGACGACGACCGCGCGGCCACCATTCTCCGGAACTGCCGCACGGCGATGTCCGCAGGGAGCCGGCTGCTGATCGTGGACGTGGTACTTCCCGAGACGGTGATCCCGGACACCTCGGAATTGAATCCTTATCTCAAGGACCTTCAGATGATGGTGCTCGTCGGCGGAAAGGAACGCACCCGCGCCGACTTCGAGAAATTGTGCACGCGGTCGGGGCTCACCCTCACCGATATCGTGACGCTGCCGTCGCACGTCGGCCTCAGTCTGATCGAAGCGGTCCCGAGCTGACCCTGCGGCGCGCCCCGCGGCGGCACCAGGCCGGCGGTTCCGGCCTGGTTCCCCGCCGGGCAGCCCGCCCCGCTAGCGCCCGGCCGGCCCCTCCCGCAGCGCCTCCGCCAGCACCTCCGCCAGGTGGCGGCCGCGGCGGTCGGTGAGCCCGCCGAGCTGGGTGCGGCAGGAGAAACCGTCGGCGAGCACCTCGGCTCCGTCACCGGACGCGCGTACGGCGGGGAGGAGCTGGTCCTCGGCGCAGGCGACGGAGACCTCGTAATGGCCGCGCTCGAAACCGAAGTTTCCGGCCAGTCCGCAGCACCCCCCGCTCAACTCGCCCACCAGTCCGGCCCGTTCCCGCAGCCGCCGCTCCGCCCCGTCGCCGAGGACGGCGTGCTGATGGCAGTGCGTCTGCCCGACGACGGGGCGGTCGAGGCGCGGCGGCCGCCAGTCGGGGGCCAGTTCCTCCAGCGCCTGCGCGAAGGTCCGTACGGAGGCGGCCAGCCGGGCGGCCCGCGGATCGTCCGGCAGCAGTTCGGGCAGGTCCGTACGGAGCGCGGCGGCGCAGCTCGGTTCGAGGACGACCAGCGGACGGCCCGCCGCCAGCAGCGGGCCCAGCACCTCGACCGTATGCCGCATGACCGCCCGCGCCCGGTCGAGCTGACCGGTGGAGACGTACGTCAGGCCGCAGCAGAGGGCGCGGCGGCGCGGCGGACGGCGGCGGGGCAAAGGGGTGCCGGGCGGGCGCAGGGGGGTGGCGGGCGGCAGCAGGGGCCGCAGTCCGGCCGACTCCAGGACGCGTACGGCGGCCCGGCCGACCTCCGGGGAGAGGAAGTTGGTGAAGGTGTCGGGCCAGAGGATCACCACCGGTCCGGCGGGGGCCTCCGGGGCGGCCCCGGGCTCCCGCCTCCGCCGCCACCACCAGCGGGTGAACGGCTCGCCGGCAAGGTGCGGGACGGGACGCTCGGGCGTGATTCCGGCGAGGCGTTTACCGACGGCGGCGAGCGGGGTGCGGGCGAGGGCGTTGAGCACCGGTGCGGCCGGCGCGGCGGCGCGCAGCCACTCGGGCAGCCGGCCCATGACGTAGTGCGCGGCGGGGCGCAGCCGGCCCGCGTAGTGATGGTGCAGGAACTCCGCCTTGTAGGTGGCCATGTCCACCCCGACCGGGCAGTCGCTGCGGCACCCCTTGCAGGACAGGCAGAGATCGAGGGCGTCACGCACCTCGGCCGAGCGCCAGCCGTCCGTGACGACCTCACCGGCGAGCATCTCGTGCAGCAGCCGCGCCCGGCCCCGGGTGGAGTGCTGCTCCTCGCCGGTGGCGCGGAAGGACGGGCACATGACGTCCGACGGCCCCGAACTCGTACCGGTGGTACGGCACTTGGCGACGCCCACACAGCGCCGTACCGCCGCCGAGAAGTCGCCGCCGTCCTGCGGATAGCCGAACTCCACCGGCACCGGCCGCCGCGGCAGCACCGCGAAGCGCAGATTCGCGTCCAGCCTGGCGGGCCGTACGAGCATCCCCGGGTTCAGTCCGGCGGCCGGGTCCCACAGGTCCTTGAACCGTTCGAAGAGGCCGACCAGCGCCGGTCCGTACATCTTCGGCAGCAGTTCGGCGCGGGCCTGTCCGTCACCGTGCTCGCCGGACAGCGATCCGCCGTGCGAGACGACCAACTCGCCCATGTCATAGGAGAATTCGCGGAAGCGGCGGATACCGGGCGGGGTCAGCAGGTCGAAGTCGATGCGGACGTGGATGCAGCCGTCGCCGAAGTGGCCGTACGGCGTGCCGCGCAGTCCGTGCTGGGCGAGGAGGGCGCGGAAGTCCCGCAGATACGGGCCGAGCCGGGCGGGCGGTACGGCGCAGTCCTCCCAGCCGGGCCACGCCTCGCTGCCGTCCGGCAGCCGGGTCGCGGTCCCGGAGGCGTCCTCGCGCACCCGCCACAGGGCCCGCCGGCCGGCCGGGTCGGCGACCACCGTACGGCCGGTGGTGCCGTCCGCCGCCGCCCGGCAGAGCGCCTCGGCCCGCGCCACCGCCGCGCCCCCGCTCTCCCCGCCCGTCTCCACGAACAGCCAGGCACCCCCTTCGGGCAGCCCGGCCGCGCTCCGCACCGCATCGCCCACCAGATCGGCGGCCATCCCCTCCACCGTCAGCGGCCCGTACGGCAGCAGGGTGTGCGCGGCCTCGGCGGCCGCGCTCTCGTCCGGATACCCGAGCACCGCCAGCGCCCGCGCCTTCGGCGTCTCCACCAGCCGTACGGTCGCCTCGGTCAGCACCCCGAGAGTGCCCTCGCTGCCGGTGAGCGCACGCGCCAGATCGGCGCTCCGTTCCGGCAGCAGGGCGTCCAGCGCATAGCCGGAGATCCGCCGCGGCAGCTCCGGGTAGCCGGTGCGCAGCAGCGCCAGTTCCCCGTCCACCAGGGCCCGTACGCCGTCCCGCAGCCGCGGCGGCAGCCCGGCGGGACCACCGGTGCCGGCCGCCCCGCGCCCGGCCCGCACCCGTTCCCCGCCGTACGTCAGGAGCGCCAGCTCCGCCACGTTGTCGGCGGTGGTGCCCCAGGCCACCGAATGCGCCCCGCAGGAGTTGTTGCCGATCATGCCGCCGAGGGTGCAGCGGCTGTGCGTGGACGGGTCGGGGCCGAAGGTCAGGCCGTGCGCCCCGGCCGCCGTCCGCAGCTCGTCCAGCACCACACCGGGCTGCACCACGGCCGTCCGCGCCACCGGGTCCAGCGACACGATCCGCCGCAGATGCCGGGTGAAGTCCAGCACCACGCCGACCCCCGTCGCCTGCCCCGCGATGCTCGTCCCGCCGCCGCGCGGCACCACCGGTACGCCGTGCTCCCGGCACACCCGCAGCGCCGCCGCGACATCGTCCGCGTCGCGCGGTGCGACCACCGCCCTGGGCACCCGCCGGTAGTTGGACGCGTCCATCGTCACCAGCGCCCGGTCGGCCGCGGCGAAGGAGACCTCCCCCCGCACCGCGGCCGTCAGTTCCCTCGCCAGGTCCCGCTGCTCCGTCGTCTCCGTACGCTCAGCCATGCCCTCAGCCTGCCCACTCCGGCGGGTTACGGCGCCTCGGCATCCGCGGTCAGCGGGCGGGGGGTCCTTCTGCCGGCCCCGCTGCCGGCACCTCAGCCGACCCTTCTGCCGGCTCTTCCGCCGAGGGGGGATTCCCGGACGGGGGTGCCTCGGGCATCGCCGCCACAGACGCCTCGACCGGCCGGACCGCGGACAGCGGGACCGGCACCGGCACCGGCCCCGCGGACGGAGGGAAACGGAAGAGGCCGGCCGGGTCGTACCCGGCCCGCAGCGCAGCCAGCCGCCGGTGCACAGCCGCCTCGTGCACACCACGCGCCACCTCCGCCTCAGACGCCCCCACGTCCGTCCGGTCCCCGCCCCCGCCCTCGCCGAACAGGAAGTTCACGCTGCGGCCGACCGTCCACGGTGCGACGGCCGCCAGCGCCTCGGTGTGCAGCGCCCGTGCGGTCGCCCGGTCCGCCGCCGGGTCCGCGGCGTCCAGCGGCGACAGCAGCCGCAGCGCGAACCGGGCGTCGCGGTGCCCGACGGCGTCCCGGCGCCCGGCCCCGCCCACCGCGGGCCGCCTGGCCAGCGCGCCCCCGAGGTGGTTGAGCTGGACCACGCACATCACCGGCGCGGCCGGTCCGGTCAGCGCGGCCACCCGCCACAGCGCCGCCGCGTCGACCCCGCTGAGCAGCGCGTTGTCGCCGAGGTACGCGTGCGGATCGCTCGGATCCTGGTGGATGGTGTGCGATTCGGCGTACGGCATCTCGCACAGCTCGTCGCTCACCCGCGGCCCCACCGCCCGCAGCGGCGCCACCAGCCGCTCCCCCGCCGCGGCACTCCCGGTGTACGCGATCCGGATCTGCGCGAGGTAGCGGCCGCGCAGCGCCGCCGGCAGCTGCGGGATGTCCGGGTACGCGATCAGCGCGACCGACGACGTCAGCTCGTCCGGGACGGTCGCGGTCCACCGCACATATGCCGCCAGCGCGTCCTCGACGAGGTCACCGCCGAACACCAGCCGCCCGCCGTACAGCCGCGCCACCGGCAGCAGCCCGAACTCCATCGCCGTCACCGCACCGAAACCGTGCCCGCCGCCGAGCAGTGCCCCGAACAGCTCGGGGTCGCTGTCGGCGGTGACCCGGCGCCGCCGGGCGTCGGCCGTGACCAGTTCGACGGCCCGCACCTGGTCCGCGGCGAAGCCGAACGTACGGGCCAGCAACCCCACCCCGCCCCCGAGCGTGTACCCGACCACGCCGACGCCCGGCGAGGAGCCGTTGAGCGGCGCGAGCCCGTACCGCGCGGCCGCCTCGACCACCTGCCCCCAGACGGCCCCCGCCCCGACCCGCGCGGTACCGGCCACCGGGTCCACCCGCACCCCGGCCATCCGCCGCGTGCTGATCAGCAGCCCGCCGTCGGTCGCCGCGGTGAGCCCGTGCCCGGTGGCCTGCACCGCGACCGGCAGCCCGCGCTCGGCGGCGAAGTCCACGGCGGCGGCCACATCGTCCGCACCCGCCGCCCCGACGATCACGGCCGGCCGGTGCCGGTACGCCAGCTGGAACCCGGACCGCTCGGCGTCGTAACCGTCGTCACCGGGGAGGAAGACCGGCCCCCGGACCCGCCGGACGAGCGCGGCGAGGGCTTCGGAACCGCCGTTGGCGGGGTGGTCGTGCGTGGGGTGGCAGCCCGAGCGGTGGTCGCCCGTGCTGCGGTGGCCCGTCGTGCGGTCGTCGTGGTGGTGGTTGCTCTCCATGCGCCGCACTCTGGCGCGATAACTTGACACCGGCCGTCATATATAAAAACCCAGGTATAAACCCAGGTGTGAAGTCCGACCGCCTCCTCGCCATCCTCCTGCTGCTCCAGACCCGCGGCCGGGTCCCGGCCGGGGAGCTGGCCGAGCGGCTGGAGGTCTCGGCGCGCACCGTCTACCGCGATATCGCATCGCTGTCGGCGGCCGGTGTGCCGGTCTACGCCGAGCGCGGCCGGCACGGCGGGATCGCGCTGCTGCCGGGCTTCCGTACGGATGTGACGGGGCTGACCACCGACGAGGCGCGCGCCCTGTTCATCCTGGCGACGCAGGGCGCGCACACCGCCCTCGGACTGGACGACACGCTGGGTTCGGCGCTGCGCAAGGTGATGGCGGCGCTGCCCGCACCCCACCGTCCGGCCGCGGAACTGGCGAGCCGCCGCATCCTCGTCGACCCCGGCCGCTGGCTGGGCAGCCCGCGCCGCACCGTCGATCTCGGCGCCCTGCACACGGCCGTCTTCACCGACCGCAGGCTGCGCATTCGCTACCGCCACAGCGGCGAGACCAGGCTGCGGACGTACACCGTCGATCCGTACGGGCTCGTGGCCAAGGCCGGGATCTGGTACCTCGTCGCGGACCGGCGTGGCAGACCGCGGCTCTTCCGGGCCGACCGGGTGGCGTCGGCGACCGTGACCGACGCCCCGGTACGCCGTCGCGCGGGCGTGGAGCTGGCCGGTGTCTGGGAGCTGCTGCGCCGCCAGGTGGAGGAGCGCCCGGCCGGGGTACGGGTGACCGCCCGCATCCGCCGGGACCGCCTGGACCTGGCCGTACGCCTCCTCGGCGGGGCACTCACCGAACCGCCGCCCCCTACGGACGACGTACCGGGCGGCACCGGGAAGGAGGGCGGGCGGGACGCCTCCGACGACGCCTGGGCCACCGTCCGGCTGACGTACCCGGTTCTCAGCGCCGTCCGCCAACTCCTCCAGTTCGGCGACTCCGTCGAGGTCCTCGCACCGCCCGAGGCCCGCCAGGTCCTGGCCGAGGCCGCGGCCGCCGTCACCCGTCTGTACGCGGCGGACGGCACGGGCCCCTGACCGGCGCCCCCGATCCGGTGCCGGCCCGGCTCGGGCACCGCCCATCTCATCCGGCGGACGCGCCCTCGGAGCCCGTACCGTGACGGATTAGGCTGCATCCGTGGCTGATATCCAGATTCCCGCTGACATCAAGCCCGCCGACGGACGCTTCGGCGCGGGCCCCTCCAAAGTGCGTACGGAGGCGCTCGGCGCCCTCGCCGCCACCGGCAGCTCTCTTCTCGGTACCTCTCACCGCCAGGCGCCGGTGAAGAACCTGGTCGGGAAGGTGCGCGACGGCGTACGCGACCTCTTCCAGCTCCCCGAGGGGTACGAGGTCATCCTCGGCAACGGCGGCTCCACCGCCTTCTGGGACATCGCGACGCACGGGCTGATCGAGCGCAAGTCCCAGCACCTCACCTTCGGCGAGTTCTCCGCCAAGTTCGCCAAGGCCGCCAAGCTGGCGCCGTGGCTGAAGGAGCCCACCGTCATCTCCTCGGACCCGGGCACCCACCCGGAGCCGGTGGCGGAGAAGGGCGTCGATGTCTACGCCTTCACCCACAACGAGACCTCCACCGGCGTCGCGGCCCCCATCCGGCGCGTCGACGGCGCGGACGCGGGCTCCCTCGTCCTGGTCGACGCCACCTCCGGCGCCGGCGGCCTCCCGGTCGACATCACCCAGACCGATGTCTACTACTTCGCCCCGCAGAAGTCCTTCGCCTCCGACGGCGGCCTGTGGCTGGCGGCCTTCTCCCCCGTCGCCCTGGAGCGCGCCCGCTCCGTCCACGCGACCGGCCGCCACATCCCGGAGTTCTTCTCGCTCCCCACCGCGATCGACAACTCCCTCAAGAACCAGACGTACAACACCCCGGCGCTGTCCACCCTCTTCCTCCTCAACGAGCAGCTGGAGTGGATCAACGGCCAGGGCGGTCTGGACTGGGCGGTCCGCCGCACCGCCACCTCCTCGCGCACCCTGTACGGCTGGGCCGAGGAGTCCAAGTACGCCACCCCGTTCGTCACCGACCCGGCGAAGCGCTCGCAGGTCATCGGCACCATCGACTTCAACGACGAGGTGGACGCGGCCGCCGTCGCCAAGGCCCTGCGCGCCAACGGCATCGTCGACACCGAGCCCTACCGCAAGCTCGGCCGCAACCAGCTCCGCATCGCGATGTTCCCGGCCGTCGACCCGTCGGACGTCGAGGCCCTGACGGCCTGCATCGACTACGTCATCGAAAAGCTGTAACCGAGCCGTACGGCACACGGCGCACAGCACGCAGCACGCAGCACGCAGCACGCAGCACGCAGCACGCAGCACGCAGCATCTAACGAGGCTCCCGGCGTTCACGGCCGGGAGCCTCGCTGCGTCGGGCCACCCCGCAGCGGATCGGTCAGGGAAGCGACGGGCCGCCGACGCCCGGCAGGAACCGCGGGATCACCGGCGCCGGAACAGCCTCCGGAGGGCGACAACCAGCACCGTCGCCACGACGAACACCAGCGCCCCTTTCCCGAAGCTGGGACGGAACTCCGAACTCCCCTTGCCGGACGGGTCGTTGACGGCGCCCGTGCCCTCCTTCCGGTCATCCGCCGTCGCGGCCGACGCCGGCAGTTGTCCGCCGGTGAGACCGACCGGCGCGACCTTGCGGAACGTGTGGGTACCGGAGGTGTGGGTACCGGAGGGGTGGGTCCAGTACACGCCGGGGTGCGCGCGGCCGGCGGTCAGGCCGCTGGACTCGGCGATCCGCGGATCACCGTTGGTGAAGCCGTCGGGTTCACCGGCCGCGGCGGCCGGCGCGACCGCCGCCCACACCAGAACCCCCGCGGCACCGGCCGCGCACAGAAGCGAACGCATGGACCCAGCGTGCCATCCCCCGCCGAACGTGCCGGTGATCAGCTCGTCGTCGAGCCCGTTCGTCGCTCATGGCGTGAACGTGCGAGGTGATGGGCACTGCGGAGCAGCTCGCGGACCGCCGCATCGGTCCGCCGGCCCGGATTCACCACCGCGAGCCAGCCGACGGAGCCGTAGACGGGGTGCGCGATCACCGCGTCGGTGACGCTGGGGTCGTCGTCGATGGCCGGTTCGCGTGGCGCGTGGCCGGTCCAGTCGATGAACGATTCCTTCCCGGCGGCCATATTGACGCGGAACGTATCCGGGCGGTCCAGGCGCGATCTCTCGTCGCCCGGCTGGTTCTTCGTCACGATCGTCGCGAACGGTTGAGTCGCTTTCGGCATGACGCCCTCAGGGGCGTAGAAGAAGAACGTATCCCCCCAACTGATCTCTGGTGAGCCGTCGCCGGGTCCCGGCCTGATGGCCAGGGCCCCCTCCAGGTCCGCTACGAAGTCGATGATCTCCTCTATGGTCACGTGCTCAAGCGTTTCATTAAGGTGCTTGTGGAGACTTTGAGCCGGAAGACAGAGGAGTTTCGGGTGTCAGCTCTCAAGTCGTCGGCCATGCGCACAGTCGATGTCGCGCGACGTGCCGGGTACTCCGTCCAACAGGTGCGCAATCTCGAACGCGACGGTGTCCTGCCGCCGGCGACGCGCTCAGCCGCGGGCTACCGGATCTACGGGGAGATTCACCTTCAGTCCGCCCTGGCCTACCGAGCCCTCGCAGCCGGCACGGGTCCGGTTGAGGCCAAGCGGATCGTCCGTGCCGTGCACGAGTGCCCGGCCTCGGAAGTACTCGCACTCCTCGACGCGGCACACGCCCGACTCGACCGGGAGCGTACGGACCTCAAGCTCGCCGAGGAGGCCGCCGCGGCGATCTCCGCCGAACTGGTCGAAGACGTACGCCCATCGGATTCCCTGAGCGTCTCCGAACTTGCCGCCGCGCTCGGAGTGCGCCCATCGACCTTGCGGCACTGGGACGCCGAGGGGCTCGCTGTTCCTGACCGGGTCTCCCCGCGAGAAACGCGACGCTACTCACCGGCCCAGACTCGGGACGCCCGGATTGTGCACCAGCTGCGCAGCGCCGGGTACCGCATCGACCAGCTCCGGGCCTTGCTGCCGGGCCTGCGGCGCGGGCACCGGTCGGAAGACATCGGAGCCGCGCTGGCGGCCCGGGATGCGAGCATCGCGGCTCGCTCCCGTGCCCTCCTCGACGCCACCGTCGCACTCAGTACAGTCCTCGCCGCCACCCGGACGTGAAGACATGAGGCTCCGTCAACAACGTTCCGCGCCACAACAGCTGGTTCAGAGAATGAACGGAACAGAAGAACGTGACAGGCCAGCCGGCCGATGCCGAACCGTGCCTGCGCCTGGGCGTGCGCACCCTCATCACCGACCGACCGGCTGGCCGCGCCAGGTGCCGGAGATACCCGGGCAACGGTGAGTGGCGAGCAGTAAGCGGTGTGCGGTGAGCAGTGTGCGGTAAGCGGTGAGCAGTAATCAGTTATCGGTGTGCGGTGTGCGGTGAGCGGTACGGCCGCATCCGTGGTCCGGAGCGGGTGGTGTCCGCAGCACGGGCGGGGACCTCGGACACCGGCCGGCGCTCAGCCCGCGTCGGGCCGCCCCGCGGGCTTTACCCTCAGCTCGCTGCCGTCCTCCCTGCCCAGCCCCTGGGAGTCCGGGCGGTGGGCCAGATAGCGGTCCAGCTCCTGCGGCCACTGGCCGTCGGCCTCGGCGTCCATCGTCGCCAGCCGCGCCGTCAGGGGCGCGGTCTGCTCGGGGGTGCACACCAGCGCCACGGTCGTGTAGAGCGCCCGCAGCCGCCGCTGCACCTGCATCGAGGCGGCGCCGAAGTGCCGGACCTCGTCCGTGCCGATGCAGACGTAGTCGGCCCAGGAGCGGGTCCGGTGGCTGAAGGCGGCGCCCGCGCCGGCCTCGGGTCCGGCGGCGAGGCGCGGGGCGAGTTCGGTGAGCAGGTCCTCGACGTGGTCCAGGGCCTGTACCGCCCGCCCCGGGTCGTTGACCGCCGGGGAGAGCCCCTTGAGCGCGATATCGACCAGAGTGCGCAGCGCGCCGGCCGGGTCGATGGTGGAGCTGTGGGTCTCCCCGAACAGCAGACAGCGCAGCAGCGCCCGGCGGCGGACCCGGTCCATCGGTCCGTGGACGAGGAACAGCGGGGCCTGGAGGGCCACGAAGTCGCCCACCACCGGGACCAGTTCGATGCGCACGCCCCAGGTGCGGGCCAGCTTCTCCAGCCGCTCGGTGTGGAAGGCCAACAGGATCTGACCGGACCGGGGCGGCCGGTCCAGGCTCAGGACCGTCGGCTCCGCCGCGCCGGGAGCCTTCGCGCCGGGGCCGGCCGCCGCGCCGTGCGGCCCGGCCGGGGTGCGGTACGGATGCGTACGGGCCACTGTGCGGCGGCCCTCCAGCGCGACGGTGCGCAGCAGCGTCCCGGAGTTGAGCACCCCGCTGACCCGGGCCACCAGCGCGAAGAACAGCACCGCGCACACCATGGAGATGACGACGGCGAAGAGCGTGGACAGGACGGGCCGGTACTCCTCCTCGTGGACCGCGAGCCGTACCGAGATCATCAGCGTGTAGACGAAGGTCGCCATGAAGGTGCCGGTGGCCCAGCGCATCAGCGGGTCCTGCTGGAGGATCGGTACGACCCGTACGGACAGCTGGCCCGCCCCGAACTGCATGGCCAGGGTGAGCGCGGTGAAGACCAGACCCGCGAGGGTGACCATGCCGCCGGCCACGGAGCCGAGCAGGGTGGCCATGGAGCCCGCGTCGATCTTCGCGAACAGCTGCTCGCCGGTGTCGTGCCCGAACCGGGTGACCTCGCGGTCCAGCAGCGGCAGCAGCCAGGACAGGAACAGGCTCACCACGAGGAGGGCCACCGGCAGCCGCCAGATGCGGTGGGTACGCAGCCTCCGGCGGGTGCGGTACCAGCGCCAGGCTCCCATGGCGGTTCCCTCCTCAACCTTTGGGCAATTGCGCTAAAACTACCGCAAGACGACAGGCGCCAGGGCTGCCCGACGCGGGTGCGCTCGGAACCGTCGGCCGGGGCCCGCCCTCCAGCTATGTACGCATCCGGCATCGCCCCGCAGCGATGCGCCTGCTCATTCATCCGGATGCAGATCTCGGCGATCCTTTCTCGATCTCGATGCTCTTGCTGAACTCCGCGAATTCGGCCCGGCGGGGGGGGCTGAACGGTCATCGTTCCGTACTGTCGGGCCTTTGTATCCCGGACCATTACCTTGGCCGGGTCATTATCGGAAACTTCAACGCAGCTATCCGGCTTCGTGTATGTACTGGTGCGCCAGTTCGGAATTTCACCCACGCCTCTCCCTTCCCATACGATCGAAATACCCGACAGCGGTCAGGACAAGGTCTCTTGCGGACTGCCCATAGACGGCACCCTGTCGATGAAGCTCGAACGCCTTGCGGTAGAGCTCGACTTCCCTCGGCTGTGTCACAGAGATCTCCGCGGAGTATGTCTCCACCATGACGAGTCTGTCGTCGAACATCGCAAAGCCGTGCCCGATCCAGAGGGCGAGGGGAGCGGCCCGTGGGACGATGCCCAGGCTGAGCCGCGGAAGCGCCCATACGGCCAGAAGCCGGTCGAGTTGCGCCCTCATGACCTCTGATCCGCCGTGGTTCGAGTAGAGAGCCTGCTCACCGAGGAGCACGTTGAAGATCCGGTTCCCCTCGTAGAGATACCTCTGCCGTTCGAGGCGCTTCGCCACGGCGGCTTCCGTGTCGGCCGGCGTCTCATGGAAGTTCGATACCTGCTGGAAGATGTTCTCGGCGTAGTCGGCGGTCTGGATGGTGCCCCAGATCGTGGAGGGCTCCCAGATCCTGAAGACCCTGGTCTTTCGGTAGAGCGGCAGGGACTTCTTCTGACGATTCTCGGTCCCGTCCTGGATCTGCCGGCGCCACTCCGTCCACATCTCGTCGATGTGGCGGACCGTGGCGACCAGGTCAGCGAGATCGGCCTCGTGCCCGGTCGTCCGGCACCAGACACGGATGTCGTCCTCGCTCGCGTTCTGCCTGCCGTTCTCGATGCGAGAGACCTTGGATTCCTGCCAATTCAGCGCACGCGCAAGGGCCCGGCCGCTGGTGAAGCCTGCGTCCTTGCGGAAGCCTCGCAGCCGGGCACCAAGTGCCTCTCGTGACTCCTGTGCCTGCGTGCTCACGTGCACCTCACGGCTTGTACGTGCCGTGCGGCGTGGCGATGCCCCAGAGCAGATCACGGATACGGACGCATTCGGATACGACCGAGGGGGTCTCCATCAGCTCGGAGCCCAGGACGCGTCCACCATCGTCGAAGTGCCCTACAGCCAAGAGCTTGTCGTCGAAGAGCCACCAGTCGTTTCCCGCCACGGGGAACACAAGCCCCTCGGGCAGTTCGCGCCTCGGCAGCCACCGGATGGACTCGCCGGCCTCTTCGTTGATGCCCGTGGTGGCGTGCTCCCACCGGATGTAAGAACTGTGCGGCTCCGTGACGACCCGCACTCGGCGCACTGTCCTCCCCGAGTCGGTGACCCGCTTCATGAGCTGTGTCCACGGTGCCATGAACGAGTCGTCGGCCATCCCGCTCAGCCAGCTCTCATACGGGCCCTCCTCGTTCGGGACCGAGTAGTCGTCCCTCAGCTCCAAGTGGAAGGCGTCGTGCACGAAGCTCTCAAAGAGCCGGTTGCGCTCGGCGCTGGAGATCAGCTTCACGCGGTTCCTCCAGTAGGGCGGTGATCGCGGCCTTGGGGACCTCGACCACAGTTTCGTAATCCGGGATCGCCATCCCCGCCAGGGCCTCGGGATCAGTGACCTCCAGTCCCTGGACGACGAATGTGCCGTTCGGGGTGAGGACCATGATCGGGTCCTCCAGTCGCCTGATCTCCCCGGTCGGCAAACCGTCCTCGGTCAGGAACTCGAACAGCTCTGTCGGTACTTCCACAGCTGTCTTTCCTACGGGGATGTCGAGCTGCATCAGCAGGTCGTTCGCGAAGATCTGCCAGCCCTGGACGAGGTACGTGCCCCGGTCGGTCGCGTAGAGCGTGGGGCAGTCCCCTTGCTTGGAGTTCTTACCAAGGAACCTCAGCTTCATGGTCGTTCTCCTGTCTTCGACCTTGCGCGAGATTGCGAGACACAGCGATGGTCGGCCTCCCATTCGGCCGCGTCAATCTTCTTCCTGCAAACTCGCGCAATCTTCTTGGGGGTTGGCTCTGCACCGATCTACGTTCGCCTTGCCTCCACCCACACCGACACGGTCAGGAGCCGAACCTCCATGCCCCGGACGAGAGCCTCGGAAGAGCCGTTCGAAGCGTTGCATCGCACGTTGCGAGCCGCCCTGGAGACCGCTGGGCTCGATCTCCCGGAGCTGTACGTGGACTACGGGGAGCGCCACCTTGTCCACCTCGGAAAGGTCAGCTTCGCAACGGCCGGGAAGCAGGCGCGTATCGTCCGGACTGCACGCGAGCCGTTCCGTGTCGGTACGTCCGTTGTCGACACCACCCGCTCCAAGGTCGCGAAGCCCCTCGCCGTCAACGGCGAATGCCTCGTGCTGAGTCGTCCCGTGGGAGACCCCTGGGATGCCCTCGTGAACTGGTGCCGCCCGGAGACCCTCGGCGAGGCATTGAGCCTCACCACCTTCCAGAAGACCGAAGTTGGCGAGCCCACGGAAGATCACCCGTGACGCCTGAGCAGCGCCGTGTCGTCACGTACCTGACGTGTCTGGCCGCCCTGGTCTTCGTGCTCGCCATCGGCGTCTCCGGCAGCCGCCACGGCTGATGCGTCCTCAGGGCCCCCTCCGCCACCCAGCACCTCGCCCGGCCCCACCTTCCCCGCGCCTCTCCCCCGATGCATACGCGGGTGACAGCCATCCGACAGCGTGAGGACCTCCCCATGACCACGCGCACACCCATGCAACCCCTCGGGCTCGGCCACGTGAGCCACCCGTTGCTCGGCCACCGGGTGATCGACCACGCCCACGACGACCGCATCGGCATCCTCCGCGCCATCGCTCCCGATGCGAAGGCCAACGCCCCCGGCCTCATCATCGGGATTCCCGACACGCCCCCCGTGGCGTGGCTTGCGCCCGTGGCCGGTGGCGTGGAGTGGACGACGGACCCCGACGCGATCGAGGCCGCAAAGTGAGCGGTGTCCCCGCAAAGCCGCCTCGGCCTCCCCATCGGATCGCCGTTCGGCACCCCATCGCCGCCCTGGCGTTGCTTGGCACCGACGCCCTGCGGCGATCGTCACCAGCGCCGACGGGGCCCGAAGTGCGCCCGTGCCGGCCGGCGTTCCGGGCGCCGGCCCGGAGATCACCACGGCGGCGCACAGTACCTCGGTTTCCGCGCGGAGGCCCAGGGCAGGACGGGGTTCGCCGCTCTGAAGATGATTCGCGAGGAAATCCCTGCGGTGGTACACGCCCTGGACACCTGCCTGGCCATGCCGGGGCTGTTGTCCGCGCTGACTCTCGGCACCTTCCTCCAGGGATAGCGGAAGCCCGGTTGATCGAAACGAACTTCCGCCCTCGGCGGGAACTTCCCGGGGCGCCGGTAATCCATCACGGGCGGCGCCCGACCGAGGGCGGATGCCCGCGCCGTACCTGACTGACGGACGGGCACCTCCTGCGCCTGTCCGGGCCGGGACCGACGAAAGAAAGGAGGCGCGGCATGGCCGCGACCGCCGGGATCGAGAGCACCACGTCCACAACGCACCTCGCCGCAGCCCGCCCGTGGGGGGCCGGCCGACTCGCGCCGTACCCGACCACTGTCCGCCGTCCGCACGCCACGGTCACCATCGATCCCGCCACGCAGCTCGGCGTGTTCCGCGACCGTGCCGGTCTGGTGGTCGACATGGGCGCGCACGGCACCAGCAAGGGCACCGAGACCTCGACCATCACGAACTCGGACTCCAGGAACGACCAGGGCCACGACCAGGACTCCGAACAGGATTGACGAGATGACCGAGGAGAGGCCGGTCCTGGTGGCCACGGAGGCGGACGACCTGACCGCCGACATGGTGATCACCGAACTCAACCGGCGGAACGTGCCGGTGGTCAGGTTCAACCCCGCCGACATCGGCGCGGGCCTGACGGTCTCGGCTCGGTTCGGCAGCTGCCCGGCCCCCGTGGCCGGGCAGCTGCGCACCCCGTCGAGGACCGCTGATCTGACCCGCGTCCGAGCGGTGTACTGGCGCCGCCCTGAATGGCCCGCCTTCTCCCGCCTGGAGCCGGACGACGCCCGGTTCGCGGCCGCGCAGGTTCGCTACGGGCTCGGCGGAAGCCTCTACGCCCTGGACGGCCCGCTCTGGGTGAATCACCCTCTGCGCATCGCCGCCGCCGACTACAAGCCCGCTCAGCTCGCCCTCGCTCAGCAGCTCGGCCTTGCCGTACCGCCAACTCTGGTGACCAACGACCCGGACGAGGCACGGGAGTTCATCGGCGCCCACGATGAAGTGCTCTACAAGACGCTGCGGTGGACCCCCTGCACACGGAACGGAGTTCCGGTGACGGGCTGGGCGGAGCCGGTCACGGCCGCCGGGATCGACGACAGCGTGCGCGTGACGCCACACCTGTTCCAGGCCCGCATCGACAAGGTTGCCGACCTCCGGGTTCTGGTGGTCGGTCGGCAGACATTCGCCGTACGCATCGCATCCGACCTGCTCGACTGGCGCAAGGACTACAGCGCCCTCACCTACACCGTGGAACACCTGCCCGACCAGGTGAACGCGGCGCTTCCCGCCTGTCTGGAGCGCCTCGGCCTGGTATCGGGGAGCTTCGACCTCGCCGTGGACCGCGCGGGGGACTACTGGTGGCTGGAGCTGAACCCGAACGGCCAGTGGGGGTGGTTGGAGACGGAAACCGGCCTTCCGATGTCCGCCGCTTTCGCCGACCTGCTCACCCAAGGAGATGTCGCATGAACGACTCCGCCCCCGAACGCCGCCGCCTCGCCGTGCAGCTGGTGCGGAGCGGTGTTCTCAAGTCCCCGTGGCTGCGCGCGGCCGTCGAGGCCGTACCGCGCGAGCTGTTCCTTCACCCCGGCGTGTTCCTCGACGAAGGCGGCGCCTGGCAGCCCGTCACCGCAGCCGGCACCGACCCGGCCGAGTGGCTGAAGATCGCCTACAGCTACGACACCCTCACC
The DNA here is from genome assembly GCF_046549095.1 of Streptomyces sp. x-80. Taxonomy (NCBI): domain Bacteria; kingdom Bacillati; phylum Actinomycetota; class Actinomycetes; order Kitasatosporales; family Streptomycetaceae; genus Streptomyces; species Streptomyces sp. x-80. Next base: position 51,954 of record NZ_JAJPWM010000005.1, read on the forward strand.
ACCCAGCTCGACGGGCACCTCACCGCCGACCGGGCCAGTGACCCCGTGCAGGGCGTGCCCACGTCTTCTTCCACCACCCCGGCCACAGTGGTCGACATGATCGAGAGCCTGGAGGTGGCGGCCGGCCATCGCGTGCTGGAGATCGGCACGGGCACCGGCTACTCCGCGGCTCTGATGTGCCACTACCTCGGTGCGGACAACGTGACCACGGTCGAGGTCGACCCCGAGGTGGCGGAGCGGGCGGACACCGCGTTGGAGGCGGCGGGTTTCTCGACGTGGGCCGTCACCGGGCGACGGTCTCCTCGGGCATCCCCGAAACGCGCCGTACGACCGCGTGATCGCCACCTGCGCCGTTCGCCGCATTCCGCACACCTGGGTCCGGCAGACCAGGCCCGGCGGCATCGTCCTCGGCACCGTGGGCTCCTGGCCGTACGGGACCGGCCTGGCCAAGGTCACCGTGGACGAGAACGGCAACGCGGAGGGGCGCATCATCGGCCGGTCTTCGTTCATGCGGGCACGGGCCCAGGCCGTAGTGCCGGTGGCCGGTGATCTGTCCGCCCGGACGGCCTATGCGGACAGCGAGAGGGAGACGAGGGTGCCTCCCACCCTGCTGGACGAGTGGATGCCCGCCTTCCTCGCTCAGCTCGCCGCGCCCGGGGCACACCTCGTCCGCGCCGCACGGAGCGACGGGACCAAGCTTCTGTACGTCTTCGACCCGGAGCGCGAGTCCTTCGCCGCCTTCACCGCCAACAGCGACGGCTGGAGCGTCCGCCAGGGCGGCCCCGTGGCCCTGTGGGACGACATCGAGCAGGCACTTGACGCGTGGCAGGACGCGGGAAGCCCCGGCATCACCGCCGTACAGCTCCACATCACGAACAGGTCCCACACGTACTGGATCGAGGACCACCCGACCCTGCGTTGGCAACACCACCTCGCCTGAGCGATGGTGAAAGCGATACCCCCTCGGGCCCACTACTCTCCCGGGGAGAGTCGCAGAACCGTAGGGAAGCAAGATGGACGACGAAGAGCCACTGGCCGACTACATCGCCCGCCGTGACTCGCGCATCGGCCGCCTGCGCGCTGTGCATGCCTGCGGACCTCAGCGGGGTGAGCACGTGGACCCCGAGCAGCCAAGACTGATCCAGCGGTGGAACGGGTCCGCCTGGGAGGTCTTCACCATGGCCGCCAACCTCAGCGAGGCCCGCAGGCTCCTGCGGCCCGCCGATACCGAGAGCCCGGCGCAGGAGCCCGCCCAGCCTGCCCGGTCGCCGTTGGCGCCGGGACGTGGCCGCCACCGCAAGCAACGGTGAATGAATCGGCTGCCCCCTCTGGCTACCCCGTGCGCATCGCGGCACAGCGTCGTCCCGGCGCCCGGCATCACCCCGACGCCCGCGCCTCCGGACCGACGTTGCGCACAGCCGATGCGACGGCCGCGCGGACTCCGCCCGACCGGCCCACCCGACCCCCACGACCTCGGCGTCCTCACCCCGCCGCGTGTCCAGCGTCACGTACCAGCAGGTGGGGCGGTCGGAGATCATGGCCGGATGAGGATCATGTTCGTCGGTGACTCGATGACCGTTGGGCACACCGGCGATTTCACGTGGCGCTATCGCATGTGGCAGCACCTGAACGCGGCGCACGAGGGCCCGTACCGGATCGTCGGGCCGCGTAGCGCGCTGCATGACACCCTCCAGGACAGCCCCACTTCGTACGAGTACGGCGATCCCGGGTTCCCCGAGGCCGCCCGTCGGCACCTCGCCGGGTGGGGTGAGGGGTGGCTGCACATGGCGCCGCTGATCGGGGATGCCGTGCGGTGCCATGCGGCCGACACCCTGCTGGTCTCGCTCGGGCTGATCGACCTCGGTTTCTATACGAACGCCGGGCAGACCGCCGAGAACGTGCGGCGGTTCGTGGCGGAGGCGCGGGCGGCCGCGCCGCGCGTGCGGGCCGTGCTGATGCCGGTGATACCGAATGTGCGGGCCCTGACGGACGCTCCGTTCGGCGCCGAGTGCGCGCGCTTCAACGGGCTGCTGGCCGAGGCCGTCGCGGAGCTCTCCACCCCGGATTCGCCGCTGCTGCTGGCCGCCACGCCCGAGGGGTGGGACATCGACCGCGCCACGTACGACGGGACGCATCCCTCGCCCGCGGGCGAGCACCTGCTGGCCGGCGCCTTCGCCGAGGCGATGTATCGGGGGTGGGGAGTGGGGGCCCCGTACGCGCGGACCCGGACCCGGGCGCGGACACGGACCCGGCCCCGGGCGCAGGACGAGGTTTCCGTCGGCTGAACCGAGCGACCGCACCGCGGTACGGCTGATCCGAGCGACCGCACCGCAGTACGGCTGAGCCGCTGGGCGACCGCACGGCGGAGCAGCGGAACGGCTGAACGGCCGGCCGGCCGCCACCTCGGCCCTCCCCTGTCTCCGCCCCGCGCCCTGATGCCGAACCGCCCGTCCCGCGACACCCCCACCCCCCACCCTTGATTCGAGCGCACTCGAAGGCGTTGGCTGAGCGGCTATGGAGTACACGCAGCTCGGACGCACCGGACTCAAGGTCAGCCGACTCGTCCTCGGGACGATGAACTTCGGGCCTCAGACGAACGAGGCCGACAGCCACACCATCATGGATGCCGCGCTCGACGCGGGCGTCAATTTCTTCGATACCGCGAATGTCTACGGCTGGGGTGAGAACAAGGGCCGCACGGAGGAGATCGTCGGCTCGTGGTTCGCCAAGGGCGGCGGCCGGCGCGACAGGACCGTGCTGGCCACCAAGGTCTACGGCAACATGTCGGCCGACGGCGACCAGGTCTGGCCCAACGACGACAAGCTCTCCGCGCTGAACATCCGGCGGGCCGTCGATGCCAGCCTCCAGCGCCTGGGCACCGACCACATCGATCTCTACCAGTTCCACCATGTGGACCGGAGCACGCCCTGGGAGGAGATCTGGCAGGCCATGGACGTCCTCGTCCAGCAGGGCAAGATCCTCTACGCCGGTTCCTCCAACCACGCCGGCTGGCATATCGCCCGCGCCAACGAGACCGCCGCGCGCCGCGGTTCCTACGGTCTGGTCAGCGAGCAGTGCCTGTACAACCTCGCCGAGCGCCGCGCCGAGATGGAGGTCATCCCGGCCGCCGAGGGCTACGGCCTGGGCGTCATCCCCTGGTCGCCGCTGCACGGCGGGCTGCTCGGCGGCGCCCTCCGCAAGGAGCGGGAGGGCGGCGGGACGCGTTCGACCACCGGGCGCTCCGCCGACACGCTGGCCGACCCGGCGGTCCGCACCAAGATCCAGGCGTATGAGGACCTGGTCGCCAAGCACGGTCTGGAGCCCGGTGAGGTGGCGCTGGCCTGGCTGCTGACCCGGCCCGGGGTGACCGGCCCGATCGTCGGCCCGCGCACCGCCGACCAGCTCACCTCCGCGCTGCGCGCCGTCGGGCTGACGCTGCCGGCGGAGCTGCTCGGGTCGCTGGACGAGATCTTCCCGGGGCCCGGTCCCACGCCGGAGGCGTTCGCCTGGTGAGAGCCGGGGCGTCCGGCGGCCGGTCCCGCCGGGCGGTCGTGGACGGGCGGCCGGGGGCCCTCGCCGGTCCCCGGGCGGCCCGTCCCGTACGGCTGGGCGCGCCGTTCGGCGGGCGTGGCCGGCCGGTGGCGGGGCACGGTCAGCGGACGGCCGCCGCCACGATCACGACGACGAGCAGCACGGCGAACAGGCCGGACATGATCCGGTTACGGGTTTTGGGGTCCACCCTCTGAGCGTAACCGGGCCGGGGTCGCACACTTCAGCGGCCCGGCCCGGGGCCGGGTCCGGCGCCCGCGCGGTCAGTGCCCCAGGGGCCAGGACGCCACCGTCTCGTACCGCGGCTGTCCGCCCACGACGCCCGGCTCGGGCGGGTGGCTGCGTACCAGCGCCAGTTCCCGGACCGTCCAGGACGCGCTCGCGAAGCCGTCGAGGGCCGCCGCGAACGGGGCGAGGCGCAGCTCGCCGGTGCGGTTCCTGGCGAGGGTGAGATGCGCGGCCCAGGTGCGGCGCTCGTCCATCGTCAGGCCGGCCCGGCGGCCCGCCGCGGCCGCCGAGTCCGCCAGTTTCCGCAGGACGGCCAGGTCTCCCTCGGCGCCCGCCCACAGCACGCGGTCGGCGAACCGGCCGCCGCCCGCGATCCGCAGCCCGTGCGGGGCGTGCCGCCGGGCGGCGCGGGCCAGCCGCTCGTGCAGGCCGGGCAGTACCGCGTCGGCGACGGTGCCGTAGAAGGCGAGCGTGAAGTGCCACCCGTCCCGGCCGGTCCAGCGCAGCCGGTCCGCGCCGGGCAGGGACGTCAACCGCGCCATTTCAGCGGCCAGTTCGTCGGCGACGGGCGCGGGCGGCAGGACGGCGGCGAAGAGTCTCATACCGCACAGTCTCGCCGTCGGGCCGCGTGGCGGTGCGCCGCCGCGCGGCCCGACGGCCGCCACCCGCGTCCGTCAGGCGACCGTCGCGAGTTCCCGGTCCGTTGCCGGTGCGGCCGCCCGTGGCACGAACGCCACATGCTGATGGCCGCGGCGCAGGTCTATCTTCAGCCGCAGGCCGCCCGCGCGGGCGAGGACCAGGCCGATGACGGCCGCGGCCACCGCGGAGATCACCCCGCCGGCGAGGAAGCCGATCCGGGCGCCGGCCGCGTCGGTGACCCAGCCGACCAGCGGCGCGCCCAGCGGCGTACCGCCCATGAAGACCATCATGAACAGGCTCATCACCCGGCCGCGCATCGCGGGGTCGGTGGCCAGCTGGACGCTGGAGTTGGCGGTGACGTTGACCGTCAGGCCGAGCATGCCGATCGGGGCGAGCAGCGCCGCGAAGATCCAGAAGGACGGGGCCAGCGCGGCCGCGATCTCCAGTGCGCCGAAGATGACCGCCGCGCCGACCAGCAGCCGCAGCCGGGAGGTCGCGCGCCGCGCCGCGAGCAGCGCGCCGATCAGTGATCCGGCCGCCATCAGGCCGTTGAACAGCGCGTAGGTGCCGGGGCCCGCGTGGTAGACCTGATGGACGAACGCGGTGAGCCAGATCGGGAAGTTGAAGCCGAAGGTGCCGATGAACCCGACCAGCACGATCGTCCAGATCAGGTCGGGGCGCCCCGCGACGTAGCGGAGCCCCTCCCTCAACTGGCCCTTGCTGCGCGGCACTCGCTCCACCTTGTGCAGTTCGGCGGTGCGCATCATCAGCAGTCCCGCGACGGGGGCGATGAACGAGAGGCCGTTGAGCAGGAAGGCCCAGCCGCTGCCGAAGGCGCCGATCAGCACACCGGCGACGGCGGGCCCGATCAGGCGCGCGGACTGGAAGTTGGCGGAGTTGAGACTGACGGCGTTGCGCAGATCGTCCGGGCCGACCATCTCCACGACGAAGGCTTGCCGGGACGGGTTGTCGAGGACGGTGACCAGGCCCAGGACGAAGGCCACCAGGTAGACGTGCCAGACCTGCACATGGCCGGTGAGGGTGAGCACGGCGAGCGCCAGACCGGTCAGTCCCATGGCGGACTGGGTCATCAGCAGCAGGGTGCGCTTGGGGAACCTGTCGGCGATGACACCGCCGTAGAGCCCGAAGAGCAGCATCGGCAGGAACTGGAGCGCGGTGGTGATGCCGACGGCGGTGGACGAGCCGGTCAGGCTGAGCACCAGCCAGTCCTGGGCGATGCGCTGCATCCAGGTGCCGGTGTTGGACACCAGCTGGCCGGAGGCGAAGAGGCGGTAGTTGCGGATGCGTAGCGAACTGAACGTGCCCTTGCGCGGTGTGGCGGCGGGGCCTGCGGCGACACCTGGGGCGGCGCCCTGGGTGGTCGCGGTCGCGTCGTCGGAAACCGTGTCGTGACGGGAGTTCGGTGCGGGGGCGGAGTGTGCTCCGGATCCCGTACTCAAAGTGGGTTCGCCTCCTCGGCCTGGGTGTTTACAACTGTGCGAGTTTCTCCAGTACGGGCGCGGCGGCCCGCACCTTCGCCCACTCGTCCTCGTCCAGCCCGGAGGCCAGCTCGGCGAGCCAGGCGTTGCGCTTGCGGCGGCTCTCCTCGAGCATCGCCTCGGCCTGTTCCGTCTGGGTGACGACCTTCTGCCGGCGGTCGTCGGGGTGCGCCTCCAGCCGGACCAGCCCCTTGGCCTCCAGCATCGCCACGATGCGGGTCATCGACGGGGGCTGGACGTGCTCCTTGCGGGCCAGTTCGCCGGGGGTGGCGTGGCCGCACCGGGCGAGGGTGCCGAGCACCGACATCTCGGTGGGGCTCAGCGACTCGTCGACCCGCTGGTGCTTGAGGCGGCGGGACAGGCGCATCACGGCGGACCGCAGCGCGTTCACCGCGGCGGCGTCGTCGGGGGGCACCTCGGGGCCGTCAGGCTGGGGGCGGGACAGTTCCGGCATGTTTGTTAGCATAACTCATTACCTTTTCTAAAGAAAGTGCGGAGCGGGGCCCCGAGATCATCCGTACGGGTGAGGACGCGGCAGAAAGCGACACACCTGACCGGGGCGCGCGGGGACCGTGTCCCTATGGGATCGGGAGTGCTCAGTCTGCGCGTCGACGGGGAGTTGCTGGAGCGTCTTCGGCAGCATGCCGCAAAACGTGGAATGAGCGTCCAGGACTATGTGGTCCGGACGCTCATTCGCGAGGATTTCGACGAACGCTTCAAGACGTCGGTCGACGAGACGGCGAGGTTCTACGCGGCACCGCCGCGTCACTTGTTCCCCAGTACCTGCTCGATCGGCTCCAGCAGGAAGTAGACGAGGAAGCAGAGGCCGACGACGTTCAGCAGCCACGGGATCTGCCGGAAACGGCCGGTCGCGGTGCGCAGCAGGATGAAGGCCAGCACGCCGATGCCGATGCCGTTGGTGATGCTGTAGGTGAACGGCATCGAGATGATCGTCAGGAACGCCGGGATGCCGATGGTGAAGTCGCTCCAGTCGATCTCCCTGATGTTCGCGGACATGATCAGGAAGCCGACGACGAGCAGCGCGGGCGTGGCGGCCTGCGAGGGGACGACGGTCGCCAGTGGCGTGAAGATCAACGCGAGCAGGAAGAGGCCACCGGTCATCAGGTTGGCGAGGCCGGTGCGGGCGCCCTCGCCGACGCCCGCCGTGGACTCCACGAAGCAGGTGTTGGCGGAGGCGGACCCGACACCGCCGGCCGCGACCGCGAAACCGTCCACCATCAGGATGCGGCCCATGCCCGGCAGGTTGCCGTCCTTGTCGGTCAGCCCGGCCTCCTCGCCGACGCCGATGATGGTGCCCATCGCGTCGAAGAAGCCGGAGAGCAGGACGGTGAAGACGAACAGGCAGCCGGTGAGCACGCCGACTTCCTTGAAGCCGCCGAACAGGCTGATCTGACCGATCAGGCCGAAGTCCGGCGCCCCGATGATCTTCTCCGGGACGTTCGGGACGGCCAGGCCCCAGGCGGCGTCCGGGATGACCGCGACGGCGTTGATGATGATCGCGACGACGGCCATGGTGACCATGCCGATCAGGATCGCGCCCTTGGTCTTCCGCACGATCAGGACGAACATCAGCGCCAGGCCGAGGACGAAGACCAGCACCGGCCAGCCCTTGAGGTGACCGCCCTCGCCCAGCCCCATCGGCACGGTGGTGTGCGCGGCGTCCGGGTTACGGCTCACGAAGCCCGCGTCGACCAGGCCGATCAGCGAGATGAAGGTGCCGATACCGATCGCGATGGCCCGCCGCAGCCCGTTGGGGATGGCGTCCATCACCCGCTGCCGGAGCCCGGAGGCGACCAGGATCATCAGCACCAGACCGGCGAGCACGACCATGCCCATCGCGTCCGGCCAGCTCATCTTGGGGGCGAGCTGGAGCGAGACGACGGCGTTGATGCCCAGGCCGGCGGCGATGGCGATCGGGACGTTGCCGATCACGCCCATCAGGACGGTGCTCAGACCGGCCATCAGCGCGGTGGCGGTGACCAGCTGGCCGTTGTCGAGGTGGTGCCCGAACTTGTCCTGGCCGGCTCCGAGAATGATCGGGTTCAGCACGATGATGTAGGCCATCGCGAAGAACGTCGCCAGACCGCCCCGTAGCTCACGGCCGACCGTCGACCCCCGCTCGGAAATCTTGAAGAAGCGGTCGAAGCCGTTCTTGGGCGGCTTCGGGCCGGGGCTGTCGAGAGTGTCGACCGGCGTGGTGGCCGAGGGGGACATGCGGGACCTCAGTCGGACGGGCCTGGTGGCGGCGCGGGGGCCCGTGGGCCCGGAACAGGAACAACCGGATCAGTTTGGATGATTCAACGAGCGAATCCAGTCAGATACGGATAGGTTCAGTATGAATAAACAAGACGATGATCGCTATCTCCGCGCGTAGACACACAGTCGGACAGCCTCCGCAACCCGGCGGACCACCGCCCGGGGCCATCACCCGGGGCCACCGCCCGAAACCGCCGCGCACGCCCCCCGTAAGCTGAACCCCATGTGGAAGAAGTCCGAACTGCGCGAGGCCCCGGCGCCTCTCGAAGGTCCCGTCGTCGGCACGATCACCGGCGGCACCATCATCTGGTTCGTGCTCTTCCTCGGTCAGCTCCCCTTCTACGGCTGGTTCGCCGACCACGGCCTCACCCGGTGGGTGTGGACCTGCCTGGCCGGCGGCGGTCTGGGCCTGCTGGGTATCTGGTACGTCCGCAAGCGCGACGCCGCGATCAAGCGCGACGCGGCGGCGAAGGCCGCGCCCGGCCCCTCCTGATCCCCGCCCGACGCACCCCCTTCCGGCCGTATCGCCCCGTTCCCGACCGCTCCGGACGCCTTTCGGTCGTCCCGGGTTGCCGTGGAACCGTGTAAGAACTCCCACCGCCGATCTGTGGACATCCAGCGGGTGAATCACCGGCTGCGCCCGTAACGTCGAGAGCATGACGCAGCGGGCGAAGACCGAAGTCGAGGAACCCGAACCGGGCCGGCACTCCGATTGCGGGGCCGTCGCGGAAACGGCCCATCGCGGGCTGAGCGCCGCCGAGGTCGCCGAACGGGTGGCCAGGGGCGAGGTCAACGACGTCCCCGTACGGTCGTCCCGCTCGACCGCCGAGATCGTCCGCTCCAACGTCTTCACGCGGTTCAACGCCATCATCGGCGTGCTGTTCGTGATCATCCTGATCGTCGGCCCGATCCAGGACGGCCTGTTCGGCTTCGTCATCGTCGCCAACACCGGCATCGGCATCATCCAGGAGCTGCGCGCCAAGAAGACCCTGGACAGCCTCGCGGTCGTCGGCGAGGCCAGACCGACCGTACGACGCGACGGGGTGGCCGCCGAGATCGCCACCTCCGAGGTCGTGCTCGGCGATGTGATCGAGCTCGGGCCGGGCGACAAGGTCATCGTCGACGGCGAGGTGCTGGAGAGCGACAGCCTGGAGGTCGACGAGTCGCTGCTGACCGGCGAGGCCGACCCGGTCGTGAAGAAGCCGGGCGAGCGGATGATGTCCGGCAGCTTCGTCGTCGCGGGCGGCGGCGCGTTCACCGCGACCAAGGTCGGCCGGGAGGCGTACGCCGCGCAGCTCGCCGAGGAGGCCAGCCGCTTCACCCTGGTCCACTCCGAGCTGCGGACCGGCATCAGCCGGATCCTCAAGTACGTGACGTGGATGATGGTTCCGACCGCGATCGGGCTCATCCTCAGCCATCTGTTCACCCTCAACATGGCCGGTCCCGAGGCCGTCCGCCGGATGGTCGCCGGCATCGTGCCGATGATCCCCGAGGGCCTGGTGCTGCTGACCTCGGTCGCCTTCGCGATCGGCGTCGTCCGGCTCGGCCGCAAGCAGTGCCTGGTCCAGGAGCTGCCCGCCATCGAGGGGCTGGCCCGGGTCGATGTGGTCTGCCTGGACAAGACCGGCACCCTCACCGAGGGCGGTATGGACGTCAGCGCGCTGCGGCCGCTGGGCGACAGCGACCCGGTCCACGTCCAGCAGGTGCTGGGCGCGCTCGGCGAGTCCGACCCGCGGCCCAACGCCTCCCTCCAGGCGATCATCGACTCCTACCCCGCGGTCGGCGGCTGGCGCTGCACCGAGTCGCTGCCCTTCTCCTCCGCCCGCAAGTACAGCGGCGCCGCCCTGAACGGCCCGGACGGCGAGAGCGCCACCTGGCTGCTCGGCGCCCCCGATGTGCTGCTGCCGGCCGGCGACCCCGTGCTCGACGAGATCGACGAGCTCAACGCCCAGGGCCTGCGGGTGCTGCTGCTGGCCCGCTCCGCCAAGGAGCTGGACGACCCCGAAGTCGGGCGGGACGTACGGGCCACCGCGCTGGTCGTCCTGGAGCAGCGGCTGCGCCCGGACGCCGCGGACACCCTGCGCTACTTCGCCGAGCAGGGCGTACAGGCCAAGGTCATCTCCGGTGACAACGCGGTGTCGGTGGGCGCGGTGGCCGGCCAGCTCGGGCTGCCGGGCGCGGACGCCCCGGTGGACGCGCGCCGGCTCCCCGCGGACCAGGAGGAGATGGCCAAGGTCCTGGAACAGGGCGCGGTCTTCGGCCGGGTCACCCCGCAGCAGAAGCGGGACATGGTCGCCGCCCTCCAGTCGCGCGGCCACAACGTCGCGATGACCGGCGACGGCGTCAACGACGTGCTGGCGCTGAAGGACGCGGACATCGGCGTCTCGATGGGTTCCGGGTCCGAGGCCACCCGCGCCGTGGCGCAGATCGTGCTGCTCAACAACAGCTTCGCCACGCTGCCGTCGGTGGTCGCCGAGGGCCGCCGGGTGATCGGCAACATCACCCGGGTCGCCACCCTCTTCCTCACCAAGACCGTCTACTCCGTCCTGCTGGCGATCCTGGTGGCCTGCTGGCAGATCCCCTACCCGTATCTGCCCCGCCATCTGACGCTGCTGTCGACCCTGACCATCGGCATCCCGGCCTTCTTCCTGGCGCTGGCGCCTAACCGCGAGCGCGCCCGACCGCACTTCGTCCGGCGGGTGATGCGGTACGCCATCCCGTCCGGCGTCATCACGGGCACCGCCGCCTTCGTCACCTACCTGCTGGCCCGCAGCTACTACACCGGCCCGGACGCGCTAGCCGCCGAGACCAGCGCGGCGACGCTGACGCTCTTCCTCACCTCGATGTGGGTGCTGGCGATCATCGCCCGCCCCTACTCCTGGTGGCGGATCTGCCTGGTGCTGGCGATGGGGCTGGCGTTCCTGGTGGTCCTCGTCACGCCCTGGTTGCAGAGCTTCTTCGAGCTGAAGCTGGTCGGGACGACCATGCCGTGGACGGCCGTCGGCATCGCGGTCGTGGCGGCGGCGCTGCTGGAGGTCGTCTGGCGCCTGGTGGGACGGAAGTTCCCGGCCTGACATCGCTACCCGAGTCCTCGGCCCCCGGTCCCCCGCTGTACGGGGCCGGGGGCCGAGGGCGTGCGGGGCCGGGGCCATGGCCTCAGGCCGTCAGTAGTTCCGCCGGGTTGTCGTGGGTCAGCGTCTTCAGGAGGGCGCGGTCGAGCCCCAGCCCGGCCAGCATCTCCAGGAAGACGGTCGGCGCGTACGCGAAGCCGTTGCCGCCGTGCTGGGTCCACATCTGCTTGAGGAACACATCGTGGCTGAGCAGCACCTGGCCGGCGTAGCCCTGCTCGATGAGGTACGCGACGGCGTCCGCGGTGACCGCCGGGTTCGGTGACACGCCCTCCTTGGGGAAGGTGATGTCCATCCCGATCATGTCGAACTCCAGGCGCACCCCGCGCTCGGCGACCGACCGCTGGTAGCCGGGGTCCTGCGACGAGGGGTCCATATGCGCCAGCGACACCTTCTCGGGACGGACGCCGACCTCGGTCAGGACGATGTCCAGCACCTCGTGCGCGCGCCGCTGCCAGCCCGGCAGGTGGATGTTGAGGGCCACGGCCGGGTGCGCGAGCTGGGCGAGGGCGGCGGCCCGCACCGAGGCCCGTTCGGCGTCGGTGAAGTCCGGGGAGACCCCGATCTCGCCGATCATGCCGGGCCGGATACCGGTGTCGCCGACTCCGTGGGTGAGTTCCTCGCCGATGGCCCGCGCCTGGTCGTCGACCGACCGTGCGGTGATCCGTTCGCCCTCGAACTTCTCCAGGTACGCGCCGCAGCCCATGACGATGTGCAGGCCGGTGCGCTCCGCGACGGCGCGCAGCCGCTCCGGGTTGCGGCCGATCGCGGCGCTGGAGGTGGCGTCCACGACGGTCCGCCCGCCGAGCGCCGCGAACGCCCGGATCTCGGCGACCACGGCGTCGACCGGCTTGTCCGCGATGTTGTCGGCGCAGCAGTACGGGTCCTGGCGCAGCGCCCAGGCGATCGGGGCGGCCACCGGCGCGTCGACGATCGCCGCGGAGAAGCGGTAGCTGGGCGGGTCGAGGACGCCGGAGAGATCGTTGAAGAGGTGCTCGTGCGGGAGGATCAGGCCGAGGTCGGCCCGGCCGACCGGGCCGAGGACGGTCTGTACGGCGGGGGCGGCGGGGGCGGCGGAGTCAGTCCCCCGCGGTGCGGTGGCGGTCATGACCGGCTCGCTTCCGGCGCCGGGGCGACCGGTTCCGGCCGGGCGGCGGGCTCCGCCGTCCTGCGGGACGGGATCATTCCGATGCCCGCGGCGACCAGGGCGAGCAGGGTGCCGATCAGGGTGGCGATGTGGACGGCGTGGCCGAGCGAGGGGATCGACCAGTCCAGCAGCAGCGAGCCGACGAGCTGTCCGGCGGTGGACGCCAGGCCGAGCAGCAGCAGGCCCAGACCGCGCACCAGCAGTGCCATCAGCGCGATCGACAGCAGGCCGAGCGGACCGCCGAGGTACATCCACCAGGTGGACGGCAGCTCGAAGGTGACGCCGCCGGTGGCCGCGCGGACGCCGTAGGCGAGGAGCAGGGCACAGAAGCCGACCAGGAAGTTCCAGGTGATGGAGACCAGCATCGAGTGGGCGCTCTTGGCGACCGCGGCGTTGCCCGCGGGCTGCCAGCCGGCCAGGAGTCCGCCGACGAACGGCATGACGGCCAGCGCGATCATGTGCGGCATCTGGAAGCTGGGCGAGATGACCACGACGGTGGCGACGATCGCGAGCACCGCGCCGCCGGTCCGCGGCAGGGTCAGCGGCTGCTTGGTGTCGGTGGTGACGCCCAGCCGGTCGCAGACGATGCCGGAGACGATCAGACCGCAGATCAGCGAGATCTGGAAGGTGGCGACGCCCAGGGCGCCGACGGTGACGCCTTCGGAGAGCACGATGACCGCGCCGCACAAACCCGCGAGGTAGTTCCACCACGGCAGGGTCCCGGCGCGGACCTGGCCGGGGATGGCCAGGGCCGCCTTGCGGGTGGCGGGCCGGGCTCCGACGATGACGGCCATCAGGACCAGGCCGGTGCCGAAGGAGATCAGGGCGGCGGCGTGGCCGTCGCCGAGATGCTGGCCGAGCCGGCCGTTGACCGCCGACTGCATCGGGCCGAGGGTGCCGGCGAGCACCGTGGCCAGGACGAGCAGCGCGGTGGCGGTGCCACGGGCCGCGCCGCCGGTCTCCGGGCGTTCGGCCGGGCCGCCGCCGTCGGGGGTGCCGGAGCCGCGGGCTCCGGCCGGTTCTGCGGGGCGGCGGGATCCGGGGTCCGCCGCGGGGCTGCGCTTCACTGTCCGACCGTGCCTTTCATCGTCATTGATGGGAGGAACCGGGTGTTCCGCAGGGGCGCGGGTCAGCGTCCCCTCAGTCTCGGCCCGCCGGGGCCGAGCTGTCTGCGAGCCAGGTCACGGCCTGGTCGAAGAGCCGCTGGTAGCCGTCCCAGTCGAGGAACTCGCGGGGCGCCCAGTGCGGCGAGATGTCCGAGGCGAAGGCGAGCGTGCGGCCGGCGCCCTCGGTGCGCACCGCGAGCAGCGGGCGGCCCTCGATGGTGGCGAGGACGGTGGCGTCGTCCTTGGCGGTCAGCCGCTGGTAGCCGAGGAGGATCGGCCACTGCGCGTCCAGGCCGGCGGTGACCGGGTGGCGCTCGGCGGTGAGTTCGCCGCCGATGCCCTCGGGGGTCTCGACCCGGTCGTCGTACGGCAGGATCGACACCGGCAGCACGTCCTCGACGGCGGAGCCGTGGTAGTTCGCCTTGGCCTGGAAGCCCTGGAAGCTGAGGTAGCCGCCGGCCATCGCGAGCCCACCGCCGTTGCGCACCCATTGCGCAAGAAGCTTGAGGCGGTTGGGGAACGGCCGGCCCTGGCCGAAGACCACCGGCGGCAGCAGCAGGGTGTTCGCGCCGACGTCCGAGAGCAGCACGACGTCGTACGCCGCGAGCTTCTCCTCGGTCTCCGGGAAATCGGTGGCCACCGCGTGCGACGGCATGTGTACGACGTCGTGTCCGGCCGCCGTCAGCGCCTGCACCAGCCGCTCGCAGCCGATCTCCAGCCGGGCGTGCGGGAAGGCGTCAAAGCCCTTGTAGTCGGTGACGGCGTTGATCCAGGACTCCCCGGCGATCAGCACGCGGGCCATGGGGCACCTCCTTGAGGAGAAGCTTCGTGAGTTTTGCGCAATCCATTGCGCAACTTGCGCACGCAAGGTATCCACGGCCCGGAGAAACTGTCAATACCCCCGGGAAACCACCCGGGACCGGCCGAAACGGCCCTCCGTACCGGCCCTTCCCCGTCCGGCCCGCCCTGCGGCGGTATGCTCGGCAACGCCCGCCACGTGCGGGAACACACCCGGCTCGCCGGGATGTGGCACAGTCGCCAGAAGGAGCCGAGATGACGTTGACCCGCGTTGCGCAACACGCGGGCGTATCCGCCTCCACCGTGTCGCGCTATCTGCGCGGCCAGCTCAACGTCCAGCCGGTGACGGCCGCACGGATCGACGCCGCGGTGAGCGAGCTCGGCTACCACCCGCCCGCACCCCCGCCCACCGCCCCCGCCGCAACCGGCACCGGCCTGGTCTCGCTGGTGCTGCCGGACCTGGTCAACCCGTTCTTCGCGCAGCTCGCGGACGCCTTCGCGGCGGCCGCCGCGGCCCGCGACATCCCGCTGCTGCTCGGCGTCAGCGGCCGGCACGCCGAGCGCGCCGCCCGCCTGCACCGGCTGCTGTCCGCCGCGCACTCCGTCGAGGGGCTCATCTACGTCGGGATGCGGCGCACCAACGAGGACGTCGACCGGGCCATCGACGAGGGCCTGCCGGTCGTCATCATGGACGAGGAACTGGACCTCGCCGACGGCCGCGAGGTCGACACCATCACGGTCGACAACTACGGCGGCGCCTACCAGGCGACCTCGTATCTCGTCCAGCTCGGCCACCGCGCCATCGCGCATGTGGCGGGCCCCGAGGAGCTCTCCACCACCCAGGAGCGCAAGCGCGGCTACCTCGACGCGATCCGCGACGCCGGTCTCGACCCGGCCGCCCAACTGGTGCTGCACGGGCCGTACACCGAGCAGTTCGGCGCCAGCACCTTCCCGTATCTGCACCGCGCCGGCTCCGCGCCGACCGCGGTGTTCGTCGGCAGCGACATCGCCGCGGTCGGCATGCTCGCCGCCGCCGAGCTGCACGGTCTGCGCATCCCCGACGATCTGTCGCTGGTGGCCTGCGACGGCATCCGGGTCGGCCAGTGGCTGCGCCCCAAGCTCACCACCCTCGAACAGCCCACCGCGGAACTCGCCGCGACCGCCCTGGACGCGCTCACCGCCCGGATGGCCGGCAACGGCGCCAACCTGCGCAAGGTACTGCCGCTGCAACTCGTGGTGCGCGGTTCGGCCGCGCCACCGCACCACCCGGCCACCGGCGCCTGACCCGCCACCGGCCGCTCCCGGTCGGCGGTACGGCGGCACGGCGGCACGGCGGCACGGCGGCACGGCGGCACGGCGGCACGGCGGCACGGCGGCACGGCGGCACGGCGGCACGGCGGCACGGCGGCACGGCGGCACGGCGGCACGGCGGCACGGCGGTCGATGATGGCGTCTGCCTGCAACCCCGCCTAGGGTCCATGCCCATGACATTCACCACGGGGAACCTGACGTACGAGCTGCTGGGCCGCTCGTCTCATCACGTCTACCACCACTACTCCGGCGGCGGCTCCTACGGGAGCGGCAGCGGCGGCGGCAGCTGGTGGTGGCCGCTGCTCGCCATCGCCGCCGTCATCGCCGTCATCGCCGTCGTATGGGGCATCGCCAGGAAGTCCAGCACCGGCTGACCGCCCGTCCGGCCCGGCCGTTCCGCCGGGCCGGACGGCTCCGCCGGGCCGGACGACTCCGCCGGGCCGGACGACTCCGCCGGGCCGGACGACTCCGCCGGGCCGGACGACTCCGCCGGGCCGTCAGTCGAACCAGCGCGCCCGCGCCAGCTCGTCACCGCGGTCCGGCTCCGCCAGCAGCGCCGCGACCTCGAACCGGCGCGGCCACTGGCCCGCCGCCCAGGCCAGCCCCGCCGCGACCCCCTCCAGCGTCGCGGCGTGCAGGGTGCCGTCCGGCGTCCACCGCCAGTCCAGCTCGGCCTCGCCCGCTCCCTCGCCGACGATCAGTTCCTCGTGCTCCACGTACGCGTCCGGCGTACCGGCGCCGAGCAGCGTCCGCACCGCCTGCGGCACCTCGTGCCGGACGCCCGTGGAGCGCACCTCGGCACCGGCGGTCTCGCTCAGCCGCCGCACCTGGAGCAGCTCCGCCAGCTCCGCGGCCCGCGCCGGCCGCACCGGCAGCAGCGGTGTCCGCGCCGCCAGCGGCATCAGATCCGGCGCGTCGGCGACCACCGCGTCCGCCGCGTCCACCACCCGGACCGCACCGTCCACCACGACCCGCAACGCGTCGGGCAGCGTCACCTCATCGGGGTCCAGCTCCGCCAACTCCCCGTAGAGCGCGTGCAGTTGCTGGGCGTGCACCGGCAGCTCCGGCTCGGCCAGCCGCCCCAGCAGCTCCGCCGCACCGCCCGGCTCCGCCAGCAGCGCCGCGACCGAGGTCCGCACGCCCAGCGCGCGCAGCACCTGCGCATCGACCTCACCGGCGTCCGCGGACTCGTAGAGACCGGCCAGCAGCGGATCACCGCCGGCCGACCGCAGCCCCGCGGGCCGCCGCCCGTCCAGCACCGGGTGCCCGCGCAGCCACCAGGCGGTGTACGGCCGTACGGACTCGGTGGTGCCGTCCGGCAGCAGCACCCGCACCGGCGCGGTCAGCGCGTCGCGCAGCGGGGGCTGCGCGAGCATCGCGAGCACCTGCGGCCAGGCGCCGTCGTCGACCAGGTCCAGATCGCGCACCGCCACCAGCTCGGTCACCACCGGCGGCACCGGGGTGTCCGGCAGCGCGTCGAGGAGGTCCTCGCACCACACGTCCACCGCGTCCAGCAGCCCGGCGTCGTCCGGCTCGGCGAAGTCCCCCTCCCGCGGCTCCAGCTCGTCCGGGTCGAGCACCACGTCGGTGGCCCGCACCAGCGCGAAGGCGGCCTGGACGCCGACGGCCGTCAGCGGCTGTTCGCCCCACCGGTCCGCCAACTCGGCATCGCACGCCGCAAGTTCACCCGCACGAATGACCTGCTCGAAGGCGCTCCCCGGGAAGACCAGTTCGCCCGCCGGGGCCAGCTCACCGTCCTCGTCCGGCAGCGCGAGGGCGCCGAGCCACGGTTCGTCCCCCGGCGCCAGATTCGCGTCCCGGACCAGCGCGAGCACCGTCTCCGCCAGCGCGTCCGCGTCCAGCGGCGCCCCCGGCCCGCCCGCGGCCATCTCGTCGGCGAAGACGTCGTACGCGTCCTCGTCCGCGTCCAGGGAGTTCGCCACGGCCGCCCGGACCTGCGGGGTCGACAGCACCGCGCGCGGGGCGGCCGGGGTGGCGCCGAGCTTCTCCAGCAGCGGGTGCACCGCGTCCGGATGGGCGACCTTCAGCCCGAGCCGGGCGAGGGTACGGTGCCGCGCCGCCACGTCCTCGTCCGCCGCGCCACCGGTCAGCGGCAGCAGCACCTGGCGCGGCCCGATCGTCGTCCGTACGCTCCCGGCCGCCCCGCCGGGTCCCCGCCCGGACGGGCCCGCCAGCGGTACCGGCAGTCCGCTCAGCCGGTCCGGGTCGGTACCGGCCAGCGCGTCGTAGAGCCGCCACCACCAGCCGGGCGGCCGCTCGACGCCCGCCAGCCGGTCGATCATCTCGCCGAGCGGCACCCGGGCCACCCCCAGCGCCCGCAGTTCGGGCCGCCGTTCGAGCCCCGCCGGCAGCAGGCTCGGAAACAGCTCGGCCAGCACCCCGGCCGTCGCCGCCCCCGCGCCCTCCAGCACCTCGGCGTCCACCGGCCGCAGCACGAACCGCTCCGCGTCGGCCTCGCCGCCGTCCCACTCGGCACCCGCCGCCGGTGCCCCCGCCCCGCCCTCGCCCGGCGTACCCGCGCTGGGCAGGAAGCGCACCCGCGGCAGCAGTTCCAGCACCTGCCGGCGCAGCTCACCGTCGAGACCGCCCTTGCCCAGCGGCCCCGGCACCAGGTCCAGTGTGCCGACCGACACCGGCCGCCAGTCGCCCAGCAGCGACGCGTACGTCTCGGCCGCCCGCGCCACCAGGAAGTCGGCCAGCGGCCCGGGGGCGACATGGCGCCGGGTCGGCTCCAGCGGGAACGAGGCGATCAACAGCGCGGGCAGCCCCAGCGGTTCGTCCGTCGGCGTCGGCGCGTGCACCACCGGCGCCGTCCCCGGCCGCACCGGCGCGCCTTCGGCGTCCACCGGCACCGCCCAGGTCACCGACCAGGCCGGCCGCAGCCGCTCCTCGACCGGCCGGTCCGCGAGCAGCTCCGCCGCCAGCGGCCCGCCCGCACCGGCCACCCGCCAGCGGGTGGCGCCCCGCTCGCTGTCCTCGATCAGGACGTACTCGCCGTCCCGACGCCGCCTCAACTCCCGTACGCCCTCCGGCGTCTCGACGATCACCTCGGCCAGCCCCGGCAGCGTCAGCAGCAGCGCCGCGTCGATCCCGGCCAGCAGCCGCTCGACGAGATCCTGCGCCGCGCCGTCCCGCAGCGGCAGCACGACGGCGGTGTCGTACCCCTCGGGCGCGCCGCCCTCCGCGGGCAACGGCAGCCGCAGCAGCGGTACGTGCCCGTCGCGGCGGCGCAGCTCACCACCGAGGCCGGGACTGTGCGCGGCCACCTCCTGCGCCAGCGCGCGGGCCTCGGCGAGCGACCAGCGGACGCCGCCGGTACGTCCCACCAGGGCCGGCTCGTCGCTGACGGCCAGCACCGCGGCGAACCCGACCCCGAACCGGCCGACCGCACCGGCCGCCGCGCCGCTCTCCCGCTTCGCGGAGGCGCGCAGCGTCGACAGCGATTCGACGCCGGTGGCGTCCAGCGGGGCGCCGGTGTTGGACGCCACGAGAACGGCGGGCTCGGTCCCGTCGGCCGGATGCAGGGTCAGCCGCAATCGGCCGGGGACCCCGGCGCGGGCCGCCGCGTCCGCCGCGTTCTGCGCCAGCTCCACCGCGAGCCGGTCACGGTAGCCGCCGAGCGCGAGATCCTCCTCGGCGTTGGCGTCCTCCCGGAACCGGGCCGGCGAGGTGGCCCAGGCATCCAGCACGCCACGCCGCAGTCGCCCCGTCCCGAACGGGTCCGCCCCTTCGGCCGCGCCTCGCACCATCGACGTACCGGTCACTGTGTGGGTCTCCCTTGACTCGATCGGTCCCCGACCGTATCGCCCCACGCCCCCGCACACCGCCGAGCACCACCCCCTGACCACACCGGTGGCTCTTTTCCCACCCCCACACCCGCTTTTCTTCGCCATCCCCACCTGGGCGGAGGCCGCCCACCCCCGGCACCACGACGCACACCCGCGGCCCCCGCCGCCGGAACCACCAATCCCGCCGCAGGCGGAAAACGGGTACGGCGGTGCCACCCGACAACGTGAGGCAAACCCCGCCCGCCCCAGGCGGAAAACAGGCACGGCGGCGCCACCCGACAACGAAGGCGGCACCCCGCCCAGCACAAGCCACGGCGGATCACCCGAAAACGTGGGAAAAGTCCCCCAGCGACCAGCTGGGCCCGCGACCAGCTGGGCCCGCGACCAGCTGGGCCCGCGACCAGCTGGGCCCGCGACTAGCTGTGCCCCAGCTCCTCGGCCGGCCCCGACTCCTCCACCGACCCGCCATCCCGCTCCGGCCGCAGCGACAGCGCATCGACCACCGTCTCGTCCACCACCGGCGCGGCCCGCCGCGGCGGCTTCGGCATGACGGCGGCCTCCGAGTGCCCGCCGCAGCCGTAGTCCAGCGAGACGACCCGGCCGTCCGCCGGGGCGAACTCGTTCGCGCAGACGCCGAACGCCTGGCGCAGGGAGCCGCCGAGCGGGGTGAGGAAACCGCAGGTCATACAGGTGGCGGGGGCCGCCTGGGCCATCGGGGTCTTGGCGCCGTACGCCTCTTCCCAGCGGTCCGCCGCGAGGTGCAGGCCGTAGCGCGACAGCACCCGGGCGCGGCGCATACCGAGCTCCTCGGCGACCGCCGCGATGCCGCCCCGCACGGGGGCGGGCTGGACCGCGGGCGAGCCCGGGACGACCTCCGCGTCCTCGACGTCCGCGACATCGGCCACCTCGGCGATGCTCTCCGAGACGACGGAGTTCGGCGGCGGGACGTCCTCGCCGGAGTAGCCGGGCTCCAGCCGCAGATCCTCGGCCTCGGTGGGCAGCAGATCGCCGGGGCCCAGGTCACCGGGGCGCAGCCGTTCGCTCCACGGCACCCATTCGGGGGCCAGCAGCGCGTCGGGGCCCGGCAGCAGGACCGTCTCGTCAAGGGTGACGATCTTGGCGCGGGAGGCCCGCGCCACCGTCACGGCCCAGCGCCAGCCCCGGTAGCCGGGTTCGTTGCAGGCGAAGAGATGCGTGACAACGCGGTCTCCGTCGGCGACGGCATCGATGTACTCGCCGACCATCCCCGGCAGGGCGGTCTCCTCCGCCGCCGCACGGGCAAGGTCGACCGCCTCGGCGCACAGGCGGTCGGGGGTACGGCTTCGCATCGCAGCACTCACAAGAATCGATTCTCTCTTCCACGCCGTCTCACGAGTGCGCCAGCCGGAGCTGTCCTGTCCTGTCCGGACGACCGGCGGGGCCGGGGCGGGCGGAGCGGACCAGGGGACCGCGTCGACGTCCGCGCCCGGTCGTTTCGGTCGAGCGCACCTCTTACGACCCATTCTGCGGGATCGCGTAAAGGCGCGCGGCCAAAAACGACCGCCGGTGGCGCGCTACACACGCTACCCCTTCCTTAGCGGACGGCCCCTCGGCGGGAGCGGCAAAAGTCGCCGCCCGCCGCCGCGGCCCGGTGTGCTCCGCGCGCGGCGCCGGAGAAACCGCCCTCCCCTGGGCGAGTTGGGGCACTATGGCGGGGTGGCTGCCGCGAAGGCGTCGAAGGTGCCGAAGACCGCACGGGTGTCGCACACCTCGACCGGAGGCGGGGATGCAGGCAACCGGGTCCGCCGGGCGGGCCGGGCGGCCGGACGTGCGCTGCGCTGGCCGTTCACCCGTGCGGGCCGCGGCGTACGGCGCGCGACCCATGCGCAGGGCGCGGGCGAGTCGGGCCTGGGCAAGCTGATCGAACTGCACGCGGTGAACTCCGCGGGCGACATGATGATCACGATCGCGCTGGCCTCGACGGTGTTCTTCTCGGTGCCGACGGACCAGGCGCGGGGCCGGGTGGCGCTGTATCTGGCGGTGACGCTGGCACCGTTCGCCCTGCTCGCGCCGGTCATCGGGCCGCTGCTCGACCGGGTGCCGCACGGCCGGCGGGCGGCGATGGGCTGCGCGATGCTGGCGCGGGCGCTGCTGGCGCTGACGATGTCCGGCGCGGTCGCGGGCGGCGGTCTCGAACTGTATCCGGCCGCGCTGGGCGTGCTGGTGGCGTCGAAGGGCTACGGCGTGGTCCGGAGCGCGGTGGTGCCCCGGCTGCTGCCGCCGCGGATCTCGCTGGTGAAGGCCAATTCGCGGGTGACGCTCGCCGGACTGCTGGCGACCGGCGCGGCGGCGCCGGTGGGTGCCGGGCTGCATCTGATCGGGCCGAGCTGGCCGCTGTACGGCGCGTTCGTGGTGTTCACGCTCGGTACGTTCCTGTCGTTCTCGCTGCCGCACAAGGTCGACTCGGCCAAGGGCGAGCGCCGGGCCCGGCTGACGTCCCGGGACGGCGGGACGGCGGCCGGCACACGGCGGCCGGGGCTGCGGACGGTCGGCCCGTCGGTGCTGCACGGTCTCCAGGCCAACGCCGCGCTGCGGTCGCTCTCCGGTTTCCTGACCTTCTTCCTGGCCTTCATGCTGCGCGAGCACCCGCTGGGCGGTCTCGGCCCGGCCACCTCGCTCGGGCTGGTCGCGGTCGCCGCCGGCGGCGGCAACGCGCTGGGTACGGCAGTCGGCGCGTGGCTGAAGGCGCGCGGCCCGGAGACGATCATCGCGGCGATGCTGGGGCTGGCGCTCTGCGCGACGGTGCTCGCGGCGGTCTTCTACAACGTGCTGGCGATCATCGTCGTGACGGCCGCGGCGGCCGCCGCCGGGCTCTGCCAGGCGCTGGCGAAGCTGTCGCTGGACGCGATGATCCAGCGCGATGTGCCGGAGCAGGTCCGTACCTCCGCGTTCGCCCGGTCCGAGACGGTGTTGCAGATGTCGTGGGTGATCGGCGGCGCCATCGGGATCGCGCTGCCGCTGATCGGCATGCTGGGCATGGCGGTGGCCGCGGGCCTGGTGGCGGTCGGCGCGATCGCGGCCGTCCGGGGGCTGCTGGACGTGGCGCGGCGCGGCGGCAGGCAGACTCCGCGGGTGGTGTGAGCCGGGGTGCCGCGCGGCACGCCGTACCCGGGCGTGGCGCGGGCCGGGGCGCCCGATAGCCTGCCCGTATGACCGCTGCGTTGATCTCCTGGGGCAAGGGCCGCCGAGCCGCTGCCACCATCGGTGCCGTTTCCCTGGGCCTCATCACCCTCTCCGCCTGTGAGAAGCCGACCGCGCTCGCCACCGTGACGGCCGGCACCACGACGGTGACGGCCGAGGCCACTCCTGGCTGCGACGGTGACGGCAAGGTCCTCGACAAGAAGACCATCGAGACCTGCGTCACCAAGAAGGGCGGCAAGACGATCACCGTGCGGCCCGGTGAGAAGGTCCGCGTCGGCGTGGATCCGTCGGTCGCGAAGTCCGGCTGGATCGTCATCGGCGGCGGCCCCGTCATGCGCGAGGCCAGCAAGGAGACGTACCGCAGCTTCGACGCGGAGACCCTCTTCGCCAAGCAGGACCCGCAGACCGGCCAGACCACGTACGCCAAGGAGGTCACCCTCCAGGTCGCCGAGATGGGCGCGGGCGAGGGCCCCACGACCATGTGGCACTTCACGCTGAAGCAGAAGGACTGATCCCGCTGACCGGGGCGCGGCCGGGCGCCGGGCGGGCCGTCTGATGCGGCCACTGCGCGTCCTCGTGGTCACGGCGGTGGCCGCCGAGCGGGACGCGGTGTGCGCCGCCGCGGGACCGTACACCGCCGAGCAGCTGCCCGGCGGTTACGCCCTGCACCGCCCGGTCCGGCCCGTGGACCACTCCCCCGGCCCGGCCCCGGTGGTGCTCGACGCGCTCGCGGCCGGTGTCGGCCCGGCCGCCGCGGCCGCCGCCACGGCGACCGCGCTGACCGCCGCCGCGCTCACCGGCGAGCCCTACGGTCTGGTCGTCTCGGCCGGTATCGGCGGCGGCTTCGCCCCCGGCGCGCCGCTGGGCTCCGTGGTCGTCGCGGACGCGATCGTCGCCGCCGACCTGGGTGCCGAGACCCCCGAAGGATTCACCCCGGTCACCGGACTCGGCTTCGGGACCGTGGCGCACCACCCCGATCCCGCGCTCGTCCGGGCCGTCGCCGCGGCGGCCGGTGCGGCGGCCGGCCCGGTCCTGACCGTCTCGACGGTCACCGGCAGCGCCGGGCGGGCCGCGGAGCTGGCGGCCCGTCATCCGGGTGCGCTGGCCGAGGCGATGGAGGGGTTCGGGGTCGCCGAGGCGGCCGCCGCGCACGGCGTGCCGGTGCTGGAGATCCGTACGGTCTCCAACGCCGTCGGCCCCCGGGACCGCGCCGCCTGGCGGATCGGCCCCGCGCTCACCGCCCTGACCGCCGCCTTCGGCGCACTGCCCGGCGCGCTGCGCGCCACCACTTCCCCCGGGGCCGCACCGGCTCCGCAACCGGCACCGTCCGCGAGGAGGACCCCGTGACCCGGCCGTTGAACATCGCGTACTCGCCGTGCCCGAACGACACCTTCGTCTTCGACGCCATGGCGCACGGCCGCGTCCCGGGCGCGCCGGAGCTGGACGTCACCTTCGCCGATATCGACATCACCAACGGCATGGCCGAGCGCGGTGAGTTCGATGTGCTGAAGGTGTCGTACGCGGTGCTGCCGTGGGTGCTGGCGGAGTACACGCTGCTGCCGTGCGGCGGGGCGCTGGGGCGCGGCTGCGGTCCGCTGGTGCTGACCCGGGAAGGCGGCACGGCCGCGGATCTGACGGGCCGGACGGTGGCGGTGCCCAGTGAGCGGTCCACCGCGTATCTGCTGTTCCGGCTCTGGGCGGCCACGGAGGTGCCGGGCGGCGTCGGCGAGATCGTCGTGCTGCCGTTCCACGAGATCATGCCGGCCGTGCGGGACGGCAAGGTGGACGCGGGCCTGGTCATCCACGAGGCACGCTTCACCTACCGGGACTACGGACTGGCCTGCCTCGCCGATATGGGCGAGCACTGGGAGGACACCACCGGTCTGCCGATCCCGCTCGGTGCGATCATCGCCAAGCGGTCGCTGGGCGAACCGATGCTGCACGCGCTCGCCGCGGCCATCCGCGCTTCCGTGCAGCTGGCCTGGGACGACCCCGAGGTCTCCCGGCCGTATGTGCTGGCGCACGCCCAGGAGATGGATCCGGCCGTCGCCGACCAGCACATCGGGCTGTACGTCAACGAGTTCACCGCCGACCTCGGCGAGGACGGCTATGCCGCGGTGCGCGGGCTGCTGACACGCGCCGCGGCCGAGGGGCTCGTACCACCCCTCGGCCGCGATGCGCTGACCTTTATCTGAGCTGTCTGAGCTGTCTGAGCTGTGAGATACGGAATGTGAGTTCGGCCACCCGGTGCGCACCGGGTGGCGGTCCGGCCGGTGCCGGAACGGCGGGCCGCGCCGTCCGGTCGACCGGTGGCCGGGCGGTCAGACGTCCAGCTGGTCGGCGACCGCGCGCAGCATGCCGGCGATCTTCGCGCCGTGCGCCTTGTCCGGGTAACGGCCGCGCTCCAGCTGCTGGGTGACGTTCTCCAGGAGCGTGGTGAGGTCCTGCACGATCGACGCGAGTTCGTCCGGTTTGCGGCGCTGCGCCGCGGCCACCGACGGCGCGGGGTCGAGGAGTGTCACGGTCAGCGCCTGGTCGCCGCGCTGACCTGCGACGACGCCGAATTCGACGCGCTGGCCCGGCTTGAGTGCGTCCACGCCGTCGGGGAGTACCGACGAGTGCACGAAGACGTCGCCGCCGTCGTCACGGGAGAGAAAGCCGAAGCCCTTCTCGCTGTTGAACCACTTGACCTTGCCGGTAGGCACGTCTGTCCTCGTCCTCGTACTCGTGGGAAAAAGCTGGGCTGGGTCTGCTGCGTAAGTTTCGAAGGAAACAGGTCTGGATAGCAGTGCAGCGGGCCACCGGACCCGCCACCACCAAGGCTAATGGTCCGGTGCCCGGTGACAAGACGTCGCCGGGGGGGATCCTCGGTGCTGATGGCCCGGACTTACCCTGGTCAGGTGTCTGACGAAACTCCCCAGGCCGGGGATCTGCTGGTCCGAATCGGCGCGATCGTGTTCCTGGTTGGCGCAGTGGCCACTCTCGCCACGATGACGCCACTGTTCATCGGGGCCGATCCGCTGCCGTCCGTCTTCTACTGGGTGTGCATGCTGATGGGCGCCGGATTCCTCATCGCCGCGGCGGGGGTGATCCGGTCCGTCCTCGCCCAGCGCCGTCAGGCGGAGGCGGTGTCTGCGGCGTCTGCCGCCTCCGCTGCATCGGCGGCGTCCGCCCCGACCGTCACATAACGCTCCAGCCAGGACGGGAACGCGGTCAGGTCGCCGAGCAGCACATCGGCGCCGGCCGCGCGCAGTTCGGCGGCGTCACACGGGCCGGTCGGGACGGCGACGGACAGCGCGCCCGCGGTGTGGGCACCGCGGACGTCGCCGGTGTGGTCGCCGACGTAGACCCGCGCGCCGTGTTCCCGCAGCGCCTCGGCCTTGGCCTCCGCCCACAGCGAGCCGACGACCACGTCCGCCTCGATGCCGAGGTGTGCCAGATGCAGTTCGGCGTTGGGCGTGAACTTCGCGGTCACCACGATCGCCCGGCCGCCGGCCGCGTGCACCGCGGCGACGGCCTCGCGGGCGCCGGGCATCGCGGGCGACCCCGTGATGGCGTACCGCGGGTACAGCTCCCGGTAGACCTCGCTGATCTCGGCCAGCCGCTCCTCGGGGAACCACTGGCGGAGTTCGTCCTCCAGCGGCGGCCCCAGCCGGGTCACCGCGAGGTCGGCGTCGACGTAGGTACCGGTCCTGGCGGACAGCGCCCGGTACGCGTCCTTGATGCCGGGGCGGGAGTCGATCAGCGTCATGTCGAGGTCGAAACCGACCGTCAGGGGGTGCGCAGCCATACCTGCCATTGTGCCCGGGTCGGGACCGGCCGGGCCGTACCCTTAGCCTTGCCTTACCTTCCTCACCGGACCGTCCGCACGGAACCGCCCCGGACCGTTCGCAGCACCGCCGGGCCGCGAACGCCCGGGAACGCACCGCGCCCACCGCGAAATGGACCCGATGTCTCTCGCCCAGGCCAGCCGCCCCCGAACCGTCGTCGCGCGTTCCGCGATACCCCGCGCCTCATGAAGCCCCGGATGCGCGGGCGCCGGCTCGGACTGACGGTGGTGGCGGTGCTCGCCCTGCTGCTCGCGGTGCTCTTCTCCCTGGCCGTCGGCAGCCGCCAGTTCGCGCCGTCCGAGGTGCTGCACGCGCTGCTGTACGGCGGTGACAGCGATGTGGCCCAGGTCGTGCGCTATCTGCGGCTGCCGCGCACGCTGATCGGGCTGATGGTCGGCGCCGCGCTCGCGATGGCCGGGACCGTCATGCAGGGCATCACCCGCAACCCCATCGCCGACCCCGGCATCCTCGGCATCAGCCAGGGCGCCTCGGTCGGCGTGGTGCTGGCCCTCTCCTTCGCCGGGATCCACACCCTGACCGGCTATGTCTGGTTCGCGTTCGCCGGGGCGGGGATCGCCTCCGTCGTCGTCTACGCCATCGCCGCCAGTGGCCGCGGCGGCGCCACCCCGGTCAAGCTCGCCCTGTCCGGCGCCGCCATCAACGCGCTGCTGGTGTCGGTGACGATGGCGGTGCTCACCACCAAGGCCGCCGCGCTGGACGAGTTCCGGTTCTGGCAGGTCGGCTCGCTCTCCGGCCGGGACAGCGAAGTGGCCGGTCAGATCTGGCCGTTCCTGCTGGTCGGCGCGGTGCTCGTGCTGTCCGTGGCTCGCGGCCTGGACGCGCTGGCGCTCGGCGAGGACGTCGCCAGGGGGCTCGGTCAGAAGGTCGCGACGGTACGGATCGTGGGCGGGCTCGGCGCGACGGTCCTGACCGGCGCGGGCGTGGCGGCGGCCGGCCCGATCGCCTTCGTCGGCCTCGCCGTCCCGCACCTCGCCCGCGCGGTCGTGGGCAGCGACCATCGCTGGCTGCTGCCGATGGCGGCGCTGCTGGGGCCCGTCATCGTGCTGGTCTCGGACACCGTCGGGCGGATCGTCTTCCCGCCCTCGGAGGTCCCGGCGGGCGTGATGACCGCCCTGATCGGGGTGCCCTTCCTGGTCACCCTGGTCCGGCGGAAGGCGGTGGCGGCATGACCGCGCCCGTCACTCCCCCGGCGCCCGCCGTGCCCGCGCCCCCGGCGCGTACGGCGCGCCCCACGGGCTACGCCCTGGTCCGGGCCGGCCGCGGCTCCTTCCTGCTGCACCGGCGGGCGGCCGTGGTCGCCCTCGTCCTCGCCGTCCTGCTGGCCGCGGTGAGCGTGGCGTACCTCTGCGTCGGGGAGAGCTTCGTCGCGCCGTCCGAGGTGCTCAAGGTGCTGCTGGGGCAGCCGTCCGGGCAGGAGCTGGTCGTCGGGACGCTGCGGCTGCCGCGGATGACCGTCGGGCTGCTGGCCGGCGCGGCCTTCGGGGTCGCCGGTGCGCTGATCCAGACGGTCGCCCGCAACCCGCTGGCCAGCCCCGACATCATCGGCGTCACCCAGGGCGCGAGCGCCCTGACGGTCGGCGCGATGACCTTCGGCATCACCTCGTACGGCGTGCTGCCGTATCTGTCGGTGGCGGGCGGGCTGGTGGCGGCCGGGCTGGTCTATCTCTTCGCGTGGCGCGGCGGGCTGCACGCGACCCGCTTCGTGCTGATCGGTATCGGTTTCGCGGTCGCGCTGCGCTCGGTCACCCAGCTCTTCCTGACCAAGGGCGACTATCTGGTCGCCCAGCAGGCCCAGGTGTGGATGACCGGTTCGCTCAACGGCCGCGGCTGGGCGGAGGCGGCGCCGCTGGGCTGGGCGCTGCTGGTACTGCTGCCGTTCGTGCTGTGGGCGGCGCGCGCCCAGCGGACCGTCTCCCTGGACGACGACACCGCGACCGCGCTCGGCACCCGGCTGGGCCGCACCCGCCTCGGGCTGGTCGCGGTCGGCGTGGTGCTGGCGTCGATGGCGACCGGCGCGGCGGGCCCGGTGGACTTCGTGGCGCTGCTGGCGCCGCAGATCGCCCGCCGGCTCACCCGTACCGCGCAGATCCCGCTGCTCTGTTCGGCGCTGCTCGGCGCGTTCATCGTCGTCCTGGGCGACCTGCTGGCGCGCAAGGTCCTCGCGCCGACCGAGCTGCCGGTGGGCGTGCTGACCGCCGCCGTCGGCGCCCCGTATCTGATCTGGCTCATCGTCAGGGGCCACCGCGACCGCGGCCGTTCCGCAGGAGGAAAAGCGTGACCGAGACCGGCGAGAGCGTCCAGCGGCGGGCACCGGGAGCCCGGGAGGCAGACCACGACGCGGGCCACCGGACAAACCGGCCCGCGGACCGTGGCGCGGGCTCCCCGAGCAGGCTCACCGCGCGCGATCTGACGCTCGCCTACGAGGACCGTACGGTCGTCGACGGCCTGGACCTGGACATCCCGCACGGCGCCGTCACGATCGTCGTCGGCCCCAACGCCTGCGGCAAGTCCACGCTGCTGCGCGCCCTGGGCCGGCTGCTGCGGCCGCGCCGCGGGGCGGTGCTGCTGGACGGTACGGACCTGGCGCGCATCCCCACCAAGCGGATCGCGCAGTCCGTGGGGCTGCTGCCGCAGACGCCCGTCGCACCGGAGGCGATCACCGTCGGCGATCTGGTCGCCCGCGGCCGGCAGCCGCACCAGAGCTGGTGGCAGCAGTGGTCGGCGGACGACGAGCGCGCGGTGACGGAGGCGATGGCGCGCACGGACGTGGCGGAGCTGGCCGACCGCGCGGTGGACGAGCTCTCCGGCGGCCAGCGGCAGCGGGTGTGGATAGCGATGGCGCTCGCCCAGGAGACCGAACTGCTGCTGCTGGACGAGCCGACCACCTACCTCGACATCGCCCACCAGGTCGAGGTGCTGGACCTCGTACGGCAGTTGAACCACGACCGGGGGCGTACCGTCGTCGCCGTGCTGCACGACCTCAACCAGGCCGCCCGTTACGCCGACCATCTGGTGGCGATGAAGGCGGGCCGGATCATCGCCCAGGGGCACCCCGCCGAGGTGGTCACGGCGGAGCTGGTCCGTGAGGTGTTCGGCCTGGACTCGGTCGTGGTGCCCGACCCGGTGACGGGCTCCCCCCTGGTCGTCCCCGGCCGCCCCTGGCAGTCCCCGCGGCCCTGACGCCGCCCGCGCCGTCCCCTCCCCTCCCGTCCGCCGAAAGGGCATGTCATGTCCCGCTCCGCAGCCTCCACGCGCCGTACCGCCGTCGCCGCGGCCGGTGCGCTCACCGCCTCCCTCGTCCTGGCCGCCTGCGGGTCCGGCGACGGCGGCGCCTCGTCCGGCTCGGGCGGCTCCTTCGAGGCCGCCGACTGCCCCGAGCAGCCCACGACGGTCTGGGCGAAGCCGTCGTCCGGCGCGCGGCACACGGTGCGGACGGCGATGGGCGATGTGCAGGTGCCGGCCGCCCCGAAACGGGTCGTCGTGCTGGACACCGCCGAACTGGACTCCGCCGTCACCGTCGGCGTCAGACCGGTCGGTGCCACCCGCTCGGACGTCGCCACCGGCTTCCTGGACTACCTGTCCAAGGACGAGGTCGCCGGCATCGAGGACGTCGGCAAGATCGGCGCCCCGAACCTGGAGGCGGTCGCCGCCCTCAAGCCCGATCTGATCCTGTCCAGCAAGGTCCGCGACGGCGTGCGCTACGACGCGCTCAAGAAGATCGCGCCGACGGTGCTGACGGAGAGCACCGGCTACCCGTGGAAGCAGAACTTCGCCACCCACGCCGACGCGCTCGGCAAGATCCCCGAGGCGAAGCAGGCGGTCGCCGCGTACGAGGCGCACGCCCGGCAGGTCACCGAGGCGCTGGGCGGCGCCGCCAAGGCGAAGCAGCTGCGGACGAACGTCGTCCGCTTCATCGAGGGCGCCGACACCCGCATCTACGGCTGCCGGAGCTACATCGGCACCGTCCTCGACGACCTCGGCACCGGCCCCACCGACGTCGTCGACGGCGCCAAGGACGGCCTGATGACGGAGATCAGCCCCGAACAGGCCAACAAGGCCGACGCGAACGTGGTCTTCTACGCGACGTACGGCAGCCCGCAGAAGTCCAAGGAGGCGGAGATCACCGGCGGCGCACTCTGGAAGAACATGACCGCCGTCAAGGGCGGCAAGTCCTTCCGCGTCGACGACCAGCTGTGGATCCAGGGCATCGGCTACACGGCGGCCGACAAGATCCTGGACGAGATCCGGCAACGGCTGGTGAAGAAGGGCTGAGGCGGGGCGGGGCGCCCCCTCGCCTTCCGGACGGCCGGACGAGCCGCCGTCCCGCATACCGGTGACGGGCCGTCACCGGCCGGGCGGGGCCGCCGCTTCGAGGTCGTCGAGACCGCCGGTCATGACGGTCCGCAGATGCCGGCCGAGGTGTTCGGCCGGCCAGTCCCACCAGGCGACGGCGAGCAGGCGGGCGATGTCCGCCTCGCGGTAGCGGGTGCGGATGAGCCGGGCCGGGTTGCCGCCGACGATGCCGTAGTCGGGGACGTCGTCCACCACGACGGATCCGGACGCGATGATCGCGCCGTGGCCGATGCGGACACCGGGCATGACCGTGGTGCGGTAGCCGAACCAGACGTCGTTGCCGACCACGGTGTCCCCGCGGCCGGGCAGTCCGGTGAGGGCGTCGAAATGCTCGGCCCAGGCGCCGCCCATGATGGGGAACGGGAACGTCGAGGGGCCGTCCATACGGTGGTTGGCGCCGTTCATGAGGAAGCGCACCCCCGTGCCCAGCGCGCAGAACTTCCCGATGACCAGCTTCTCCGGACCGTAGTGGTACAGGACGTTACGGGTCTCGAAGGCGGTCGGGTCGTCCGGATCGTCGTAGTAGGAGTACTCGCCCACCTCGATCAGCGGGGACGTCACCAGCGGTTTCAGCAGCACCACACGCGGCTGCTCGGGCATCGGGTGGAGCACCGAGGGGTCGGGGGGAACGGGACTCACGGCAGCACTGCTCCAGACGGTACGAAAACGCGGGACCGCCATGATCTCAACCGTCCCGGACCGGCGCACCGCCATTTCGCGGCGGTGCACCGGCGTCGGGGGGCGGCGGCACGGCCGGCCCACCTCGACGGTCCTCGGAAAACCGCGGTGGTTTCAGGGTGTGCGGGGCGGAGCGATGGCGTACTCGGTGAACACCCCGCACGCCTCGAACCCGAGTCGGCGGTATACGGGTTCACCGTCCGCGGACGCTTGCAGGACCACGGTGCGGTGGCCCGCGTCGTACGCGGTGCGCAGGGCCGCCAGGGTGATGGCGCCGCCGTACCCGCGCCGCCGGTCGGCCGCCAGGGTCGCGATGTTGTAGATCCCGGCGACTCCCGCGTACAGGAAGACCTCGGCGGAGCAGACCGGGCGGCCGTCCACGTAGCCGACCAGATAGCGGGCGGGACAGCCGGGGGCGAGGGCCCACTCGGCGGCCTCGGCGAAGAAGCGGCGCACGGTGGCGGCCGGCGGGTCCCAGTTCGCGGCCAGGACCGCCGCGTAGTCGGCGAGTTGCCCGGGGGTCGTCACCGGGCGGATGTCCGGACCCCCGGCGTACGGCTCCGGCGGGGCCGCCAGCTCCCGCCACATGCCCGTCTCGGTCTCGGACGCCTCAAGACCGGCGTCCGACAGGAGCGAGGCGAGATCCGCGGGTGCGGAGGCGGGCCCCACCCACCACGAGAAGGGGCGCCCGGTGGTGGCCAGGGCCCGGACGGTCCCGGCGACCCGGGCCGGGGCGGTGTCCGCGGTGAGCCGCGCCGCCGCGACGATGTTGAAGGTGTCGTCGGCCAGCCCGCTGTCGGCGATCAGGAGGCCGTCCGACTCCGTGACGGTCGGGCCCGCCATGTGCCGGTGCAGGTGACAGGCGTGCTCGGCGAGGTTCTGCTCCATCTTGACCAGCAGATCGGGGTCGCTGCCGGTGGAGGCCGATGTTTCGTTCATAGCTGCTCATCGCATCACGCCGCTCCGCGGCCCGCACTCCGTTTTTCCCGGTCCTCCCCTCCTGCGTCAGGTGAGGTTCTTCTCCAGGGCGGCGAGGTAGTCGCGCGGGAAGTGGCCGCGGATGCCGTCGCCGGCGGGCGCGAAGGCGTCCGCGGTCAGGCCCCTGGCGCGGTCGACGAGGCCGCTGCCGAGCGGCATGGCCTCGTGGACCCGGCCCTGGGAGCCGAGGCAGCGCAGCGCCTCGACATGGGTGCAGGCGGGCTCGGGCGGGAGCTGGGGCACGGTGTGGCCTACGTGACGGGCCGGTCCGGCACACCCGCCGGTCCCCCGGAAGGCTCCGCCGGAGGTCCTCCGGGCTGCCTGCGAGGGTGTCCGGCGGGCGGGCGAGCCGCGGCTCCCGGGTTCCCCCGTCCGGTGTCCGGGGCGGATGAGGTACGAGCGGTGGCCCGGCCCCTGGTGTCCGCGTACTCGTCCCGGCGGCCCGGCGGCGGCACGGCCCGAGCCGTGGCGAGGACGGCGGAGGGGGCGTTGGCGGAGTGCTCGGTGCCGCGGCGCGGCGTACGGGGCACAGCCCCCTCCTCCGGCGCGCCTCACCACCCGCTCCATGACCAGGAGTTGGCGGCAGGGGGGCATGGGCAAGGTGATCGGGAAGGGACCGGGAGGGGCCCGGCGGCTGGGCGCGGGGCGGGGGTGCGGCCGTCGTGCGCACCCGCCGTGCCCGTCGGTCGCCCCCGGCTATGTTGTGTCCATGGGAACTGGGGTACCGCTGGGCGGGATGGCGGGGATTCCCGCCGACCTCACCGCCCTGGTCGGCCGGCGCGCCGAGGTCACGGAGGTGCGGCGGCTGCTCTCCGCGTCGCGGCTGGTCACGTTGACGGGGGCCGGGGGCGTCGGCAAGACCCGGCTGGCGCTGCGTACCGCCGCCACGGTCACCCGGGCGTTCCGCGACGGTGTGTGCGTCGTGGAGCTGGCCGGGCTGCGCGACCCGAAGCTGCTGGCCCACACCGTGGCCACCGCGCTGGGCCTGGTGAACCAGTCCGGCCGCGCCACCCTCGACGTGGTCACCGACCAGGTCCGCCGCCGACGGCTGCTGCTCGTGCTGGACAACTGCGAGCACCTCGTCGACGCCTGTGCGCAGCTGGCCGACACGCTGCTCCGGGCCGCGCCCGGTATGCGCGTTCTGGCGACCAGTCGGCACGTGCTGGGCGTCACCGGGGAGCAGGTGTTCGTGGTGCCGCCCCTGCCGACGCCGGTCCCGAGCCGTCGGCCCCCGGTCCGGGAGCTGCTCAAGTGCCCGGCGGTAGAGCTGTTCGAGCAGCGCGCCGCGGCCGTCCTGCCCGGGTTCGAGGTCACCCGGGACAACGCCGAGGCGGTGGCGCAACTCGTCCAGCGCCTGGACGGGCTGCCCCTGGCGATCGAACTCGCCGCGGCCAGGATGCGCACGCTCACCCTCCACGAGATGCTCGCCCGCCTGGAGGACCGGTTCGCGCTGCTGACGCTCGGCAGCCGTACCGCCCTGCCCCGGCAGCGGACCCTGCGCGCGCTGATGGACTGGAGCCACGCGCTCTGTACCGAGCGGGAGCGTGCCCTGTGGGCCCGGGTCTCGGTCTTCTCGGGCGGCTTCGACCTCCAGGCCGCGGCGGCCGTCTGCGGGGCGGACGACCTGCCGGAAGCGGCGCTGCTCGATGTGGTGGACGGCCTGGTGGAGAAGTCGGTGCTGACCCGGCACGAGCACGGCGGCCGCGCCCGGTACCGGATGCTGGAGACCGTCCGCGAGTACGGGCAGGACCGGCTGGCCGCGTCCGGCACCGCCGCGACGTACCGCCGCCGCCACCGTGATCACTACCTCGGCCTGACGGCACAGGCCCAGGCGCAGTGGTTCGGCCCGGAGCAGGCGGCGTGGTTCACCCGGCTGCGTCTCGACCACGCCAACCTGCGGGTGGCCCTGGACCACTGCCTGACGGAGCCCGGCGAGGCGACGGCCGGGATGCGCCTGGCGGTGGCGCCCCGCCACTACTGGATCACGCTCGGGTCCCTGCACGAGGGGCGCCACTGGCTCGACCGGCTGCTGGCGGCCGAGCGCGCGCAGAGCCCGGCGCGCGCCACGGCACTGGGCACCTACGCCTATCTCGGCGTCCTGCAAGGCGCCATCGAGGAGGCGCTGCCCGCACTGGACGAATACCGCGCGGCGGCCGAGCATCTCCAGGACGCTTCCGCCCTCGCCTGGGCGCGGCACCACCAGGCGCTCGCCGCCGCGTTCCGCTGGGATCTGCCGCGCGCGGCCGCGCTGTTCGAGGACGCCGCCAGCGGCCACCGCGCGCTGGGCGATCTCGGCGGCGCCACCGAGTGCACGGTCAAACTCGCCATCGCGGTATGGCACTTGGGCGACCACGACCGCGCACTGGCCCTGTGCCGGGAGTGCGAGGCGGTCACCTCGGCGCACGGGGAATCGTGGCTCAGGGCGCTCACCCTGTTCGCCCAGGGCCTCCTCCAGTGGCTGGGCGGCGACCGCGACACCACCGACGGCCTGGCGCGCGAGGCGATCCGGCTCATGCGGCCGTTCCATGACTGGTGGGACATCGCGATGTGCGTGGAGCTGGTGGCATGGAGCGCGGAGGCGGCCGGCGCGACCCGGCGCGCCGCCCATCTGCTCGGCATCCTCCGGTCCCTCTGGGAGACGATCGGCGGGACGCTC
Source organism: Streptomyces sp. x-80 (assembly GCF_046549095.1). Lineage (NCBI taxonomy): Bacteria > Bacillati > Actinomycetota > Actinomycetes > Kitasatosporales > Streptomycetaceae > Streptomyces > Streptomyces sp. x-80. Next base: position 87,141 of record NZ_JAJPWM010000005.1, read on the forward strand.
TCCGCCGCGCCCTTCATGGCCGAGTCCCATCAGCGGTGCGAGGACGCGGTGCGCGCGGCGCTGCCGGCCGGGGAGTTCGACCGGGCGGTCCGGCGCGGCGCGGCGTTCAGCCCCGCCGCCGCACTGGCCTACGTACTGGAGGAAGAACCCGCGCCCGCCCCACCCCCGCCCCGGCGCCCCGCGCCCACGGGCCCGGACGCGCCGCTCACCCGGCGGGAACGCGAAGTCGCCGGTCTCGTCGCCCTGGGCCTAAGCAACAAGGAGATCGCCGCCCGTCTCGTGATCGCCCAGCGCACCGCCGAGAACCACGTCGAACGCATCCTGGCCAAGCTCGGTTTCACCTCCCGCTCCCAGGTGGCGGTGTGGGTCCACGAGCGGCGGAGGGAGCCGGCCGGCCCGTAGGAGGACGCGTTTTCCCCCTGGCGGGACGCGATTCACCCGCCGCGCCGATCCGTCCGCCGTACGTCATCGGCCATCCGCCGTACGTCATCAGCCGTACGTCATCGGCCGAGCCGTACGTCATCAGCTGTCCGCCACTCGCTGTCCGCCCTCGGCTACCGGCTCGGCCGTCCGTCCCCTCCGGGGTCGCGCAGGGGCCGGATGACGGCCTCGCGGGGGACGCCGTCGGCCGCGTCGCGCTCGGCGACGTTCCGGCCCGCCTCGCACAGCGCCGTGACCGTCGCCTCCGCCGCCGGTGCGGCGCCCGCGGGACCGGTGCGGTAGAGCAGCCGGGAGACGAACAGACCGGAGACCGGCACCTCGGTCACCCGTGCGTCCGTCAGCCGGGCGGCGAAGTAGGCGGGCAGGAGCGCCGCGCCGAGCCCGGCGGTCAGGAGTGTCCGCACGGCGCTGGGGTGCGCGGCGAGATGTTCGGCCGACGGCACGATGCCGTGCGTCGCGGCGAACCGCGCGAACGCCCGGCCCCGCGCGGAGTGCACCGGGGCGCTGATCCACGGCCGGCCGGAGAGCCCGGCGGCCCCGTCCGGGGCCGGCCACCCGTCGGGCACGACGAGGTGATACGCGTCCTCGACGAGCACCCGCGCCTTGACCGAGGGCGGCAGCGGGACGGCCGTCTCGCGGTCGTCGGAGACGATCAGGACGTCCAGTTCGCCCAGGCGCAACTGCCGTAGCCCGTCCCGCAGTCCGGTCTCGACGATCCGGGGCTCGATGTCGGGGTACCGGTCGGCGAGCAGCCGGAGAGTGGGTATCGCGATCCTGACGATGACCCAGGAGGACGCGCCGATCGACACCGGGCCCGCCACCCGCCCGCCCGCCACGCTCAACCGGCGGGCCGCTGCGGCGAGTTCGCGGTGGATGCGCTCGCCGCTGGCGGCCAGCAGCCGTCCGTCCGCGGTGAGTTCCAGCCGGCTGCCCGTGCGGTCCACCAGCGGGAGGCCGACCTGCCGTTCCAGACGGGCCAGCTGCTGGGAGACCGCGGAGCGGGTATGGCCGAGGGCGCGCGCCGCCGCGGCCAGGCCGCCGCCGTCGGCGAGCGCGTGCAGCACCAACAGGCGTTTCGGATCGAGTTCCAAGCCGTCATCCTCCTGGGCATGCCCCGGCCCGCGGCCGCGCCCCGCCCTGCGTACGGGGCCGCGCCCGGTCCCGTACCCGTCGCCCGGCCCTCACCCGTTCGTCCGCTTCACGAAGCGGAGGCAGACGGGGTACCGGAACTGCTCGCCGCCGCCCGCCTTCAACGCGGCCATGATCTGAACGATCAGGCAGCAGACGAACAGGACGAGGCTCAGTACGCCCCCGAACCCCCGCGCCGCCAGGGACAGCAGCAGGATGACCGTGCCCGGGATCAGCACGGTGAGCTGGAAGTTGAGCGCCTCGCAGGCGTGGCTCCGGACGTACTCGGACTTCGCGGTCGTCATCACGATCAGCGGTGGCACGAAGCAGAGGAACACCGAGAGACCGGGGATGACGAACGCGAAGACGACCGCGACCACCAGTGGCGTCCAGTGGGCCAGCGCGGCGACGGTGCGATCGCTGCCGGCGCTGTGCGCGGACAGGTGTCCCGGCGGCGGGGGGACGTACCCCGGGGGCGGTGGCCCGTAACCGGGGTGCGTCCCGTAGCCGGGGTAGGTACCGCCGGGGTGCGTCCCGTAGCCGGGTGCCGCCTGGCCGGGATCGCTCTGGTTCGGCGCCCCCTGGCCCGGCGCCCCGTAGCCCGGTGGCGGGCAGGGCGGCGGCAGGGCGCGTCCGGGGTCGGGGCCGTACTGCCGCTGATAGCGGAAGAGCTGGCAGGCGGGACAGGCGCACCTCGCCACGTCGTGGGGGGCCTGCTCGGGACTGGGTGTCGAGTTCATGGTCCTGTCCGGGTGGGAGAACGGAGAGGAGACGGGAGAACGGAGCGGAGATCGGAGCGAAGAGGGGAACACATATGGCGCGTGACAAGTGTCGGCAACGGGCCTGCTGTTCGGATACGGGAGAACTACTCACATCGCCGAACTCGTGGCCCTGCCCGCCCCCGCCGAACCCGTGGCCGTGGCCGTGGCCGTGGCCGTGGCCGTGGCCGTGGCCGTGGCCGTGGCCGTGGCCGTGGCCGTGGCTCCTGCTGGTATCGCTGTCGGTATCGCGGCCGGTTGTCCTGTCGGCTTCCCTGCCGACTGTCCTGTCGGTTTTCCTGTCGGCCGGGGTTAAGCAGAACGCGGTTCCGCCGACCGGGACGATCGGCGAAGCTGGCCGACGCGGTGGGTGTGCGCGCCCGTTCCGCCTTCCGCGTCCCTCGTGAGGAGCCCGGCCATGCCCGACGAACACCTCGAACTCCCGGTACGCCGGGAACCGTCGCGACGACCGCGCGGTGTGGCGACCGCGCTCGTCCTGGTCGCCACCGGGGCGGTCGTACTGGCCGGTTGCGGACCCGACGGCAGCGGTGGCGGCCGCCCGGCGAACGGCGGACAGGACAGCCGCACGGCCACCGCGCACACCCCCGGCGCGGGGACCTCCGGCCCGGCGGCTTCAGGCGGCGGAAATCCGGGCGGCGGCTCCACAGACGGGGGAACCGTAGGCGGCGGCACCGGAGGCGGCGGCACCGGCGGGCCCTCGTGGGTGATCGGCTTCCCGGAGAAGCTCGGCGCGTACCCCCTGGACCGCCACCCGTCCGCCGACGCGCGGCAGAAGATGCACGAAGGACTGGGCCAGGTCGCGGGTCGGCTCGGCGTCAACGGCACCGAGGCCGACGCGGTCTACGACGACGCGGCCGACGAGTACTGGGTCGTCATCACCGGTATGAACGGCACGGGCTACGACCCGTCGAAGCTCGTCCCCACTCTCCAGAAGCCTCCGTCGGTGACCGACGACGGCGCGGGTACCAGGTCCACCCAGAGCTGGACAGCCGCCGACCCCGGGCCGCACGGCGGCGCCGCCGTCTGCCACGAGGAACTGCTTCAGTCGGGCCGCCTGGCCGTCGAGTCCACGGCCTGCGTCTGGGAGACCGCGACCACACTCGGCACCGCCACCCTCTACCCCAAACAGGGCGGCACCCGCATCAAGATGGGCTACGGCGCCAAGGAGATGGGCGGCTGGATGCGAAAGATCCGCCCCGTGGTCGAGCACCACGCCTGATCAGCCGCGCCGACGACGAGTAGCCGTGCGGCCGGCCTGCGGGCTCAGCACATGGCCGGGCCGCAGTCCGGCCAGGACAACCTCGTCGTACGGGCCCTGCTCGGCCGGCGCTACCCGGAGCACGTCACCCTGCGCCCCGCCGGCCGTTCCGCTGCTCGGCCGTCGCACCCGCGGGGGCCTGGCCGCCGCCCGCGTACCTCGCCCGCCCCCGCAATCCGCAGGCACCGCGCCTCTACGCGCGCCGCATCCGCCACACCAGGAACGCGGCCGAGGCGACGGCGGCGACCCGGACCATCACCGGCAGCCCGTCGAAGAGCTCCTGGCCCAGCCGGCTCTGGGCGATCGGCTCGCCCCACCGGCCGTCGAACCGTCCCCACACCCAGACCAGCAGGCCGCCGACGGCGATGCCCGGTACGCCCAGCGCCGCGAACTTCGCCTCGACCCGGGTCAGCCGCCGCGATACGTACGCGAGCGCCCAGCCACCGGCCAGGGCCAGCCACGACCCCAGCACCGCCCCGGCCACCAGCAGCAGCGCGGCCAGCGTGAGGACGGGGCTCAGCCGCAGCCGCGCGATCAGCGAACCGTCCGCCTCGGCCGCCTCCCCGGCCCCCGCGTCGGCCTCGTCCGCCGCCTCCTCGTCACCGGCCGGCGCACCGCGCCGCCGGGCGAGGGCGCGGCCCAGCAGTCCGGGCAGCGGCGGCCGCTTCCCGTCCGCCTCCCCTTCGGCGTCCTCCCCGCCCTCCGTGTCCGCCGCGCCGGGGTCCCGCTCCGCCCCGTCGCTCCCGTCGTGCTCCCCGTGCTCCCCGTCCCCCTCCCCGTCCTTCTTCAGCGACAACGGGCGGTCGCCCGTCAGCCGTTCCCGCATCTCCTCGATCTCGATCCCGCCGACGAACCCGGGCACGGTCTCGCCCGGCCCGTACGGGTCCGCCTGCACCGACCACCAGTCGGGCGACTCGTCCGCGTCGCCGAGTTCGTCCGGGCCCGCCAGATGCGGCGGCGAGGCGGTCCGCGGCGCGGGAGGGGCGGGCCGCTCGGGGCGGATGACCTTCTTCAGGAAGCTCGGGCGGCCGGCCGGGGGCTCCGTGGCCTCATCGCGGGGAGCGGGGATCCGGCCGGTCAGCCCGCTGCGCCGGGCCAGTCCGCCGAGCTTGTCGCGGGTGCCCGGCCGCGGCGCGGGCGGCTCGGCGGGACGCGGGAAGAAGCGCGAGGGGGCGGGGGCGGCGGGGGGCGCGCCGGGCGGGGCGCCGTCGTCGTCCGGCGCCGCGGGCCCGGCCGCGGGGGTCACGGGGCCCGCCGGAGCCCGGCCGCCCCCTTCGCCGTCCCCGCGCCCGCCGGCAGGCCCGTCCCCGCGCCCGGCGGCCGTCACCACGGCCTCCGGCGTCCCCAGCCGGGACAGCACCCGCTTCACACCGGAGACCGAGTCGGCCTGCTGCGCGTCGATCTCCGCGCGCAGCGTGGCCACCAGCCGCATCCGCGCGCCGGAGGGCAGCCCCCGCTGCTGGGCCAGGTCGCCCACCCGGCTCAGATAGTCAAAGACGAGCTGATCGCTCTCGATCCCCACGAAATCCCCTGCGACGTGCGCTGGTTACTGCCCCGACGGTACCGCTTCGGCCGACGGCGGGCGCCGGACCGTGCGGGCCGCGGCGGCGTACGGACCACTCCGGCGGAGCCGGCCGCCGCCCGCACCGCCGCCGCGCGCGGCTCCCTCCGATCCCCGGCACCGCTACCGTAGGACGAATGACTGATACGCCCCGAACCCTCGCCGAGGAGCTCCGGACCCGCACCGACAGCGGCCTCACCGGCCTGCTGCGGGCCCGTCCCGACCTGCTCAACCCGGTGCCGGGCGATGTCACACAGCTGGCCACCCGGGCCGGGACGCGGGCCTCGGTCGTCCGCGCGGTGGAGCGGCTGAACCGCTTCACGCTCCAGACCGCCGAGGCGCTGGCGGTGGCGCCCGACCCGTGCCCGTACGAGACGCTCGGCGCGCTGATGGCCGGGGACGCGGGGGACGCGGCCGTCACCGCGGAGCTGCCCGGGGCGGTCGCCGAGCTGCGCGCACAGGCGCTGGTCTGGGGCCCGGACGACCGGCTGCGGCTGGTACGGACGGCCCGCGAGCTGCTCACGCCGAGCGCCACCCACCCCTCGCCGACCGGACTCGGCCCGAGCGTCGCCGAGGCCACGGCCGGTATGTCCCCCGGCCGGCTCCAGGACATCCTCGCCGCGGCCGGGCTGCCGGCCACCCACGATCCGGTCACCGCGGTCGCCGCCCTCACCGCGCTCTTCTGCGACCGCACCCGTATGGCGGCACTGCTCGACACCGCGCCGGCGGAGTCGGCCGCGGTCCTGGACAAGCTGGTGTGGGGCCCGCCGTACGGCGGTGTCACGGACCGGCCGGCCGGGCACCTCCAGTGGCTGCTGGACCGCGGGCTGCTGATGCCGGCGGGTACGCGCCATGTCGTACTGCCCCGGGAGGCCGCGCTCCACCTGCGCGGCGGGCGGGCGCACCGCGCCCCCGAGCCCGTACCGCCCGCGCTCTCCCCGGTCACCGAACGCGACCCGCGGCTGGTGGACGGCGCCGCCGCGAGCCAGGCGTTCACGGCGCTGGCGACCGTCGAGGAGCTGCTCAAGGAGTGGGACCTCGGCGGGCCCGCCGTACTGCGGGCCGGCGGACTGAGCGTGCGCGACCTCAAACGGACCGCGACCGCGCTGGACACCACCGAGCAGCTCGCCGCCTTCTGGCTCGAACTCGCTTACGCGGCAGGGCTGGTGGCCTCCGACGGGGAGGCCGACGAGCGGTACGCGGCGACCCCGGCCGCCGAGGACTGGCTCCAGCTGCCCGACCAGGAGCGCTGGGCGCGGCTGGTGGCCGGCTGGCTGTCCGCGACCCGTACGCCGGGGCTGGTCGGCACCGCCGACACCAAGGGCCGCGCGCTCGCCGCCCTCGGCCCGCACCTCGACCGCTCGGCCGCGCCCGAGGTCCGTCGCCGCGCGCTCGCCCTGCTCGGCACCCTCCCGCCCGGCACCTCCGTACCGCCCGCGGCGCTTCTGGCCCGGTTGCGCTGGGAGCGCCCGCTGCGCGGCGCGTCGACGGCACCGGCCGGGACCGGGACGCCGTCCGGGGCCGCCCCCCACACACCCCCCGCGTCCCCCGTTCCTCCCGCCGACGATCTGCGCTCCCGGCTCGCCCAATGGGCGCTCGCCGAGGCCGAGTTGCTCGGCGTCACCGGGCGCGGCGCGCTGGCCGCCCACGGCCGCGCCCTGGTCGCGGAGAACACTCCGCCGGTCGCCGCCGTCCCCACCCCCACCGAGATCCGGGCCACCGCCACCCGCGCCGCCGCACTCCTCGCCCCCCTCCTGCCCGAACCCCTCGACCACGTCCTCCTCCAGGCGGACCTGACCGCCGTCGCCCCCGGCCCGCTGCTCCGCCCGCTCGCCGAGGCGCTCGGCGTACTCGCCGACATCGAGTCCAAGGGCGGTGCGACGGTCTACCGCTTCACCCCCGCGTCGGTGCGCCGCGCCCTGGACACCGGCCGCTCCGCCGCCGAACTCCAGGAGTTCCTGGCCACCCACTCCCGTACGCCCGTCCCCCAGCCGCTCGCCTACCTCATCGACGATGTGGCCCGTAAACACGGCCAGTTGCGGATCGGCGCGGCCGCCGCGTACGTCCGCTGCGACGACGACGCGCTGCTCGCCGAAATCCTCGCCGACCGCCGCGCCGCCGCCCTCCGGCTGCGCCGCCTCGCCCCGACCGTGCTGGCCGCGCAGACCTCCGCCGACCAACTCCTCGACGGTCTGCGGGCGATGGGCTACGCCCCGGCCGCCGAGTCCGCCGAGGGCGACGTGCTGATCGCCCGCGCCGACTCCTACCGCACCCCGCCGCGCACCGCGCCCGCCCCGGTCCCCGACGGCCCCCCGGCCCCCGACCCGGCCCTCCTCGACGCGGCCGTACGCGCCATCCGCGCCGGCGACCTCGCCGCCACGGCCGAGCGCAAGCCCCACCACGCCGCCGCTCCGGGCCCCGGCGCCCTCCCCCGCACCACCTCCGCCGAGACCCTCGCCACCGTGCAGGCCGCGGTCCTCACCGGGTCCGCCCTGTGGATCGGCTACGTCAACGCCGACGGCGCCGCCAGCCAGCGCGTCATCGCCCCGGTCCGCGTCGAGGGCGGCTTCGTCACCGCCTACGACCACACCTCCGACGAGGTCCGCACCTACCCCCTGCACCGCATCACGGGCGTGGCGGAACTGGCGGACGGGGCGGTCTGACGGGGGCTCGGCCTGACGCGGGGGAAGCGGCAGGTCGGCGGGCAGCAGATCAACAGGTCCGGCAGATCAGGCGAATCGGCCCCGGTCTCCTGCCCCTGACCCAGGAGGCGAAGCAGCGACCAGGGCCGCACGGACGCCCCTGCCTTCGCGGTGGGGGCACCCCGTCAGGTGCGCTCGCTCACCGGACGGCTTCGGCGCCGGCGCGCTTCCAGGCCGCGTCGCGCAGCAGGCGCAGGCCGTTGAGACCGACGATGACGGTGGAGCCCTCGTGGCCGAGGACGCCGAGCGGCAGCGGCAGGCTGGCGACCAGGTCCCAGACGACCAGGCCGGAGATGAACACACCGGCGATGACCAGGTTCTGCACCACCAGGCGGCGGGCCGCCCGGGACAGGGCGATGACCTTGGGGACGGTGGCGAGTTCGTCGCGGACGATGACGGCGTCGGCGGTCTCCAGGGCGAGGTCGGATCCGGCGCGGCCCATGGCGATGCCGGTGTGGGCGGCGGCCAGCGCCGGGGCGTCGTTGACACCGTCGCCGATGACCAGCACCTTGCGCCCGGCCGACTCCTGCTCGCGTACGGCGGTGACCTTGTCCTGCGGCAGCAACCCGGCGCGGACGTCACCGATGCCGACCTCGGCGGCGAGGCGGGCGGCGGCGCGCGGGTTGTCGCCGGTCACCAGCATCGGGGCGGTACCGGTCAGCGCTCTCAGGGCGGTGACGGTGGCGGCGGCGTCCGGGCGGAGCCGGTCGGCGACGCCGAGGATGCCGACCGGGATGCCCTCACGTTCGACGAGCACCGTGGTGCGGCCGTCATTCTCCAGTTCCTCGGCGAGGGCCGCGGCTCTGGCGGAGCGCGCGTCGGTGGCGCCGCCCAGAAGCCGGGCCGGGGCGCCGACGGCGACGGCGGCGCCGTCGACGGTGGCGGTCACGCCGGTGCCGGGGGCGGAGTCGAAGTCCCGTACCTCGGGGACATCGAGACCGCGGGTGCGGGCGGCGCCGACGATGGCGCGCGCGAGGGGGTGCTCGCTGGGGTGCTCGGCGGCGGCCGCCAGGGCGAGCAGCGCGTCGTCGGAGAGGTCCGACCCGGCCAGGGGGCGGATGTCGGTGACGCGGGGGGTGCCTTCGGTGAGGGTGCCGGTCTTGTCCAGGGCGACGGTGTCGACCTGGCCGAGGCGTTCCATGACGACGGCGGACTTGACCAGGACGCCGTGGCGTCCGGCGTTGGCGATGGCGGACAGCAGCGGCGGCATGGTGGCCAGTACGACGGCACACGGGGAGGCCACGATCATGAAGGTCATGGCGCGCAGCAGCGAGCTGGTGAGGTCGGCGCCGAAGCCCAGCGGGATCGCGAAGACGGCCAGGGTGGCGGCGACCATGCCCAGGGAGTACCGCTGTTCGACCTTCTCGATGAACAGCTGGGTGGGGGCCTTGGTCTCGGAGGCTTCCTCGACCATGGCCACGATCCGGGCGATCACGGAGTCGGAGGCGTCCCGCTCGACCTTGACCCGCAGCGCGCCGGTGCCGTTCAGGGTGCCCGCGAAGACCTCGTCGCCGGTCTGCTTGGCCACCGGCAGGGGCTCACCGGTGATGGTGGCCTGGTCGACTTCGCTCGCCCCGGCGAGGACCCGGCCGTCGGCGCCGACCCGCTCGCCGGGGCGGATGCGGAGGGTGTCGCCGACGGCCAGGTCGGCGGTGGCGACCGTCTCCTCGCGGCCGCCGTCACCCAGGCGGGTCGCGGTGGCCGGAGCGAGGTCGAGGAGGCCCCGGACCGCGTCCTGGGTGCGGGCGGTGGCCAGTGCCTCCAGGGCACCTGAGGTGGCGAAGATGACGATCAGCAGCGCGCCGTCCATCACCTGCCCGATCGCGGCCGCGCCGATCGCGGCGACGACCATCAGCAGATCCACGTCCAGGGTCTTGTCCCTGAGGGCCTTCACCCCCGCCCATCCCGGCTCCCAGCCGCCCGTGAGATAGGTGAGCGCGTACAGCGGCCCCCAGGCCCCGGCCGGGGCACCGGTCAGCTGGAGCGACAGCGCGATCAGGAACAGCACCAGGGAGGCGCCGGCCCAGCGGGCCTCGGCCAGCGCGAACACCCGCGTACGCCGCTTGGGGGCGGCAGCGTCGCGCGCCGTCGCGGCCGTAACCGGGGCCGGGCGTTCGGTAAGGGTGGAAGGCATGGCGAAAGGCCCCTTCACGGGCTGGGGACGACAACACCACCACCATACAGGAACACATGAACACCTCTTCATCCATTGTCGTTAGGATGGTGCCATGGGACATGGAGCCGACGCCGCAACCACCGCCACCCCCCGCGAGCGCCTGGACACGGCCGGAGCCGCCGACGTCGCCGCCACCCTCCAGGCACTGGCCACGCCTTCGCGGCTGTACATCCTCGCCCGCCTGCAAGAGGGCCCGTGTGCGGCCGGCGAACTGGCCGACGCCGTGGGCATGGAGCAGTCCGCCTGCTCCCACCAGCTGCGGCTGCTGCGCAACCTCGGCCTGGTCACCGGCGAACGGCGCGGCCGCTCCATCGTCTACAGCCTGTACGACAACCACGTCGCCGAACTCCTCGAACAGGCCCTGTACCACGTGGAACACCTGCGCCTCGGCCTGCACGACACCCCCGCCGAAGCCGTCGCGACAGCGGCCGAACCTGCCGCCGCACGCTGACCGGAGGGCCTTGGAGGCGTCCTCGGCGTCGTCCGCGTCCAGGGGCGCCGTGATCACCGCCGACAGCCGGGTTGTCGGCGTGATCGACGCCGTGCATCCCACGGCGGAGACCTGCTCACTCGGCTTGTTCCTCATCCACCCCGCTCACCGGCGCCACGGCCTGGGCCGGCTGGCCGCATCGGCACTCCTCGGCGAACTCGTCGCGCGGGGCTGTACCGATGTCGCCGCCTCGGTGGCCGAAGGCTGGCAGCCCGGCCTGGAATTCCTCGGCGAACTCGGATTCTCCTTCGGATCGCCCCGCACACCCGCGAACGCCAACCGGAACCTCGGCCCGGGTGAGCGACGTGCCATCCCCGCGCGGCTCCGTCTGTCGCCCGGCCGGTAGACACGTATGCCGGTCGTGTCGGACGCCGGCTGCGCCAGGACCGCGACGACCGCGATCACCTTTGCCACCGCCCTGCCCAGGGACGAGGTGAGGTCCGGCGGCTCGGTCGCCGACGTGAGTGCCACGCGCCGGGCCTCGGCGAGCCGCCTGATCCCCGCGAAATCCGTCGCGGACCGGCGAGACGATCGATCCCGAGGCCGCACCCCCGTATGCCACACCCCGCACACCGGTGTCCCGCCGAGGTAGACTCTTCTGTTTCCCGCGAAAGACGTACGTAGAGGGCCGCGCGCATTCCTGGCGCATCGGTCGGACGCCTTTCGCACGACGGGCACGGGGCATCGCCCGAACCGTAGTGGTGGCAGGTGTGGTGTCTGTCACGCTGACGTTCCTATCCGCGGAGGTATGTGTGTCCTGCCTGATCGTCCAGAGCGACAAGACGCTGCTTCTGGAGGTGGATCACGAGCTGGCCGACGCCTGTCGGCGGGTGATCGCCCCGTTCGCGGAGCTGGAGCGGGCGCCCGAGCACATCCACACGTACCGGGTGACGCCGCTGGGGCTGTGGAACGCGCGGGCCGCCGGGCACGACGCCGAGCAGGTCGTGGACGCGCTGGTGGAGTACTCGCGGTATCCGGTGCCGCATGCGCTGCTCGTGGACATCGCCGAGACGATGTCCCGTTACGGGCGGCTCACCCTCACCAAGCACCCCGCCCACGGGCTGGTGCTGACCAGCACCGACCGGCCGGTGCTGGAGGAGATCCTGCGGTCGAAGAAGGTGCAGCCGCTGGTCGGGGCGCGGCTCGACCCGGACACCGTCGCCGTCCACCCCTCCGAGCGCGGGCAGATCAAGCAGACGCTGCTCAAGCTCGGCTGGCCGGCCGAGGACCTCGCCGGTTACGTCGACGGTGAGGCGCATCCGATCGAGCTGGCCGAGGACGGCTGGGCGCTGCGGCCGTATCAGCAGCAGGCCGTGGAGGGGTTCTGGCACGGCGGCTCCGGTGTCGTCGTACTGCCCTGTGGCGCGGGCAAGACGCTGGTCGGGGCGGGCGCGATGGCGCGGGCCAAGGCGACCACGCTGATCCTGGTGACGAACACGGTCTCGGCGCGGCAGTGGAAGCACGAGCTGGTGAAGCGGACGTCGCTGACCGAGGACGAGATCGGCGAGTACAGCGGGACGAAGAAGGAGATCCGGCCGGTCACCATCGCCACGTACCAGGTGCTGACGACCAAGCGGAAGGGCGTCTACCCGCACCTGGAGCTGTTCGACTCCCGCGACTGGGGCCTGATCGTCTACGACGAGGTGCATCTGCTGCCCGCGCCGGTCTTCAAGTTCACCGCCGATCTCCAGGCCCGGCGGCGACTGGGGCTGACCGCGACGCTGGTGCGGGAGGACGGCCGGGAGTCGGACGTCTTCTCGCTGATCGGGCCGAAGCGGTTCGACGCGCCGTGGAAGGAGATCGAGGCGCAGGGGTACATCGCGCCCGCGGACTGCGTCGAGGTACGGGTCACCCTGACCGACTCGGAGCGGCTGGCGTACGCGACGGCGGAGACCGAGGAGAAGTACCGCTTCTGTGCGACCACCGCCAGCAAGCAGCGGGTCACCGAGGCGCTGGTCCGTAAGCATCAGGGCGAGCAGACGCTGGTCATCGGGCAGTACATCGACCAGCTGGACGAGCTGGGCGAGCAACTGGACGCGCCGGTGATCAAGGGCGAGACGACCAACGCGCAGCGCGAGAAGCTGTTCGGGGCCTTCCGGGAGGGCGAGATCTCCGTCCTGGTCGTCTCGAAGGTCGCGAACTTCTCCATCGACCTGCCGGAGGCGACCGTCGCGATCCAGGTGTCCGGCACCTTCGGCTCGCGCCAGGAGGAGGCGCAGCGGCTGGGCCGGGTGCTGCGGCCGAAGGCGGACGGGCACGAGGCGCGGTTCTATTCGGTCGTCGCGCGCGACACCATCGACCAGGACTTCGCGGCGCACCGCCAGCGCTTCCTGGCCGAGCAGGGGTACGCGTACCGGATCGTGGACTCGCACGAGCTGCTGGCGGCGCACGAGGACGAGGGTGAGGACGAGGGCGTCGTGACGGGCGGGGACCTCTGAGGGGCGGGGACGTCTGAGGGCCGGGGACGGCTGAAGGCCGCGGACGGCTGAACGCCGCAGACGACTGAACGCCGGGGACGGCTGAGGGCCGCAGACGACTGAACGCCAGGGACGACTGAAGGCCGCAGACGACTGAACGCCAGGGACGACTGAAGGCCGCGGACATCTGAAGGCCGGGGACGGCTGAGGGACGGGACGTCTGAGGGGCGCGCGCTCCGGGCGGTCTCGCCCACGGGTGCGGGCCGCTGTTCCGGCGGGGGACATCCGCCCGGGGGCCAGCGGGATTCAGCCCACCCGGGGGCTGGGGTTCAGCCCCCGGGTGGGCCGGGGTTCAGCCCGCCCGGGACTCCGTGCTCAGCCGCGGCCGGTCGGCGCGTGGCTGCGGGATCAGGCCCGGCTGTCCCGGGCTGCCGGGGCCGTACCGCGTCCACCAGGCCACCGCCGCCAGCAGGGCCAGTCCGAGCACCGGATAGGGCGCGGCGAACGGCTGGTGCCACCAGGGCAGGTGCAGGTCCAGGTCGCCGGCGTGCGGGACCAGCCAGTGGCTGCGGGCGGTGAAGACCAGCGTGACCGCGCCGACCAGCGCCCAGCGCCAGGGCACGTCGCGCGCGTGGGCGGCGAGCGCGATGATCAGCGGGACGCACCAGACCCAGTGGTGGGACCAGCTGATCGGCGAGACGAGCAGAGCCGTGACGGCGGTGCAGAGCACGCCCCAGTTGTCCAGGCCGCGCCGTACGTAGACCCGCCGGGCGACGTAGAGCCCGGCCCCGGCGGTGAGCAGCGCCGCGATCGCCCAGACGATGCCGGGCTCGGGAGTGTGCAGGACGCGGGCCATCAGCCCCTGGAGGGACTGGTTGTCGACGATCCATGCCTTGCCGACCCGGCCCGTCTCGAACATCCGCTGCGTCCAGAACTCGACGCTCGCGCCGGGCAGCACGACGAGCCCGATCAGCACCGAGCCGACGAACCCGGCGAGGGCGGTGAGCGCGGCCTTCACCCGGCCGGTGACGAGGAGATAGACGGCGAAAATCGCGGGGGTGAGCTTGATTCCGGCCGCTATACCGGTGGCGAGGCCCTTGAAGCGGGCGCCGTCCGGGCGGGAGAGGTCCCACAGGACCAGGCAGGCCAGGGCGAGGTTGACCTGCCCGAAGACAAAGGTCTGGAAGACCGGTTCGAGCCAGACACCGAGGGCGGTGGCACCGAGGACGGCGGGTGCGGTGTAGGCGGACCTGCGCACTCCGGCGGCCTTGCAGGAGAGATGGATCAGCAGGGCGAGCAGCCCCGCGTTGACCACGGCGCCGATGATTTTGAGCGTGGCGAGCGAGATCCAGGTCGTGGGGATGAAGAGCAGGGCGGCGAACGGCGGGTAGGTGGCCGGCAACGCCCATTTGGTGACGGTGAAGCCGTACAGGTCACCGCCGTTGGCGGCGGCCTCGCCCTCCGCGCGGTAGACCACTATGTCGGCCATCGGCAGCTTCACGAACGTGTACACCACCCACGCCCCGGCGAGCGATGCCACGGCCAGCAGGGCGGCTATCACCAGTCGGCGTGGGTTGGCGAGGCACTGGGCCCTGGTCTGCCTCCACGTCCACGTCCCCCTACCGTCGGCGGCAGACATCTCCCTGATCCTCCTCGTCGCCCAGAGCGTGCTCTCTGCGGCGACGCTAGTGGATCGGGGCCGACCGCCCGTAACGGATTCCGGTCACCCGGGTGTCTATACGGGGTCGACTCCTTGTGTGTGATTGTGCGCGATTGTGCATGGTTTGCGCGAGCGCGGCCGCTGCGCGCACGCGTTCAGGTACATATGCGGCACCCCGGTGGCCCCGCCTTCCGTGACTTCCCCACCCCCCTGCCTCCCCTGCCTCCCCTGCCTCCACCGTCCGCCCCGTTCATCCCGTTCATCCCGCCCGGCCCGTACGCCCTTGTCCGTCCCGTACCCGTACACCCTTGTCCGGCCTGTCAGCCCTCTCCGGCCCGTCCGACCCGTCCGGCCCGTCCATCCCGTCCGGCCGTCAATCGTCCACGTACTCGCCCATGACCATGACGCTGAACGCGGCCGCGGCGAAGACTCTGACCGCGCGGAAGGCGTTTCCGAAGGCGTGGCGGTCCGTGGGGGCGGTGCCCGCGACGGGGTCGGGGCCGAAGGCGGCCGCGGCCTTGGCCGGGTGCAGGGAGGACGGGTGTGCGGTGGCGGGGGAAATCGTTGCGCTGCTCATGACTCCATGATGGTTTTCCCGTGGCTGCCGCACATCGGCCCACGGGTCCATCCAGCATCGGCCGGAAGTCAGACCGCAGGCGCACCCGTCCCCTACGGGAGATGGACGGCACCCCTCAGAGATCCGTCGCAGGTACACCCCGACCACCACAAGCCACCACGGCCACCCCGACCACCCCGGCCACCACCAGCCCACCGCGGCCACCAGAGCCACCACCACCGCTCCAGCCGCCACAGCCGCCACATGTTCGTCGCCGCCGAACAACCGCATGCTCGTCGCCGCCACATATTCGTTGGCGCCCCGAAAAGCCGCTGACTACAATCGCGCGTCTGCCCTGCCTCCCGTCGAGGAGTGCCGCCGACCGGACGGAAACCGGCCGGTCCTTCGCATCACGCCGACGACCCGCCCTACGTACCGACCACCGGCCCGCCGTGCCCGCTCTCCGTGGCGCGCGCCCGCCGTGTGACACCCACCGGAGGCAACGCCGTGCCCTCGCACGCCCACCCGTCACCCCCCATCGACCCGAGCGGCGCCCCCGCCACCAGCGGCGCACAGCCGGCCGGCCCCCGGCCCGACGTACCCCGCCCGGCCGCCCACCGGCCCGAAACGCCCCGTACCGGCCCCGCCTCCCCCGACCCCCTCCAGCGCGAACGCGCCCACCTCGCCGCCTCCCGCGCCGCGCTGCGCGCCATGCGCGAGGACGCCGAGGCGCTGAACATCGCCGACGTCACCGCGAACTGGGTCAACGCCGAGGTGCTCCAGGGCGAGATCGACGCCCGGATCAAGGCCCTCGCCGACCTCGCCCACACCCCGCTCTTCTTCGGCCGTCTCGACTACCTGCACGCACCGGGGCCCGGCCTCGCCGAGGGCGCGTCGAAAGGTGCGCCGGACAGCGCCTTCGACGAGGGCGCGGGCGGGCCGCGGACCGGCGAGAACTTCTACATCGGGCGACGGCACGTCCACGACGCCGACGGCGACCCCATGGTCATCGACTGGCGCGCGCCCGTCTCCCAGCCGTTCTACCGGGCCTCCAAGAAGGACCCGATGGACCTTGAGCTGCGCCGCCGGTTCGGCTACACGGCGGGCGAGCTGACCGCGTACGAGGACGAACACCTCACCGACCCGACGGAGGCCGCACAGACCAGCCGGCTGCTCCAGTCGGAGATCGAGCGGCCGCGCGTGGGCCCGATGCGGGACATCGTGGCGACGATCCAGCCGGAGCAGGACGAGATCGTGCGCGCCGGGCTCGGCGGCTCGGTCTGTGTGCAGGGCGCGCCGGGCACCGGGAAGACGGCGGTCGGTCTGCACCGTGTCGCGTATCTGCTGTACGCGCACCGGGAGCGGCTGGCCCGCTCCGGCACCCTGGTCATCGGCCCGAACCGCTCCTTCCTGAACTACATCGAGCAGGTGCTGCCGGCCCTGGGCGAGCTGGAGGTCAAACAGGCCACGGTCGACGA
Source organism: Streptomyces sp. x-80 (assembly GCF_046549095.1). Lineage (NCBI taxonomy): Bacteria > Bacillati > Actinomycetota > Actinomycetes > Kitasatosporales > Streptomycetaceae > Streptomyces > Streptomyces sp. x-80. The sequence continues at coordinate 103,787 of NZ_JAJPWM010000005.1, forward strand.
CCTGGTGGCGCATGTGGAGGTGCGCGGGACGGACGACGCGGCCGCGGCGACCGTCAAGGGTGACGCGCGGATGGCCGAGGTGCTGCGGCGGGCCGTCCGCTCGCACATCACGCTGCCCGTGGAGCCGTGCATGGTCGTCCGCGGCTCCCGCCGCTGGCGCGTCCCGGCTTATGAACTGGAAGAGATCGTCCGGGAGCTGATGGCCCGCGACATCCGCTACGGGGCGGCGCGCGAGGCGCTGCCGCAGCGGATCGCGCACGCCGTACTGGTGCGGATGGAGCAGGCGGGCGAGGCTCCGGACGACCGGGTGCAGGACGCGGTGGCCCGTAACGCCGCCGTGAAGGCCGTGGTCAAGGAGGTCTGGCCGCCGGTCGATCCGGCGAAGCTGGTGCTGCGGCTGCTGGGCGACGCGGAGTTCCTGGCCGAGCAGGCGGCGGGCATCCTGACGCCCGAGGAGCAGCGGACGATCCTGTGGGCCAAACCGGCCCGCAGCCCGAAGAGCGCCAAGTGGTCCGCCGCGGACACGGTGCTGATCGACGAGGCGACGGACCTGATCACGCGGACCCACTCCCTGGGCCATGTGGTCCTGGACGAGGCGCAGGACCTCTCCCCCATGCAGTACCGCGCGGTGGGCCGCCGCTGTACGACGGGTTCGGCGACGATCCTCGGCGATATCGCGCAGGGCACGACGCCGTGGGCGACCGACACCTGGGAGGAGGCGCTGGCCCATCTGGGCAAGCCGGGTTCGGCCGTCGAGGAGCTGACCCAGGGCTTCCGGGTGCCGCGCGAGGTCATCGCGTACGCGTCCCGGCTGCTGCCGGCCATCGCCCCCGATCTGACGGAGGCCACGTCCATCCGCGAGTCCGCGGGCGACTTCGAGATCCGTACGGTCGCGGCGGACGATCTGGACGCCGCCGTCCTGGCGGCCTGCGACGAGGCGCTGACCAAGGAGGGCTCGATCGGGCTGATCGCGGCCGAGGCCCGCGTCCCGGTGCTGCGCGCGGCCCTGGAGGCGGCCGGGGTGACCTGCCTGGCGCCCGGCGAGGAGACCTCCGCGGAGTCCCGGCTGACGCTGGTGCCCGCCACGCTCGCCAAGGGTCTGGAGTACGACTACGTGGTGCTGGACGAGCCGGCGGAGATCGTCGACGGCGAACCGGACGAGCGCACCGGGCTGCGCCGGCTGTACGTCAGTCTGACCCGCCCGGTCTCCGGACTGATGGTGATCCACGCGGCCCCGCTGCCGGCGCAGCTGGGACGGACCGGGGCGGCCCTCCTCTGAGGGCGGCCCTCCTCTGAGGACGGGCCGCCGGCCTCCCCAGGCCCCGCGTCCTCCCACGGCGCTTGAGCCCCGCAAGGCATTCGCGCCCCTCAAGTGCCCCTCAAGCGCCTCTCAAGCGTCCCTCAAGTGCCTCGCATCTCATGGCACTTGAGGGGCGTTCCCCTCGTATGCCCTGAGGAGCGCCTCCACCAGGCCGGGGAAGCGCGCGTCGAGGTCGGCCCGGCGCAGCCGTACGTAGCGGTTGCGCCCGACGGCCCGAGTGGCGGTGATCCCGGCCTCGCGCATGATCCGCATATGGTGCGACACCGTCGACTTGTGCAGATGGCCGATGCCCAGCCGTTCGGAGGAGCAGCTGTACCGCTCCCCGTCCGCGTAGACCCGGAAGAGGTGCAGCCGCGTCGGGTCGCCGAGCGCGTGCAGCACCTTCACCAGCTCGATGTCCGCGGTCGCCGGCTGCTCCAGCAGCTCACCGCCGCCCATCCCGTTCTCCGGCTGCTCCGGCTGCGCCAGCAGCTCACCGTCGTTCATCCCGGCCTCCGTCCCGACCGTCCCGTCGGCCGCACCACCGACCGTACCGACTCCCGGACCGGCACCGGCACGGGCCCCGGGACCGGCCGCACCGGCTCTCGCCGAATCGTTTGACATACGCCCAACAATCCCTATCGTTTGACGCACGTCAAACTTACCTGTCGCGCCCGTCCGGCGCGTACCGGGAGGAACACCCGTGCGTCCGCATGCCCGTCCCCACCCCCAGCCGCGTTCCGAACCGCATTCCGGGCCGCCTTCCCGCTCCCGGCTCCGGCTGCTCCTGCTGGCCCTCGGCGCCTTCGCCATGGGCACCGACTCCATGGTGATGGCCGGGATTCTCGGCCTCGTCGCCCGCGATCTGGAGGTCTCCGTCCAGGAAGCCGGCCAGATGGTGACCGTCTTCGCCCTCTCCTACGCGCTGCTCGCCCCGGTCCTCGCCACCGCCACCGCCCGGTGGCCGCGCCGCCGCCTGCTGCTGACCGCGCTCACCGTCTTCACCGTGGCCAACGTGCTGAGCGCGGTGGCCGAGGACTACCCGTTCCTGCTGGCCACCCGGGTCCTCGCGGCGGCCGGTGCCGCGCTCTACACCCCGACCGCCAACGCCGTCGCCACCACCCTCGTACCGCCCGAGCGGCGCGGCCGGGCGCTCGCCACGGTCCTGGGCGGGATGACGGTGGCCACCGCGCTCGGCGTCCCCCTGGGCACGTACATCGGGCGTACGGACTGGCGGCTGACCATGTGGCTGGTGGCCGCCCTCGGGGCCGCGGCCTTCCTCGGCCTCGCCCTGCTGCTGCGCGACCTCCCGGCCCCGGCCGCCGCGCCCGGTCTGCGCGCCCGGCTGGCCCCGCTGCGCGACCGCCGCGTCCTGGGCGCCGCGAGCACCACGCTGGTGTTCCTGCTCGCCTTCAACCTGGTCTACATCTACCTCGGTACGGCGTTGCGCCCGGCGACCGGTGGCGACGCGGGGCGGCTCACCCTGGTCCTGCTGGTCACCGGGGTCGCGTCGGTCGCCGGCAGCTGGCTGGGCGGCCGGGCCGTGGACCGGCTGGGCGTACGGACCGTACTGCTCGTCGGCAGCGGCGTGGTCGCGGCCGTCTACCTCGCCCTCCCCTGGCTCTCCGGGTCGATGCCGGGCGCGCTGGTCTACGCCGCCGTCGCCCCGCTGGCGGGCTGGGCGGTCTCGGTCGCGCTGCCGCACCGGCTGGTCTCCCTCGACCCGCCCGCCGCACCGCTGCTGATCTCACTGAACAGCAGCGCCCTCTACCTGGGCATGGCCGCGGCCGGCGGCGCCGGCAGCCTGGCCATCACCGTCCTGGGCACCCGCTGGTTCCCGCTCGCCTCCGCCGCGCTGGCCCTCGTCGCGCTCACCCTGTCCGCCGCCACGACCACCCGGCGCCCGGCCACCCGGACGGCGGCGGCATCGACCGCGCCGAGCACCAGGGGCATTACGGGCGCGGCGGGCGCGGCGGGCGCGGCACACTCCGCCCCCGTCCCACTCCCCGCCCACTGCCCCGCGCCCCCGGCGGGCTGATCCCCCAGGAGGTCGCAGCGGGGCCGCCCCGCCTCGGCGGCCCCGCGCCCCGGGCGGCCGGGCCTATCCCACGGCCACCGCTCCGTCCACCGCCCCGTCCAGCGCCTCCCGCCACTCCCGTACCGCCGCCGCGTCCACCGGGGCGGACCAGCCGGCCGGGCGGGCCGCGCCGCCGATGTGGAACGCGTCGAGGCCGGCCGCGCGCAGCGTCGGCAGCTGTCCGAGCGTGAGCCCGCCGCCGACCAGGATCCGCGGCGCGTAGCCGGGTTCGCCGGCCGCCGTACGGGCCTGTTCTGCCAGCAGTGTCGGCAGCCCCGTATCGACCCCCGCCACGGCACCGGCCGTCAGGAAGGTGTCGAGACCGCCCGGACCGGCGGGCGCGGCGAACGCGGCCAGTTCCTTGCGCAGCGCGTCCCGGTCGGCGGCCCGGTCGATGGCCCGGTGGAAGGTCCAGCGGCAGCCGTCGATCACCTCGGCCAGCGCCCGTACGGCGTCCAGGTCCGGTCGCCCGTCGGGCGTCAGGAAGCCGAGGACGAACTCGTCGGCGCCCTCCGCCCGCAGCGCCGCGGCGTCCTCGCACAGCGCCGCCACATCGCCCGCCGCGAAACCGTCGGCGGCCCGCAGCATCACCCGCAGCGGAATGTCGACGGCCGCCCGGATCGCCGCGAAGGCGGCCCGGGGCGGCGTGAGCCCGTCGGCCGCCATATCGGTGACCAGTTCCAGGCGATCGGCTCCGCCGGCCTGTGCGGCGATCGCGTCCTGCGGACCGAGCGCGATCACCTCCAGGAGTGCGTGCTTGCTCATGTGACCCCAATCCTTCGACGACGACCGAAACGCATAGAACCGAGACGAGACGCGAGGCCGAGCAGACAACAGGTCTAGTCCAATATCCAGCGTAAGGGCTGGTCAGCAATTCGTGGGCCATAACGATGCCGGACGCGGCCGGAAACCACCCCTGCCTTTGCGGCACGCCACCCCCGTCCCCCCGTTCCCTCCGCCGCCAAACCCCACGGAAGAATGGGTGTGGTTTGCCACCCGGGCGGGTAACACGCCTTTCCGGTAAGGGTGTTGTGGTATTTCACCGCGACCCACGAACGGGGGGAGAGCCGAAATGTCCGACCTGGCGACCGTGTCCGCCGAAATCGCTCCATATCTCGCGCTGGCAGCGAACAGCCTCGGCGCCTCCGTGGTCACCGCCGCCCAGGAGCGGATCGCCGACCGCGCCGTGACGGCGGGCGAGGGCTTCTTCCGCCGGCTGCTGCACCGCGGCGCACCCGACGAGGGCGACGAGCCCGGCGTTACGGAACTCGGCGGCGGCGCCGCACAGCCACTCCTCGACGTGCGCCGCGCCGACGCCCTCGACAGGCTGCTCACCCGCCTCGACGACGAGGAGCGGGCGCTGCTGTCCGCCGCGGTGACCGCCTGGCTGGCGGACCCCGCCGACCACCGCGACGCCGCCCACCTGGTGGATCACGTCTCGCGACTGTCCTCCGCCACGGACATCCGGATCGTCCACAACACGCCTACCGCGACCGGCCAGGGCTCCATCGCCGCCGTCGAGATCCACGGAAACATCCATATGGGCGGCGGGCCCACCCAGGACGGCAGATGACCCGCCCCGGGGGCGGCGAGACCCACAACAGCCCGACGACACACGGCGACCACTCCATCGCGGCCAACGACATCAAGAACGTGATCATCAAGTGGGTGATGCACCCGAGCGCGCGCTGGCTGCCGCTGCTGCTGGCCTGCGCCGCTCTGGTGATCGCCGCGAGCCTGCGGCCGGCCGGACCGGTCGGCCGGTTCGCCGAGTGGGGCTCCCTGGCCGGACTGGCCCTCGCCACGGCCGTCATCCGCGTACTCATCCGCAAGCCCCGCCACACCTCGGTCATCGCCGCCCTCTCCCTGGTCTCCGTGCTCTCCACCGTCGGCGGCTGGCTGGCGTTCCAGGACGCCGTCGCGCACCGCGAGATCGATGTGACCGGCCAGCTGCGCCTGGCGGGCCGGCAGCCGCTGGACGGCGGCCCGCACAACGCGCTGACGCTGCGCCTCGACGCCCCCGCCCTCAAGGAACCGCGCAACGCGATGCGGCTGACACTGGCCGTCACGGACCACGACCCGGCCGGTCCGACCTGTGTCCAGGACACCTCGGCCACCGTCGCGCTGCTCGTCTCGGGCGTCGAGGCCCAGGAGACGGACCTCAGGCCCGGCGGCACCGTCGACTTCACCCTGGGCGCGCAGACGAGCAGCGTGGAGATCCACCTGGCCCTGCACACCGCCCACGGCTGCCGGATGGACGTCCGGACCACGCGCGCGGTCCTGCACGACACCTGACGCACGACGACTGACACCCGACGACCGACACCCGACACCTGGCGCACGAGAACGAGAACGGGGACGCACGCCCATGAAGCCGACGGCAGAGGACCGCCAGGAGCACCCAGCGCACCCAGCTCATCCAGCACACCCAGCGCACCCAGAACGCTCAGCACGCTCAGCGCACGAGGAGCACCCGGCGCACCCCACCCGGTCACCGCGGCCGTCACGCCCGCCTCACCGGCGCCCGCTCCACCGCACCCTGCTGGCCCCGGTGGTGCTCACCGTCGCCGCGCTGACCGCGACCGCCTGCGGCTCCTCCGGACCGGCGTCGCTCTTCGCGGACGGCAGGGTCTCGGTCGGCGCGAAGAACGACCAGCCGGGCACCGGGGTGGTGCACAAGTACAAGTTCTCCGGCTTCGACATCAGCGTCACCCAGCAGGTCCTGGGCGAGGTGGGCGCCGAACCGGACTTCGGGATCGTCCCGTCCGAGGACCGCACGGCGGTGCTCACCGACAAGAAGAAGGACCTGGTCGCCGCGACGTTCTCGATCACCACCGACCGGATGAAGGTGCTGGACTTCGCGGGGCCGTACGCCGCCACCTTCCAGGGCATCATGGTCCGCAAGAAGGACAACCGGATACACAGATACGAGGACCTCTTCGGCAAGCGGGTCTGTACCTGGCCCGGGACGACGTCCAAGACCACCCTGGACAAACAGGGCGACCAGCGGATCGCGGTCAACGAGCGTGAAGACGCCTCCAGTTGCATCAACGCCCTGCGGAGCAAACAGGCCGACGCGGTCTCCACCGACCAGATGATCCTTTACGGCATCACTCAGGAGAACCCGGACTTCGAGGTCATCCCCGGCATCACCTTCGGTTCCGCCAACCAGTACGGCATCGCCATGGCCAAGGGCCACCGCGAGGACTGCCTGCGGCTGCGCGACGCCCTGCGGAAGTACGTCACCAGCAATTCCTGGAGCCACGACTTCTCGACGTCCCTGCCGTCCATCCCGAAGGTGGACGCCACCTGGGAGACCGACTACAAACCGCGGGTCGAGACGATCGACGCCCTGTCGTGCCGGGACGAGCCCAAGACCTGACACCGCCGCCCCGCCCCGGACCGTCCCGCCCCCGGGTCCGTTCCGGGGCGCAATGCGCCGTCCGGGGCACAATGGCCCGTATGACTCCCGTGTCCCCGACGGCGCACCCCACCGACCCGGCACCGGCCCTGCACCGGCGCTGGGCCGCCACCGTGGCCGCGGCCCGCGGCCCCGAGGGCGCCGACCCCGCTCCGTACGCCGCCAACCTCCTGGCCCGGTGGAACGAACCGCAGCGCCGCTATCACACGGTGGAGCACCTGACCGCGGTCCTCGACCGCGTCGACGAACTCGCCGAGTACGCCGACGACCTGGCCGCCGTCCAGTTGGCGGCCTGGTTCCACGACGCGGTCTACCGCCCGGACCGCTCCGAGAACGAGGAGCGCAGCGCCGCCCTGGCCGAGCGTGCCCTGCCCGAGCTGGGCGTCGGCGCGGCCCGGACCGCCGAGGTCGCCCGGCTGGTGCGGCTCACCGTCAGCCACGACCCGGCACCCGAGGACCGGGACGGCGAGGTGCTGTGCGATGCCGACCTCGCCGTGCTCGCCGGTTCGCCCGAGCGGTACGCGGCCTACGCCGCCGCGATCCGCGCGGAGTACGCGTTCGTGCCCGACGCCGACTTCGCCGCGGGCCGGGCCGCCGTGCTGCGCCAACTGCTGGCCCTGCCGCACCTGTTCCGGACCCCGCTGGGCCGCGACCGGTGGGAGCACACCGCGCGCCGCAACCTAGCCACCGAACTGGACCTGCTCAACGGCTGAGCCACCGGGCCACGCGACGGCGCGCCGCACCGGCGCCCGCCGCCCCGCCCGCGGCCGTCCCGGGGCGGGTGTCCATGGCATACATCACTCGCCGCGACGCCCCTGACCTGGAATGCCGTGGTCCGGCCCGCTGTTCCTTGCTGACATGCCTGCACCATCCGAACGCACTCGTATGCCCGTCGCCGTGTACGTCCTCGGCCTGTCCGTCTTCGCGCTCGGTACGAGCGAATTCATGCTCTCCGGCATCCTCCAGCCCCTCGCCCGCGATCTGGGGGTGTCCATTCCGCAGGCCGGTCTGCTGGTCTCGGCGTTCGCGATCGGCATGGTGGTCGGCGCCCCCGTACTGGCCGCCGCCACGCTGCGGCTGCCCCGCCGGACGACCCTGATCGCACTGCTCGCCGTCTTCGGCCTCGGCCAGATAGCGGGCGCGCTGGCGCCTTCGTACGGGGTGCTGTTCGCTTCGCGGGTGGTCAGCGCGCTGGCCTGCGCCGGGTTCTGGGCGGTCGGCGCGGCGGTCGCCGTATCGCTGGTGCCGGTGACCGCGCGGGCCCGTGCGATGGCGGTGATGGTCGGCGGGCTGAGCATCGCGAACATCGCGGGCGTCCCGGCCGGTGCGCTGCTCGGCCAGCACGCGGGCTGGCGGGCGGCGTTCTGGGCGGTGGCGGGCATGTCCGCGGTCGGCCTGGTCGGGGTGATCGCGCTGGTGCCGCGGACAGCCGTGCCGACCGGCGACGACCGCCCCCAGCTCCGCCGCGAACTGCGCATCTACCAGGACAAGCAGGTCTGGCTCGCGCTGACCGCCACCGCGATGAACGGCGCGGCCGTCTTCGCCCTGTTCTCCTACCTGTCGCCGCTGCTGACCGAGACCGCCGGGCTCGCCGAGAGCTGGGTGCCGACGGTGCTCGCGCTCTTCGGCGTCGGCGCGCTGATCGGTACGTTCGTCGGCGGACGGATCGCCGACGCCCATCTGTTCGGGACGCTGTTCGCCGGTATCGCCTCCTCCACCGTCGTCCTTGCCGTCCTCGCGCTGACCGCGCAGAGCCCGGTCGCCGCCATCGCGCTCTCGCTGATGCTGGGCGTCACGGCGTTCACCACCGCGCCGGCGCTCAACGCCCGGATGTTCAACGTGGCGAACGCCGCACCGACGCTGGCCGGTGCGACCACCACCGCCGCCTTCAACATCGGCAACACCCTCGGCCCCTGGCTGGGCGGCCTGACGATCTCCGCGGGCTGGGGCTATCAGTCGGTGGCATGGACCGGCGCGGCCCTGGCAGCGGTGGCCGTCCTCACCACCTTCATCGCCTTCCGGCTGCACCGCTCGGACCGGACCTCCCGCATCGTCGCCTCGTCGGCGGCACCAGCCGGCGTCCCGGAGTGCGCGGAGGTGCGCTGACCGTCGTACGGCCCGGTCCGGCGTTCGGTACCAGGCGTCCGGACGGCTCCTTTCCGGCCACCGCCCTCGGCGTCGGTCCCGTTCCTCCGTCGGCCGAGGCGGGCTGCCGGTCCAGGCGACCGTCCGGCAAGGCGGCCGTCAGCCGAGGACGGCGAGGCCGAGTCGCCGGAGGCGCGCGGGAGCGGCGATCACGTCGTACTCGGTGATCCGGCCCTCCTCGATGGTGAAGGTGAGCGCGAAGAGCAGTCGGCCGGATCGACGCCGCAGACGTGGCCAACCTGGCGGGCCGGCTGCGGCCCTGGTGACCCGTATCACCTGGCCGGCTTCCGGCCGATGGCCGCGAACTCGCCGGCCGCGGCCAGATCTGAGGTGACCGCGCTGGCCGCCGCCCGGTAGGTGGCCGGGACGACTTCATGGGGTCGGTAACGGTTCGCAGGGGCCGGCGGTGGCCGCACAAGGGCGCCGCCGCCCCGGAGACCGTGGCCGAGTGTGCCCGTGCCCGGGACCGGACCATTGCGCCTCCCCCGGACATGCCGGTCCGGTGCCGGGCACGCCCCGGGCCGCCGCCGTCACACCTCCGGCGGCGGCCGGTGCTTCGGGCGGCGCAGGCCGGCGGCCGTCAGGCGGCGGACGAGTTCCTTGCTGCCGATCTCCACCGCCCCGGCCCGGACCGCGGCGCCGTAACGCTCCGCGGGCAGGTCGTAGTGGTCGCGCTCGAAGGCCCGCTGGGGTGTGCCGATACCGGCCGCGAAGTGGTGCAGCTCGTCGAAGGAGGCGTCGCTGACCAGGTGCGACCACATCCGGCCGTGCCCCGGCCAGGTGGGCGGATCGATGTAGATCGCCACGTCAGCCCTCCGGAGGCGCCGCGGGGACCGTCATGGCGGGGCTCGTCATGTCAGCCCTCTACGGGCATACCGAGCCGGCCCACGCGCGCCACCGCGGTCGCCGTCTTCGGGCAGACCCAGTGCGGATCGGGCCCCAACTCCGGCTCCACTTCGAGCGCGTGCGGATCGCCGGATTCGGTGCACACCGGGCAGAGCGGCCAGCGGCCGTACCGGTCCAGGAGGGCGTCCTGGACGTCCTGGGCCACCAGCCCCGCGACGAATGCCGCGCCATCAGGCCACTGCTCCACCCACCATCTGCGGTGCGCCACCGCGTCCTCGACGAGCGAGACGATGTCGGCGTCGGCGACCTCGTCCGCCACCAGGTCGGCGAGCACCAGGGCCCGCGCGGCGTGCAATGCCTGTTCCAGCTTCATGTCGTCCATTGTCTCGCGGCCCCGGCCGGGCATCGGCGTTGTCCACAGGCCGGGGCGGGCGGAGCGCTCTGTCCACAGGTCTCACGAAGAGGGTTGACGCGAGAGCATGGCTGAAATTACTTTTCAGTCGTGAGCAGCAGCGTGAAGGAAACTTTCAAGGACGTGTCCATCGAGCCCCGGCCGGCCCCGGCGCCGCCCGCCCCCGCCGCGCTGGCCGCCAAGGTCCGCACCCTCGGTCCGACCATGACCCGCTCCATGCAGCGGGTCGCCGAGGCCGTCGCGGGCGACCCGGCGGGCTGCGCCGCCCTCACCGTCACCGGCCTCGCCGAGCGCACGGGCACCAGCGAGGCCACCGTCGTGCGCACCTCCCGGTTGCTCGGCTACCCCGGCTACCGCGATCTGCGCCTGGCACTCGCCGCACTCGCCGCGCAGCAGGCGGCCGGCGGCGCACCCGTCGTGACCGCCGACATAGCGGTCGACGACTCCCTCACCGACGTCGTCGCGAAGCTGGCCCAGGAGGAGCAGCAGTGCCTGGCCGACACCGCCGCCGGGCTGGACGTCACCCAGCTCGAAGCGGCCGTCGGCGCCCTCGCCGCGGCCCGCCGCATCGATGTGTACGGCATCGGGGCCTCCAATCTCGTCGGCCAGGACCTCGCGCAGAAGCTGCTGCGCATCGGCCTGATGGCGCATGCGCACGCCGACCCGCACCTCGCCGTGACCAACGCCGTGCAGCTGCGCACCGGCGACGTCGCCATCGCGATCACCCACTCCGGGCGGACGACCGACGTCATAGAGCCCCTGCGGGTCGCCTTCGACCACGGCGCGACGACGATCGCGATCACCGGCCGCCCGGACGGCGAGATCGCCTCCTACGCCGACCTCATCCTGACCACCTCCACCGCCCGCGAGAGCGAGCTGCGACCGGCCGCCATGTCGTCCCGGACGAGCCAGCTCCTCGTCGTGGACTGCCTGTTCATAGGCGTCGCGCAGCGTACGTACGAGACCGCGGCCCCCGCCCTCTCCGCGTCCTACGAAGCCCTCGCCCACCGCCACGCCCCACGCTCCGGCCGCTGAACCGACCGCCGGCCCGCGACCGCCGATTCCCGACCCCTGACCGCCCGCCGCACCTCACACACGCCACCACCAGCACCACGACGCTGACCGCCCACCCAGAGCCACCCAGCCGTACGAGTCCGGAAAGAGCCCGCCACGCCATGACTTCCACCGCCGACTACACCCAGCTCCGCGCCCAGCTGGACACGCTCACCACCGAGGCGTTCCGGCCCGAGCTGGCCGAGATCGACCGGCGCTCCACCCTGGAGATCGCCCGGACGATGAACGACGAGGACGCCACCGTCCCCGCCGCCGTCGCCGAGCAGCTCCCGCAGATCGCCGCCGCCATCGACGGCGCCGCCGCCCGCATGGCCGACGGCGGCCGGCTGATCTACGCGGGCGCCGGTACGGCCGGCCGGCTCGGGGTGCTGGACGCCAGCGAATGCCCGCCGACGTTCAACACCGACCCCGGCGAGGTGCTCGGGCTGATCGCGGGCGGGCCGTCCGCGATGGTCACCGCCGTCGAGGGCGCCGAGGACAGCAAGGAGCTGGCCGCCGCGGACCTCACCGCGCTCGGCCTGACCGACCGGGACACCGTCGTCGGCATCTCCGCCTCCGGCCGCACCCCGTACGCCATCGGTGCGGTCGAGCACGCCCGCGCCCAGGGCGCGCTGACCGTCGGCCTGTCCTGCAACGCCGGTTCGGCACTGGCCGCGGCCGCCGACCACGGCATCGAGGTCGTCGTCGGCCCCGAGCTGCTCACCGGTTCCACCCGGCTGAAGGCCGGCACCGCGCAGAAGCTGGTGCTCAACATGGTCTCGACCATCACCATGATCCGGCTGGGCAAGACCTACGGAAACCTGATGGTCGACGTCCGCGCCTCCAACGAGAAGCTGCGCGCCCGCTCGCGCCGCATCGTCGCGCTCGCCACCGGCGCCCCCGACCACGAGATCGAGGCCGCGCTCGCCGCGACGGACGGGGAGGTGAAGAACGCCATCCTGACCCTCCTCGGTGAGGTCGACGGGCCCGCCGCGGCCCGCCTCCTCGCCGACTCGCACGGCCACCTCCGCGCCGCCCTCCAGGCCGCCCGGACCACCTGATCCCCAGCTCCCTCATTGCACGCACAGCAAGGCACCGCACATGTCCGAAGACAAGAACCGCGCCACCGCCGCCGCGATCCTCCCCCTCGTCGGCGGCGCCCGTAACGTCACCTCCATCGCCCACTGCATGACCCGGCTCCGCCTCGGTATCAAGCACCGCTCCATGGTCCAGGACGAAGCGCTCAAGGCGCTGCCGGCCGTCATGGGCGTGGTCGAGGACGACACGTACCAGATCGTGCTGGGCCCCGGGACGGTCGCCCGGGTCACCCCCGAGTTCGAGCGGCTGGTCGAGGAGGCGCGCGCCACCGCCGGCCAATCGGCCGCCGCCACCCCCGACGGCTCCGCCCCGGGAGGCCCGCACCCGGGAGACTCCCCCGCTCCCCCGCACACCACCGCCCCGAGCGCCGAGGAACTCGCCGCCCAGGGCGCCGCCCTCAAGGCCCGCCAGAAGGCCCGGAACGCCACCCCCGTCAAGCTCTTCCTGCGCCGGATCGCCAACATCTTCGTCCCGCTGATCCCGGCCCTGATCGGCTGCGGCATCGTCGCCGGTATCAACGGCCTGCTGACGAACCTCGGCTGGCTGCCCTCGGTCGTCCCGGCGCTCGCCGCGATGGCCTCCGGTTTCATGTCGCTGATCGCCGTCTTCGTCGGCTACAACACCGCCAAGGAGTTCGGCGGTACCGCCGTCCTCGGCGGCGCGGTCGCCGCGATCATCGTCTTCCCGGGCGTCGCCAACATCACCGCCTTCGGCCAGAAGCTCTCGCCCGGACAGGGCGGTGTGCTCGGCGCGCTGGCCGCCGCGCTGCTCGCCGTCCAGGTGGAGAAGTGGTGCCGCAGGTGGGTGCCCGAGGCGCTGGACGTCCTGCTCACCCCGACGCTCACGGTCCTGCTCTCCGGCCTGGTCACGATCTTCGGCCTGATGTACGTGGCGGGCACGGTCTCCACCGCGATCGGCACCTTCGCCACCTGGCTCCTCGCTACCGGCGGTGCCTTCGCCGGCTTCGTCCTCGGCGGGCTCTTCCTCCCCCTGGTCATGCTGGGCCTGCACCAGGCCCTCATCCCGATCCACACCACCCTCATCCAGGAGCAGGGCTACACCGTCCTGCTGCCCATCCTCGCCATGGCGGGCGCGGGCCAGGTCGGCGCGGCCCTCGCCGTCTACCTCCGCCTCCCGCGCAACGGCTCGGTGCGCAAGACCATCAAGTCCGCGCTCCCCGCCGGGTTCCTGGGCGTCGGCGAACCGCTGATCTACGGCGTCTCGCTGCCCCTCGGCCGCCCCTTCATCACCGCCTGCATCGGCGGCGCCTTCGGCGGCGGCTTCGTGGGCCTGTTCAACCAGCTCGGTGACGCCGTCGGCTCCACCGCCATCGGCCCCTCCGGCTGGGCCCTCTTCCCGCTGGTCAAGGGCAACCAGGCCATCGGCACCACGATCACCATCTACGCCCTCGGCCTGCTCGTCGGCTATGTCATCGGCTTCCTGGCCACGTACTTCTTCGGCTTCAGCAAGCAGATGCTGACGGACCTCAACGCCACCCCCGAGCCCGCCGCAGCCACCCCGCCGCCCGGCTCCGCCACCCCCGACCCCGCCACCGGCCACGGCCCCGCCCCGGCGCCCGACCGGCCGGGCGCCGGCTCCTAGCCCGCGGGCGTCTGACCGTACGCACGCCCGCCCGTCACCGCCGGGTGGGGCACCGCCGCCGGATACGCGGCGCCGCCCCACCCGGCGGGACGCCCGTCACGGCATCCGGCTCTCCCAGTTCAGCTCCTTGATCCGGGCCGTCAGCAGGGCCGTCGGCGGCGCCGCGCGCAACGCGTACGGCGGGCAGTCCCACTCCTTGCCACCCCCGGGCGGCCGCAGCTGGACGTACGGCCCCTCATGGCCCATGACCAGCCCGATCCGCCCGTCCCGCCCGTCCATGACGTAGCTGCCGCGCTCCGGAATCACGGCCGTTGCCCCCGTGGACCGTGCTGCGGCCCGTCCTGCCCACCACCTTGCGCGCCGCCCCCCGTACGGCCCGCCGCGCCGCCGGGCGCCCCGCTCCCCGGACCGCCCGGCACACAGGTGGCCAGCACCTCGGCGAGCCGATGAGCGGTGGCGAGATTGCAGCGCCCCAGCTCGACCAGCGGCGCCATGGAACTGCTCGCGAGCGACACCGGATCGATGCCCAGCGACGGCAGCGTGATCCCCAGTGCCCGGAGTACGGAACCCAGTTCCGTCGCCGCCGCCTCCGCCGCCCGTACCCGCTCACGTGCCGTCGTCGCCCTCACCATCGCCGCACCCTCCATACGTTCCACACCGAGTTCTTCCACGCCGACTTCTTCCACGCTCAGTTGTTCCACGCCGAGTTCTTCCACGCTGAGTGTTTGCCTTGCACACACAGCGTGGTCGCTTCCCCGCTAATCTGGACAGAGGCGCAGACCCAACAACCGCACGTGTGCTACAGGGAGTTGCTGCGATGACCCGACCAAAGAAACTCGACCCGTCCTCATCACCCCGCGCAATGCTCGGGGCCGAACTACGCCACCAGCGGGAGAAGGCAGGGCTGTCCCAAGAGCAATTGGGCAGCCCTCTTTTCGTCAGTGGGTCGTTCATCGGCCAGTTGGAGGCGGGGACCAGGCGGATGCAGTTGGAGTACGCCATCCAGATAGACGAGATCCTCCAGACGGACGGCTACTTCGAGCGAAACTGCGGGGCAGCAACGAAGTCGAAGTACCCGGATCACTTTGCGGAGGCCGCCGAGGCCGAGGCGGTTGCGGTGACCATCAAGGAGTACGCGCCGCTGCTGATCCCTGGGCTGCTCCAGACGGAGGCTTACGCACGGGCCGTTTTCCGTGCGTACCACCCGACGGCGCCGGAAGAAGAAATCGACGAGCTGGTATCGGCTCGACTGGAGCGGGCGCAACTCCTCGACGACCCAACAAACCCGATGTTTTGGTCCGTGCTTGACGAGGCCGTGCTGCGTCGGCGTGTTGGCAGCCCGGCGGTGATGGCGGAGGCGCTGCGGCATATCGCGTCACTCATCCGACGGCATCGGATCATCGTGCAGGTACTGCCGTTCTCAGCGGGCTCGCACATAGCGCTGGGAGGCGGCTTGAAGCTGATGGCATTCAACGACGCGCCGCCACTGGCCTATCTTCACGGTTTGGGCACTGGCCAGTTGCTGGACGATCCGGCATCGGTAGCCCGCTACGAACTGACCTACGATCTGGTCGGGGCCATCGCATTGTCACCGGAAGCGTCCCTGGCCCTGATCGAGTCAGCAGCGGAGGCATTTGCCCATGAGCAGTGAGTTCGATCCGAGCGTCCTGAGCACCGCCCACTGGCGCAAGTCCAGCTACAGCGACGGTAGCGGCGGTGACTGCCTGGAAGTGGCACAGGACTTCCCGGGCGCAGCCCAGTGGCGCAAGTCCACCCACAGCGGGGGCGACGGCGGTAACTGCCTCGAAGTCGGCCAGGACTTCCCGGGTGCAGCCCAGTGGCGTAAATCCACCCACAGTGGCGGTAGCGGCGGCAACTGCCTCGAAGTAGCCGACGACTTCCCCGGCATCGTTCCCGTACGGGACTCCAAGCAGCCGCTCGGTCCGGCGCTCGTGTTCCAGGGCGGGGCCTGGTCGGCGTTTGTCACCGGCGTCAAGGACGGCACCCTGAAGAGCGTCTGACACCCGCTCACCCACCGACCCGGGGCTCGAACACCGAGCCCCGGGTCGCGTGCGTCACGGCGGCGCTACACGGCGACGAAGCGGCGGTTGCCGTCGGCGGCGATGATCCGTCCGAAGCGCATGTCCGGGAAGTGGGCGCCGACGAGCAGGTCATCCGTTTCGGCGGCCTCGTCCGCGATGCGGTTGCGCACGGCCGAGGCGGCGACCGGGTCGACGTCCCAGACCACCTCCCAGTCACGCTCGCTGAACTGGACCACCGAGTGCACCACGTCACCGAGGAGCAGCGCGCGGCGGCCGCCGGAGGAGATCACGTACACCGTGGAGCCGGGCGTGTGGCCGGGCACGTGGCGGGCGTCGAGACCGGGCGCCACCGTGAAGTCGGCGTCGAACAGCTCCAGGCGGTTGCCGAGCGGCGTCAGCTTCTCGACCGCGCTGGGCGACGCCTTCTCACCGGTGACGAAGTGCTCCCGGTCGGCCTGGTGCACGCGGTAGGTCGCCTCGGGGAACACGGCCACGCCGTCCCGCGTGGCCCAGCCGGTGTGGTCGTCGTGCAGGTGGGTGAAGACCACGTCGGTCACGTCCGCCGGTGCGATCCCCTGGGCGGCCAGGGAGGAGAGCAGGTCTCCCCCGGTTGCAAGCCGACGGGTTCGCGGATTCTCGGGGTGGCATCGCGGGAACCGGAGGGGGACGTGGCGCCCGCCGGCGGAGTAGCCGACGGGTTGGGGTGTGACTGAGGTACGCGCCAAAGGCGCAACGAGATGATCTCGAAGCCCTGATGGCTTGGCCCCCGCATTTCAGCGGGACACGCGCGCTGTTCTGCCAGCGGCGGAACACCGGCCGGGCCGGGCTCGGCGATCACTACAGTCCAGTCTCATGACGGCGATTACGACGCGTACGGTCGAGTACCCGGCGGACGGTTTGACGATGATCGGGCACCTCGCGCTCCCGGCCGGTATCGACCGCCGGCCCGCGGTGTTGCTCGGACCAGAGGGCACGGGGCTCAGCGACGTCGAGCGCCGCCGGGCCGATGCTCTCGCGGAGCTGGGATATGTAGCGCTGGCCTTCGACCTTCACGGTGGGCGCTATTTGGGGGACCCCGAGGAGATGCTGGCCCGCTGCATGCCGCTGCTCGCCGACCCCGACCGGATGCGGGGCATCGGCCACGCGGCGCTCGACGTGTTGCGCACCGAACCGCGGACCGACCCCGACCGGATCGCCGCCGTCGGCTACGGCACCGGGGGCGCCGTCGGGCTGGAACTCGGGCGCGACGGCGTCAACCTGCGCGCGATCGCGACAGTCAACGGGCTGATCACGGGCCGGCCGGGCGAGGCGGCGCGCATCTGCTGCCCGGTGTGGGCCGGGGTCGGTTCGGAAGACCCGATCATGGCGCCCGCGCAACGGGACGCGTTCGCCGCCGAGATGCAGGCCGCGGGCGTCGACTGGCGCCTCGTGGTGTACGGCGGAGCCCTGCACGCCTTCCACCACCCGCCGGTCGACCACACGGTGCGCCCCGGCGTCGGCTACCACCCACGGCACGCGCAGCGAGCCTGGCGCGACGTCGTCGACCTGCTCGCCGAGTGCCTGCCCGTGACGGAGGATCTGGGGGCATGACCCAGGCAAACATGCCGGCGCCAGGTCTGGTCGGCGTCGGGCGCTGACAGTCTCCTCTCCTGTTTTCGACAGGGTGTTCCGGAGCCACCGGGGCATTGAGAAGGAGAGCCACCCGCGGGGCCGCTTTCCACGTGGCTCGGTGTCCGCGAGACGTCGTTTGTTGGCTTGCCGGTCTGCTGGGCCGAACGGCGGCAGGGGTGCGGGCGGCGGGTCGGTCAGGTCGGGGAAGCGCCGAGGAATCTCAGGACGGCGAGAACGCGCCGGTGGTCGGCGTCGGCTGCGGGCAGGTCGAGTTTGGCGAGGATGTTGTTGATGTGCTTGGCCACTGCGCTGTCGCTGACGACCAGGGCCTCGGCGATCCCGGTGTTGGAGCGTCCCTCGGCCATCAGGGCGAGTACCTCCCGTTCGCGTGGCGTCAGCCGATCGAGCGGGTCACTGCGGCGGCGCACGAGCAGCTGGGCGACCACCTGTGGATCCAGTGCCGTGCCCCCGGCCGCAACCCGCCGAACGGAAGCCACGAACTCCTCCACGTCGGCGACGCGTTGCTTGAGCAGGTAGCCGACGCCGCTGGTGTCGGCCGTCAGCAGGTCGGCCGCATACCGCTCCTCGACGTACTGCGAGAGCAGTACCACCGCGGTCTGCGGCCATTGCTTACGGATCACCAGCGCGGCGCGCACGCCTTCGTCGGTGAAGCCGGGTGGCATGCGGACATCGACCAGGGCCAGCCCGGGCCGGTGTTCCTCGACGGCCGCAAGCAGGGCTTCGGCGTCGCCGACTTCGGCGGCGATCTCGAAGCCGGCCATTTCCAGGACCTTGACGAGCCCGACGCGCAGCAGCAGTGAGTCCTCGGCGATCACGGCTCGCATGGCAGCTCCACGGCGATGGTGGTCGGGCCCCCGACCGGGCTGCTGATGTGGAAGGTGCCGTCGACGGAACCGACCCGTTTGGCCAGCCCGCTCAGTCCGCTGCCGGTGGAGGTGTCGGCGCCGCCGATCCCGTCGTCGGTGATGTTCACCCGCAGCATTCTCCCGATCTGTTTGACAGTGACGTCCACGCGGGCGGCGCGGGCGTGCTTGGTGACGTTGGTGAGTGCCTCGGAGACCACGAAGTAGGCGACCGACTCCACGGTGGGCGCCGCTCGCTCCTCCAGGTCGACTCGCAGCCGTACCGGGATCGGTACCCGGGCGGCCAGCCCGGACAGCGCCGCGTCCAGCCCGCGGTCTTCGAGGACGGCCGGGTGCAGGCCGCGCACCAGGTCGTTGAGTTCGGCGATGGCCTCCTTCGCCTCGCGGTGCGCCTCGTCGATCACGGTGCGGGCCTCGTCCGGCAGGTTGGTGAGGTTGGCCTTGGCCAGGCCCAGGTTGACCGCGAGGGAGACCAGGCGCTGCTGGGTGCCGTCGTGCAGGTCGCGTTCGATGCGGCGGCGTTCGGTATCGACCGCGTCGATCAGGTCGGTGCGGCTCTCGGACAGGTGCTCGACACGCTGCTGAAGCTGCTGGGAGCGGCTGGTCCCGAGCAGCGCGAGCGCGATCCGGGTCTCGGCGCGGGGCACCAGCCCGGTCAGCCAGGGTGCGGCGCACAGCAGCAGCACGCCGGCCGCGGTGTAGTACACCGCTTGGGTCGCGTAGTCGACATAGTCCAGGCGAACCTGGACCGGCAACATCCAGGCCCACCCGTTGACGGTGACGCCAGCAAGGCCCGCGACCCACGCGGCGAGCACCCCCAGCTCCACCACAGCCAGGAGCGGACCGACAAGCAGGTGGTATCCGGCCTGCCGCCAGGTCTGGGCCACGGACAGCCACCGCAGAGCGCGCCTCAGCCACCCTTGCTCGCGCGCGGCCGGCAGCCGGAGGATCTCCACTCCCAGCAGCACCCGGTAACGGCGTCGCTGCACAGCGGTGAGCACAAGCACACCGAGCAAGATCAGCACAAACGGGAGCGGGAGCACCGGCCACGCCCCCGAATTCACGACACCCGCCATCCAGCTCCACAACGGCACCAGCGCAAGGTGCAGCGGAATCCCGACCGCCAAGAAACCGGTGTCCCGCCGGACCCGAACAACTCTGCGCCGCAGCGCCCGGGGAATCGTCATGGCTCGACGGTAAAACGCCAGGTGAGGGCTATGCCATGCACCGTGCATCCGGATCGATGGTGAAGCTGGCACCACCCTGAGAACGGAACCCGGCATTACTGACTGTGATCGCTGTGCGGCTCAGGCTGAAGGGCGTGCAGGAAATCATCGAACTGTTCCCGGAGCCGGACGCCGAGCGCGGCATACACAGGCCGCATGGCCCGCGCACGGGATCGCCCCCCAGCCCGCAGCGCCGTCGTCCGGACCGCCTTCCAGGCCGACGGCGGGGACTTGTCCTGGCCGGCTGCGGGGTGGCGCTGCTGCCGTGGCTCGTCGTGTTGGCCACCAGCCTGCCGACCACCTTCCGTGCCTCGCACTGGTCCGCCGCCTGGGTGGGTCTGGACGCGCTGGAGGCGGTCGGCCTGATCACCACAGGGCTGCTGGCCACCCGCGGGGACCGGCGACTGGCACCGGCCGCCGCCGCGACGGCCGCCCTGCTCACCGTCGACGCCTGGTTCGACACGATGACCGCGGCCAGCGGGAGCGAACTGCGCGCGACGCTGGTCATGGCGTTGTTCGCAGAACTTCCGCTCGCAGCGGTATGCGTCCGCCTGGCGGTTCGAGCGCTGCCCCGCACCCCATGAAACCCGCCACACCGACCCGGGCTGCAACCACGGATACCACAGAACTGGAGAACACCATGGGCTCTGCTGTCCTGACCGCAGCGCGCCTGCGCGCCGGGGCGGTGGCGGTCCGCCGGGTGATCCGGACGCGGTCGAGATCGCGCGCGATGTCAGTCGGCCAGCCGTTGGTACAGCGCCAGCGGCGTCACATAGCCGGGCCAGCGGCGGTCGTCGAAGAGACGCATCCCGGCGTCCTGGAAGCACCTGTCGACGAGTTGGGAGCAGATCATGTGTCCGGTGGCGGCGACGTAGTGACGCAGCCGCGGGACGTTCAGATGGATGCGGTGGGCGGCGATCGCCAGGTAGTCGAGGAAGCTGTACGGCACCCCGACGTACTTCAGGGCCGCGGCACAGACGTCCGCGCGGTGCTGCGGCGAGTATTCCGGCGGACAGACGTACAACACGTCGGTGTCCGCGTACGAGTCGAGCGGGCGGACGCGCGCCCCGCCCGGCTCCGCTTCCAGCAGCTGTCCGTCGGGCAGCACCAGGAAGGCGTGCTGGTAGTCGGCGAAGCCGTTGCCGTTCAGCCACTGGCCGACGCGGATCAGCCGGCCGACCTTGCCGTGTATCTGGGTGAGCCCTATGTCGCCGGGCTGGGGTTCGGAATGAATCATGTGCGGCTCCGGGAGACCCGAAAGGAAGGATTCCTGGAGGTCATACCCATTTCCGCAGCTGATGGAGCGTCACGGTAGAGATTAGTACGATGAGTTGGGCGAGCGTGACGGGACGTACGGGCCTGCCGGTTCCGGTGGGGCATTCCGGGCGCTGCTCGCCCCGGTGCCGTCGATCCGTTGCGTCGGCGCCTTGATGAACGCCCGCTGAAGCGGGATGCGGCCGAGGTCACTGCCGTCGCCGGCGCCGTGCCGGGTACGGACCGGGCTCAGCGCCTGCTCACCCTTCAGGTGACGCTTGCTGGGTGGCGACGTCCACGCCGCCCAGTTCGTCGGCGGGATGCTGCACCGAAGGCGGCCCAGGCGGTGATCCGCGGCGCCTTGCGCCGCGGGCGCCGCTTCGTGCGCGGTCCGTCGCCGGCCGGCACATGACCGGCAGGCTCCGGTGCGTCACACTCCCGCTCTCGTGCGGCATCTGCTGTCCGTTTCTCCGTGCCCGCAGGCTCAGTACGCGGAGTTGACGTTGTCGATCGAGCCGTACTTGTCGGCGGCGTACTTGGCGGCCGCGGTGATGTTGGCGATCGGGTCGGTCAGGTCGTGCGCGGTGCCGGAGACGTGGTACGCGTCGAAGGTCGGCTGGATGACCTGGAGCAGGCCCTTGGACGGCGTGCCGTTCTGGGCGTTGACGTCCCAGCCGTTGGCCGCGTTCGGGTTGCCGCCGGACTCCCGCATGATGTTGCGGTGCAGGCCCTCGTAGCTGCCGGGGATGCCGTTGGACTTCATGACGTCGAGGGACTGGCGGATCCAGCCGTCCAGGCTGCCCGAGGCGGAATCCTGCCCGGCCTTGGCGACGCTGTTCGCCTGCGCCGTGACACCGGCCGCGGAGACCGTGGCGGCGGCGACGCTGTGCGAGGCCGGCGCGGCGGCGTGTGCGGGGGAGGGCGCGATGGTGAGCGCGGCGGCCGCGGCACCGAGTGCGGCGACGCCGGTGACGGCGAGCTTACGGAAGCGCGTGCTGGTGGCGGTGCGGGTGGTGGCAGTCATGCAGCAGTACCTCTTCGTTCGGTGACAGGACGCGTCCCGGGTGGCCCTGCGACGGCGGCCTGCGCTGTACGCGGTGGGCCCGATCGGCAGCGGCGGGCGATTCCCGCCCGGTCCGGCGATCGGCTTCCCGGGACGTCAGCCATAGTTAGCGATCCGGACGTACCGGGGCAATACCCCCCTGCACTACCTCATGACGTAGCCGGAGGCCGCGGGCGGACACACGCCCGCCGTGGGCGCTGGGCGCCGCCCCCGTCGCGTCTACTACCGCGCTCCGTACGTGATCCGCGACCTATGGGCGGGCTCACAGCCGAGGGGCCCGACGAGCGTCTCCCAAGGCCCGGAATGTGGCCGTGCGTCGCCCCTTCGTCACCATCCGCATCCCGGGGCTCCGGGCTGCCGGCTCGGCGCGGAGAACGTCGTGACGGTGGAGGTGGAGGTGGACGGCGCCGTCGCGGACTCCGCGCTCTTCCGCCCGTGCACCGCCCGAGCGGTTCTCCCACCGCGCGGGCAGCTGTCGTGACGGGTGCAATGGAGTCGTGGCCGACAGCCACTCCGGCATTCCGTCGGCCGTATCGGTATCCGTATCGGTATCCGTATCGGTTTCTGTACCCGTATCCGTATCGGTATCCGTCCCCCGTACCCGTCCCCCGTACCCGTTTACCGCCCGCACAAGGAGTCAGCATGCCGGCAGGGTCGAGCAAGAAGCGCGAGCGTCAATACGAGCACATCAAGAAGAGCGCCGAAGAGCGAGGCGAATCCACCGAGCGGGCAAAGGAGATCGCCTCCCGGACCGTGAACAAGGAGCGAGCCCGCGCCGGCGAGTCGAGGACTTCGAGCAGGGTCTCCACCCAGGACCCGAAGTCCGCCTCGCAGCGTGGCGGCGAACGCTCCCACCGCGGAGCCCAGGGCCCCACGAAGGACCAGCTGTACGCGGAGGCCAAGAGGAAGCACATCGAAGGCCGGTCCCATATGAACAAAGAGGAGCTCCGCGACGCCCTCGGTCGCTGAGTGCGCAGGGCAAGCGGCGAAATCCGGACGCCGCGGGGCGAGGCTGTCGCTGCCGGACCGGAGACCGGACCGTCGGCTGAACCACGTGTGGTCAAGTTCGAGGGACCATTCGACAGCGATGCCTAAGACTCCGCCGCACGAGTGGGAAGGATGCCTCCGCATCAACCGGAATCCTTTCGCCGTACAAGATTCGCCGCACAAGAGAGGCATCGCATGAAACTCATCATCCGGACCGGGCTCGGGGTAGCGGCAGCGGTCGGAGCCGTCGCAGTAGCTGTCGCCCCCGCTTCCGCCGCCGTCGGTACCGAGAACGTCCCTGTGGTGGCCGGTGCGCAGGCAGTGGCGGCGAACCCGAAGACGATCAAGCCGGCCGCGTACAACCAGGCCCGGAGCACCCTGGCCAACGCCGGGAGCCAGACGGCGGCCAAATCGCATCCCGTTCACGGGAAGGACGATGTGCCGGTCAGCTACGGAACCAGCCTGCTGGCCGCGGCGCGCGACGAGTTCCGGCAGGCCGACCGGCACCTTCCGGCGAACCAGAAGAAGTCAGACATGTCGATTCCGCACTACAACGCGATCCACAGTGCGGCGAAGACGATGGGCATCGACCGGTGGTGACGCGGTAGACGTCGGCACACCGAGAGCCCCGCTCCGGCGACCAACCGCATCGTGAACCAGGAGCGGGGCCGCCTGCCAGGTCCGCAGGCGCCCCGCACGATTCCCGGGGTGGGTCAGCCCGCCGGGGAGTCGCTGGCCTTGTTGGCCGGGCTGATCGTCAGCTTCTGGCCCTTGTTCGGGGCGTCCGGGTTGTCGGCGGGCAGGGAGCCCGCGGGCCAGGCGACGATGGCCTGCGAGGTGTCGTTCGGGGCCGTCACCAGGATTTTGGCGATGCGTACGCCGCTGCCGCCCGTGTTGTTGTACGGGAAGGAGATGTTGAAGGCGGCGGACTCGCCGTTCTTGAGGATCTCCGGGTGGATCTTGTCGCCATTGCGGTCCACGGAGATGGTGTCGCCATCGGCCGTCTTCAGGTCGACGCCCGCATAGCCGCTGATGGAGCAGTCGCTGCCGCCCTTGTTCTTGAGCCCGACGGTGACGACGCCCGTTTGCTTGTCGGTCGTGTTGTCGGAGGCGGTGACGCTCAGGTTGGCGGTGCGGCAGATGCCGACCTTGCCGCCGCCGGCGTGGCTCTTGGCACCGTTCGAGCCGCCGCTCCCGCCGGTGCCGCTGCCGCTGCCGCCGGTGTTGCCACCCCCACCGTTGGAGCCATTGCCGTTGCCGTCGCCACTCCCACCGCTGTTGCCGTTGTCGGCCGGGGCATTGGACGCGGCGGCGCCCGACGCGCCGCCGGTTTCCTTGACGTCGATGTTGCAGGCCGTGAGGGACAGGGCGCCGACCAGGGTGATGGTGGCGAGCAGAGGCTTGGTGGCGCGCTTGATGTTCATGGAGTCCCTCGTGATGACGTGAATGAAACGGTGCTTGGAGATGACGAGTTCGGTGGGCGTGGTCGGCGGCCGTGTGCGGCGAACGAGGTTCGCCGTGACCGGGCCCCTTGCGACCGGCCCCCATAGAAAACCCTCCCCGGGAAGACCTGGCAAGGAGAGCCGGGGCATCAGGGACGCAGGAACGCTTCCATGGCCTCTGACCTGCGAGAACTGGCCTCGCCTGGAACGGCGCGATGGGACACGGACGGGACGGGCCGGACCCTCCGGCGCCCACATCGCACCGGGCGCCGACCGAGGGACCCACACGCCGAGCCGAGCACCGGGACGGGCACTGGGACGGGCACCGAGCCCCGGGTTCCGGACTCCGAGCCCCGGGTTCCGGGCGTGAGAAAGATGCGCACCCGCTTGTGGGCCGATGACATGCTCAGCGGCGTGAAGGCACTCGTGATAGGCGCAACAGGGACCATCGGCAGCGCTGTCGTCAGCGCACTGAACGCTTCGCACCAGGTGGTCAGCGCCTCGCGCAGTGGTCAACTGCGGGTGGACCTGGACGATCCGTCCTCACTGGACGCGGTCTTCGACGCGGTACGGGACCTCGACGCCGTGGTGTGCTGCGCCGCCGGCGGTCCCCTGGTCTCGCTGGAATCGACGACCGACCAGGAGATGGCCACGGGGATGCGGGGCAAACTGCTGGGCCAAGTGGCACTGGCCCAGCGCGCCGTACGCCACCTGCGACACGGTGGCTCCATCACGCTGACCGGAGGCACCTTCACCGCTCCGCTGCCCGGCGGTTCGCTGGGCGCTCTGATCAACACCGGGCTGGAGGGCTTCGTCCGCAACGCGGCGAGCGAACTCCCCCGCGATCTGCGCATCAACCTGATCAGCCCTGGCTGGATCAAGGAAACCCTGCGGAGCATGGGCGCGGACGACACCGGCGGCACACCGGTCTCCGAAGTCGCCCAGGCATATGTGACGGCCGTGGAAGGCAACGCGCAAGGGCAGACATTCCGCCCCTGAGGCGCTGAGCTGACGCCCATGGCCCGCCGTTCGGGAGGGCGGCGGGCCATCGGGACGGACGGACTGAGTACAGAGGTCGGCCGGCCGCTGTCACCGATGCCCTGGGCGGCAGTGCGGTCCGGCGCCCTGCGCACCCGGCGCGGCTCCGGCCCCGCGCGCCGCCGGGCCGGCAGGCGGGCGTGACAAGGGGCCGGCCGCCGGGCGGTCAGTGGGCGCAGAGGTGCGGGGCCGCGGCGCCTGCGGCCGGGGGCTTGCTCGCGGCGGCGGCGCGCGCCACGTCGGCCAGCAGGCGCAGGCGTTCCGCGCGGTCCAGATAGCGGCCCGCGACCAGGACGGAGTCGATCCGCTGCGTATGGCTGATGTCGGTGCGCGGGTCCGCGTCCAGGACCAGCAGGTCGGCGCGGTCGGCGGGCAGGCCGAGCATCCGGGCGGGCTCGGTGGTCGCGGCGCGGAGGACGTCCCGGGTGGGCAGTCCGGCCTCGGCGAGCAGCTCCAGCTCGTGGTGGAGGGCGAAGCCGGGGACCGCGTAGCCGGTGCCGGTGTCGGTGCCCGCGAGCAACCGCACGCCGGCCCGGTGGAGTTCGGCGACGAGGCGCAGCCGGTGCTCGTAGAGCCGGCGGATACGGGCGGCGTCCTGCGCGGTGCGGCCGGCGGTCAGGGCGGCCCAGATGGTGGGCCAGTAGTCGGTCATCCAGGTGGGAAGGTACGTGAACTCCGGTGAGTCTGTGGGGAGTTGATCGGTGCGCTCCAAGGAATGGTGGACGGTGAGGGTCGGTACGACGCGGGTGCCGTTGGCGGCGAGCCGGTCGAAGAGGGCGCGGGTACGGCCGACGTCGTATGTCTGCATCGCCTGCCACTCCACCGCGTGCACCTGCCGGAACCAGCTCGCGTAGCGCTCGAAGCTGGTGCCGAGGGTGGGGTCGATACGGACCTTCGCGAGGGCCCGCTTGATCTCGGACTCCTGGGCGGAGGTGGCGAGGAGCAGGGCGTGGAGGTGCTCGATGGACTGCTGCCCGGCGTCGCTCGCGCGGGCGACGGGCAGGGTGTCGGGGCAGTGACCCGCGTGGCGCAGGCCCTGGCGGCGGGACTCGTCGGCGATCGCCTCGTACGCCTCGGGGGTGAGCCGTGAGTACACCTTGACGAAGTCGGCGCCGCTCGCCTTCACCTCGCGTACCGCGCGGCGTGCGGACGGGCCGTCGGTGACCTCGATGACGCGCTGGCCGGTGTCGTTGGCCCATATCGAGGGGCGCCCGTCGATGATCGGGCCGGCGATCACCCAGCGGGGGCCGAGGAGCGTGCCCGCGCGGACCTTGTCGCGCCACTCGTGGTGGACGGGTCCGCCCCACATCTCGCGGACCGTGGTCACGCCGTTGAGCGGAAAGAGGGGCGGCAGCACGCTCTCGGGCCCGTCGTTGTGGACATGGGCCTCGACGAGGCCGCCCGGGACGATGTACTTGCCGGTCAGGTCGTACGTCGTCGTCCCGCTCGGGATCGGGACCTCGGCCGAAGGGCCGGTACGGGTGATGCGGCCGTCGCGGATGAGGACGGTGTGGTCGGGACCCGCGCCGAGGACGGTGGCGTGGGTGAGGGCGAGGGCGCCGCCGGGTTGCCGGCCGGATGCGGCCGTCGCGTGGTCCTGGGCCACGCGGGGGTCGGCCGCCGCGGCCGGGGCGGCGGACAGGAGGGCGCCGCCGGCCAGGGCGGCCGAGGCAGCGAGGGTTTCGCGTCGAGTGGGCATGGCACCACCCTGGTCCGCGCCGGAGCCTCGATCACTGGCTCCAGGCAGTGAACCGGGGGTGTCGGTGGCAACACCTTGAGGACTGGTGCCATCCCCAAGGAAGTGGCTCCGCGGGCGTCCACCCTCGGCGCGCACCCGCCCCCGGATCGAAATCCTCCCGCATTTTCTACGGGTTGAAAACAAACAGAATATGGGCGTCATCCAGGTACTTGATATCAACCTCACAGCCCTTCTGCACCTTTGACATGCGGGAGGCGGGAATGGTGTCCCGGCCATCCACGTGTCGCGTTACGTCACCCTCGCGCCAGGAAAGTCGATACGCTATTTCGAAGGACCCGCTTTCATTTGTCCCGACGTGACGAACGTCCTCCACCAGGGCCTTGATGTCCCGCCCGTGCGTTTTGATCTTGTTGTCACGGAGGAAAAGACTAACAATATAGGCAATCATGCCCACGGTGAGAATGACGGAAATGATGACAGCAAACGTCATGCATGCCCCCTTCGCGTAAAAATTGCCGTACCGCATACGCGTCGCCACATGTACAAAATGATGCCCGCCCTTGCCGGCGGCAAGGCCAGAGACTGTTCTGCCGAATGAGCGAAAACACTTTCAGCCCGCTCGGCTTGCAGAACTGAAGCGTATCGCTGCCTGCCGATTCTGTCGCAACAATATGGTCAAAATGGACTTCTTTGCCTCGTCCTCCGCTATGGGCGCCCCGCTGACCGTCTCCAGCACCACCGGCCCTTCGCACTGCTCCCGACCGACGGGCGGAAGAAGGCGGATTGTGGATTCCGTTGTGCGGCGCGCCGTCATTCCGTTGTTTCCCCGAAGATTTCGCCGCTCGGCCGGCCTACCGTCTGTGCCCGGCGCGTGCGGCGAGGCCGGGCGTACGGGCCCGGGTTGCCGTACGGGCGGCCGCATACACACAGCCGGTTGATCCAGGCGCGGAGCGCAGCGGAGGAAACAGTGAGTGCCAGCGGGATTTGGGGACCGGAGCGGCGTCGGGCAGCGGTATGCGTGACGTTCGATCATCTGGGTGAGGCCGCCGATCTCCAGGCGGGCATCCTGCCGCCGGACACCCCGCGCGGGCACCACCCGAGCGTCTCCCGGGACCTGCCGCGCATCCTGGATCTGCTGGCGGACCGCGATATCACCACGACGTTCTACGTCGAAGCGCTGAATTGCGAGCTCTATCCCGACGCGCTCCGCTCCATCGCCGCCGCCGGACACTCACTCGGGTGGCACGGGTGGTGGAACGAACCCACCTACCGGCTCTCGCCCCAAGAGGCGAGCGCCACCATGGCAAGGACTCTCGCCGCGTACGACGCGCTCGGCCTGCGCCTCGCGAGCGCTCGTCCGCCGGGCGGCCTCCTGGGCGGGCATCCCCTCGGCCGCTACCTCGACGCCGGGTTCGGCCACCTGTCCTTCGCCGGCCGGAACTACGGGCTCGTCGACGGCGTGCCCCTGCTCCCCTTCCCCTGGCAGAACGTCGACGGCTGCTACTACTTCGCGCAGTTCGCCGCACTCCGTGTTCCCCCGGGGCGCGAGCCGGTGGGTCCCCGGGGTCTCCTGCGGGCCCATCTCGCCCATATCGACCAGACCGTCGACGCGGGCGGCTGCACATCGTTCGTCTTCCACGTCCCCTGGACGGACACCCCGGAACGCGTGGAGGTCATCGGCGAGTTGCTCGACCGTCTCGCCGGCGATCCGCGGGTGTGGTGCGCCTCTCCGGACGAGGTGGCCCGGTGGATGGCCGACCACCCCGCCGATGTCCCGGCCGTCCGCCACCAGGACGAGCCGCCGGCGTGGTGACAGCCCCTGCGTGGTGACGGCCCCGGCGGGGGGAAGCGGCCCGGCCGGTCAGGTCTGTTCGCGAGGAGAGGCCGGTGCGGAGGGCCGCGTCGCGCAGCGGGCGGCCGACGAGCGATGCCGTCGCGGCGGTACGAGGTGACGGTGGCGTACGGGGGTGACGGCGGCGTGCGGGGTGACGCCGACGCGGCGGCCGGTGGCCATGGCGGCGGATCGGTCGCCGATGGCGCGGGGCCGTCCCGCCGGTCTCCGGGAAACCGGATCGCGGTGGCCGCGGGCGGCTCCCCGGCCCGGTTCAGCAGCCGGAGCCGGACCGGCATACGCTCGGGTGATGACGTCGGCCCCCACCGCGATGCAGCGGTTGTGCGAGACGGTCGCCCTACGCCTGGAACACGAGGTCCCCGACCTGACGGCGCGGATCCGCGCCGAGCTGCCCTCCTACGAGAATCTCTCCGAGTCCGAACACCGGCGTACCGTCCGTGACCTGACCCGCCGCATGCTGACCGGGATCGCGTCCCGGCACGCGCCGGACGCCGAACATCTCCGGTTCACCCGGCAGGCCGCCCGGCGGCGGACGCAGCTGGGCGTCTCCTCCTACGACGTGCTCAGTTCGTTCCATATCGTCGTGCGCGAGCTGTGGGCAGCCCTGCGGGCGGCGCCCGAGGCGACCGACGACCTGCTGCTCAAACTGGTCGAGCCCATCGGCTGGTGGACGGAGGCCATGAGTGCGTCGGTCGTCGACGCCTTCGCGGCGGAGTCGCCGGGCATGGCCGCGCAGGACGCCGAACTGCGGCAGCGGTTCCTTGCCGAGCTGGGCGACCGCTCGCACGGGGAGCAGGTCCAGGAGACCGCGCGCTCGCTCGCGTTCGACGTGGCCGGGCGGTTCCAGGCGTGGTGCGCGGCCCGCGCGTCGTGGCCGCGCGCCGAGGTGGAGAATCTCCAGCGCGCGACCCGGCGGCTGCCCGGTGTCGTGCACTGCGGGGTCCGCGGCGACGTCATGATCGCCATCGCGCAGGACTGCGACCCCGCGCTCGTCCTCCGGGCCGTCCACCGGATCGGAGGCGACCGGTCCGCCGTCGGCATCGGGCTGCCCCGTCCGGGCCTCGACGGGGCGCACCTGAGCACCGTCGACGCCGAGCGCGCCCTGCGGACCGCGCAGCTGTGGAACGTACCGTCGGTGCGTTTCGCGGATTCCTGGCTGGAGGCGACGCTGCTCGACAGCCGGCCCCGGCTGACGCCGCTCTTCGCCACCGTCCAACGGGTTCAGCACGACCATCCCGACCTCGCCGCCGCCGTCCTGGCGTTCGCCGACTGCGGGTTCTCGCTGTCGGACGCGGCGAAGCGGCTCAGCGTGCACCCGAACACCGTGAGCTACCGGTTGACCCGGTGGCACGAACTCACCGGTGCCGACCCGAGGACCTTCGCCGGGCTGGTCCGGTCGGTGACCGGCTGCCGGTCCACGCAGCGGTAGGGCGACACGGCGGTACGGCGACGCAGCGGTACGGCGACCGCGGCGGTACGGCGACCGCGGCGGTACGGCGACGCGGCGGTAGGCGACGGGGCGGTAGGCGACGCGGCCGCCGGACAGCGGCGCGCCCCGTTCCGGCGGGCACCACGGGTGGCCTGGTGGAAACCACGGGTGGCCTGGTGGAAACCACGAGCCGCCCCGTCCCTGCTTCTCGTGTTCCCCAAAGACGGCGTCCGCCGGCCGGCCGTACCGTCGGGGAACGCGCGCAGGCCCGCCATCACCGTGACGACGACTCAACGAGGAGAAGCATGTCCCCCACCGAGTATCTGGACCTCGGTGACCCGACGTTCCACACCGACCGTTTCGCGGTCTACCGGCAGCTGCGTGACCACGACCCGGTCGCCCGGACCGGCCCCGACGGCGCACGGATCGTCCTGAGCCGCTACGCGGACGTCGAGCGGATCTTCAAGGACCCGCTCATGCGGGTGCAGCCCGCCGCCGGCCGGTTCCCGGACAACATCGGCACCGGCGCCGGCGCCACCTTTCACCAACTGTCGCTGCCGGACCTGGACGCGCCGACGCACACCCGGCTGCGCAAGCTCGCCGTGCAGGCGTTCGCGCCACGGACCATGGCCACCATGCGGTCGTGGGTCGAGGAGATCATCGCCGGCAACATCGAGGCACTCGGCGCGGCCGACGGCGAGGTCGACTTCGTCGAGACCTTCGCCCAGCGCGTCCCCGCGGAGATCGCGTGCCGGCTGCTGCACGCCCCCGCCTCCGACGCGGGGACGGTGCTCCGGCGGATGCCGGCGCTCAACCCCCTGCTGAGCCACGGCCCGATCACCCCGGAGCAGCTGGCCGCGGGCGATGAGACCGCGGAGTTCTACTTCGACTACCTCGGCCGGATCGTCGACTCCCTGCGCGGCAGACTCGGCCCCGAGGACCCGGTCGGCGCGCTGATGCGGGCCGAGGAGGCCGGTGGGCGGCTCAGTCGCGACGAACTGATCGTGACGCTCGTCGGGTTCTTCGTCGCCAGCTACCACACCACGATGACGGCGATGACCAATGCCGTCCACGCGTTGCTGCGCCATCCCGGCCAGATGCGGCTGCTCGCCGCCGAGCCGGACCTGGCCCCGGCCGCGTGGGAGGAGGTGCTGCGCTGGCAGTCACCCGTGCATTTCATCACCCGTTACGCGGGCTACGAGTTCGAGCTGCACGGCGAAACCATCGCCGAGGGCACCCAGCTGCTGCTGGGGATCGCGTCGGCCAATCGCGACGAACGCCGCTTCGCCGACCCCGACGCGTTCGACATCCGGCGCACGGGCAACCGGCACCTCGCCTTCACCGCGGGCGGCCACTACTGCCTCGGGGCGCCGCTGTCCCGGCTGGAGGGCGAGATCATGCTGCGGCTGCTGCCACGGCGGCTGCCGGCGATGACGCTCACCGTCCCGGACCCGCCGTGGAGCGACGACCTCGTCTTCCGCTGGATGACGGCGCTGACGGTCGCGCCGAACGGGGTGTGAACGGCCCCGGCGCGGTGCCGCCGCGAACCCTGCCCACCCATCCGTCCTCCGAAAGATGACCATGCGTATCGTCAGCTTCGGCGGGCCGGGGGGCGAGCAGCCGGGCGTGCTGGTCGACGACCACACGATCCTGCCGCTCGCGCCCGTGCTCGCCCCCTTCGGGCTCCCCGCCACGGACATCACACAGATCCTCGCGGTGTGGCCGACGGCCCGTCCCCTCGTGGCAGCGGCCCTGGCCGATCCGGAGCACCGGATCGCCCGCGCGGCCGTGCGCCTCGGGCCACCGGTGCCCCGCCCCGGCAAAGTGATCGCCGTCGGGTTCAACTACCCGGTCCACTCCCATGCGGTGCTCGGTGACGTCCCGGCGCCCACCGAGCCCGTGCTGTTCCTCAAGCTGCCGGGCAGCGTGTGCGGGCCGTACGACCCGCTGATCAGGCCGCCCGAGACGGCGGCGCTCGACTACGAACTGGAACTGGCGGTCGTGATCGGCCGGGCCGGCCGACGGATAGCCCCCGGCGACGCCCTCGACCATGTCGCCGGTTACATGATCGCCAACGATGTCACCGCGCGGGATGTGGTCCTGGGCGCCGGGGGGACCGGGTCTCCGCTCCAGATGCAGCTGCTCCGGGGGAAGGGCTTCCCGTCGTTCTGCCCGACCGGGCCCTGGCTCGCCACACCTGACGAGCTGCCCGACGCCGAGCCGCTGCGCCTCCGGCTGTCGGTCAACGGACAGGCCCGCCAGGACGGTTGGACCAGCGACATGCTGTTCGACGTGCCGGCCCTGATCTCGTCGGTGAGCGCGACCACGGACCTGCTCCCGGGCGACGTGATCCTCACCGGGACCCCGAGCGGCTGCGGATTCGCACTCGACCCGCCCGCCTACCTCACCGACGGCGACGAGATCGCCGGCAGCATCACCGGCCTCGGCGAGATGCGCCAGCGGGTCATGGACGAGCGTGCCGTCGTCCGTCGCCCCGCCGTCCCCACCACCCCCCAGGAACTGCCATGACAAAGATCATCTACGTGCAGCCCGACAGCACGCGCGTCACCGTCGACGCCGCCCCCGGCGACTCGGTCATGTCGGCCGCCCTCGCCGGTGACGTGGACGGGATCACCGCCGAGTGCGGCGGCAACATGATGTGCGCGACCTGTCACGTCCACGTCGAGGAGTCCCTCGCGGACCGGCTCCCGGCGATGTGCGACGACGAGGACCAGATGCTCGCCTGCACGGCCGCACCGCGGACCGCCACCAGTCGGCTGAGCTGCCGGCTCCCGGTCACCGACGCGCTCGACGGAACGGTCGTGACCGTACCCGGGGACCCGTCGTGAGGCCCGACGGCACGGTCGTGATCGTCGGCGCCGGGCAGGGCGGGTTCCAGGCCGCGGTGTCGTTGCGGGAACGGGGACACACCGGTCCCGTCGTCCTCATCGGCGACGAACCGGGCCTTCCCTACCAGCGACCGCCCCTGTCGAAGGGGTTCCTGCTGCGTGAGGAGGGGACCATCGAACTGCGCGCCCGTTCCTTCTACGAGCGCCGTCGCATCGAACTCCGGCACGCCCGCGTCACCGCGATCGACCGGCCCGCCCGGCAGGTCCGGTTCGCCGACGGGAACGCGCTCGCCTACGACCATCTCGTCCTGGCCACGGGAGCCCGCAACCGCGTTCCCCCGATCCCCGGCACCGGCCTGGACGGGATCGGGCAGCTCCGCACCAGAGGCGACGCCGAACGCCTGCGCGCCGGGCTGTCGGCCGTCTCGCGCGTGGCGGTCATCGGTGCCGGGTTCATCGGGCTGGAGGTGGCGGCCGCCGCGGTCAAAACGGGGGCCGCCGTCACGGTGGTCGAGTCGCTGGACCGGCCGATGGCCCGGTCGGTGTCCGCCGTACTCTCGGCACACATCGCCGGTCTGCACCGGTCGTACGGCACCGAGTTGCTCCTCGGCCGTTCCGTCGTGCGCCTGCACGGCAGTCGGGACGGCACCGTCGAGGGTGCCGAACTCGACGACGGCGGGTTCGTCCGGGCGGACCTCGTCGTGGTGGGAGTCAGCGTGTCGCCCGCCACCGAGCTCGCGGCCGACGCCGGTATCGACGTCGGGGACGGCATCCGTGTCGACGAGTTCCTCCGCACCTGCGACCCGGACATCTCCGCCATCGGCGACTGCGCCGAGTTCCCCGGCGCCCGTACCGGCGCGCGGATCCGGCTCGAATCGGTCCAGAACGCGGTCGACCAGGCCCGCTGCCTCGCCGCCCGGCTCACCGGGGCCCCCACGCCCTACACCGCGCTCCCCTGGTTCTGGACCGAGCAGTTCTCGACGAGGCTCCAGATCGCCGGACTCGGACAGGGACACGACCGGACCGCGGTCCTCGGCGACCCGGCGACCGGCTCGTTCTCCGTCCTGCTGTTCCAGGGCGACCACCTGCTGAGCGTCGAATCCGTGAACGCTCCGGCGGACCACATCGCCGCCCGCCGCGTCCTGGCGTCCGGCACCACGCCCGGTCCCGATGAGGCGGCGGTCGAGGGCTTCTCCCTACGGGACTGGGCCGACCGGCAACGCCGGACCGACGCCCGGGTCGAGGTCACCGGCTGAACACCTCACGTACGGACGCGGCGCGCGGACGGCCCCGGGTGCACCCTACGAACCCGAGCCCCGAGCCCCGGGCTTCGAGCCCCGAGCCCCGGGCTTCGAGCCCCGAGCCCCGGGCTTCGAGCCCCGGGCTCCGGGCTCCGGGCCTCGCGCTCCGGACTCCGAGCCCTGCTTTCAAGGAACGGGCGGGACAGTAGAACCCTCCCACCCTCCCGCCCTCCCCCGTCCCCGGCGATCTGCGCCTGTCACGGGCGGACGGCGTCAGGGCAGCCGCCCGGTCGGGACGGGCTACCCGGACCCGGTATCGCTGTCGGTACGGGCGAAAATGCCCGCCAGCAATCCGGTGGCCTCCCCGACCTCGATCAGATACCCATCGGGATCGCGCAGATAGCAGCGCACCTCGGCGCGCCGGTCGATCGGCGGAGTCAGGAACTCGGCCCCCTTCGCGCTCCACTGGGCGTAACACGCCTCGATGTCGGCGACCCGCAGGTTCATGAAGCTGGAGACGGTGTGCGGTTCGCCGGGCGGGACCAGCGTCACATCGGGCTTGTCCGGGGTCGGGCCGCCACCGGGATTCATGATGACCCAGCTGTTGGCCAGCTTCACGATGCAGGGATTCTCGTCCAGGACGACCTGCCCGCCGATCACCTCGCTGTAGAAGCGACGCGAGCGCGCCACATCACGCACCGTCAAAAAATGCGTCACCAGCAGCCCTTCACTCGGGGCTGGAATTTCACCCTTGTTCATACCGAGCCTCTCTCCGCCGACCGGGATATGGATATCTGACGCATTATCAATTTCCATGCGTCCGGAAGCGCCGAGGCGCACACCGCTCCGGGCGGCGTTCACCCAACACGCCGAGCCGGACGACGCCGAGCCGGACGACGCCGAGCCGGACGACGCCGAGTCCGAAGAATCCCCGAGTGATCCCCGGCCCGCCGACTCAAAGGCGACGTGCCGGCCTCGCGGTATTCCGGGTTCGTGGTCCGCACCGACGGCAGACCCGGAGCGTCGCCCGGTGTACGCACCGGCCGGCCGCAGCCATACGGCCGGCCGGACCAATCCGCGGCACGAGGGGGCGGCGTTCCCGGGTCGCGGTGCCTGCCGCCGGGTGCCGCTCGTTGGCGTTCGTGCATGTTCCCGAACCACAGAAGGAGGACCCCTGATGGCCCCACGATCCCGTCCGGCCCACCTGGCGGCGGCCGCAGTCCTGAGCGCAGGCATCGCCCTCGGCGCGGCCGGCACCGCCCACGCCGACATCGACTACAGCTCATCGACCGGTCTCGACGCCGACTGGAATCAGAGCGGGGCCCAGGCATGGGCCCCCGAAGCCAACACCACGTGGCACGACGAGAGTCACGTCACCCTGTACGACTGATCCCGCGCCGGGTGGGCTCGTCCCGCCTGACGGGGGCAAGCCCGTGAAACCGAACGCGCCGTTCACGTCGTTCGCCGCCACCCACCAGTCGCAGGTCCACCCTTACGCCCGGCCGCACCGCCGGGTGCCCCGTTGGCCCGTACGGGGCAACGGGGCAACGGGGCACCCGGCGGTAGCGATGTCGGCGAAGCTCTGCGCGGACTCGGACTTCGATCCCGGCGGGGCCGTTGTTCCTGACGTCCCGCTTCCAGAACGCGTGCGGCGACCCGTTCGAGAACGCGCGCGACGACCTGACACCGCATCCGAACTCAACCGCACAGACCCCAACAACCGTGCACACCAGCACAGATAACTTTCCGTGATCGGCTTGCCACATCCCGTGGCGCCGGTCTAGCGTGCGCAGCAATAAACAACCCCGACAGGTGCTACCAACACCGGCCGGGGTCTGACCATCAAGATCAAGACAGGATCTCATGGCTACCGAAGACCTTAGCGCTGCCCCGCCCGCAGACGCACCCACAGGCACGCCCACCCCCGCGCCCGGCCCCGCATTCGTGCATCCCGCCGCCACCCCCGGCTACGGCAAACGCAGCGCCCCGGACCAACGTCCGCGCCGCCCGGCCGATTTCGCCCACCTCCCGCCCCGCGAGGCGTCCATCGCCGCGTACCTCGACCGGCTTCCCGAGGGCGCGGACATCGCCGTCAAGACGCTGGCCAAGGTACTGCCGGACTACGGCCAGTGCGCGCTGCGCACGGCGCTCCGCCACCTCTCCACGGCCGGGCACCTGCGCCGGATCACGGAGATCCGTAGCGGCACGGGCGGCCCAGGCGGCACCGGCAGCCCGCGCTGGGTGACCCGTACGTACTTCTCCCGCACGGCACGCGACGACCCCTGGTGGGCGGCCTTCAGCACGGGCAACGTCCCGAAGGAACCGTGGCCGGGGCCGGGGCCGGGGCCGGGGCCGGGATCGGGTCCATGGCCGGGGCCGGAAGCGGGGCCATCGCCGGGGCCGGAGCCATTGCCGGAATCGGGGCCGGAGCCGGAAGCGGGGCCAGGACCTCGGCCAGGATCGAAACCGGGATCAGGAACGGCACCGGGATCGGGGCCAGGACCAGGGCCAGTTCCGGGAACGGAGCCAGGACCAGGGCCAGTTCCGGGAACGGAGCCAGGACCAGGGCCAGTTCCGGGATCGGGGCCGGTTCCGGGACCTCAGCCCCCTCCGCCCGCGCAGCCCCCGCACTCCACACCGCCCCGCAGGACCGGCCCGTTCCCCCCGGCCCGCAGCGCCGCCTACGCCGCCCTCGCCGCGCTCGGCCGCGCCGAACCCCGTATGACGCTCTCCGCCGCCGACTGCACCGCCCTCGAAGAGCTGGCCGCGCAATGGCTGGCCCGAGGCGCCACCGAAGCGCAACTGCTCCTGGCCCTCACCGCAGGGCTGCCGCCCGAGGTCCACCACCCCGGCAAACTGGCCCGCAGCCGCCTCATCAGCAAACTTCCCCCCGAGCCGGAACAGACCGGGCCCGAACAGACCGGGCCGGAACAGGGCGGGCCGGAACAGGGCGGGCCGCACCGCCGTCCGGCGCCGTCACCCCTCCGCATCATGGAATGCACCGTCTGCCGGGCCCCCGGCCGCCCCGAAGCTCTCCCGGGCGGCCTCTGCTCCCCGTGCCGTGGCGAGACCCCACCGGCCCACTCCGCCGCAGGCCCCACACCTGCCACGGTCCGCGCCCACGTCCAGCACCTACGCAACGCGGCCCGCACACCGGCGAGGAGTCACACATGACCGCACCGACCGTAGAGACCAGAACCACGCCTCACCCAGCCGTACGGGGCCGTCGTCGAACTCCCCGCCCCCGTCGGCGTCACCTTGGCGACAGCGAAGCTCAAGGACTACGCGCACTGACCGTGCCACCGGGCACCCCTGCCGGCCGCCGGCGCGTCGCGCGACACCCCGCTTTCCGGACCGATTGGCCCATCAGAATGCCGTCGAACTGTCCCAGGATGACGGGTCGCTTCCGACCTAGGCTGGGCTCGCACCACCGCGAACCCCTGGAACTGGAACTGGAGCCCCCCATGCGTGTCTTCGTCGCAGGCGCCACCGGCGCCGTCGGCCGGCTGCTCGTCCCGCTGCTGGTCGCGGCCGGGCACGAGGTGACCGGGACGTCACGGTCCCCGGCCGGGGCCGAGCGGATCCGGGGCCTCGGGGCGACGGGGGTCCAGGCGGACGCGCTGGACGCGGCGGGGCTGCGGGACGCGGTCCGCGCGGCGGCGCCGGAGGCGGTGATCCACCAGCTCACCGACCTCTCCGGCGCGGACGGAGCCGCCAACGGCCGACTGCGCCGCGAGGGCACCCGGAACCTGGTCGCGGCCGCGAAGGCGGCCGGGGCCGGCCGGATCGTCGCGCAGTCGGTCTCCTGGGCGTACGGGCCGGGCGCCGGCCCGGCCGAGGAGACCGAACCGCTCGACAGCACGGCGGCTCAGCCCCGCGCCCGGATGGTGGCCGGCATCCGGGCCCTGGAGGAGACGGCGGCCGAGCTGGAGACCGCGGTCCTGCTGCGTTACGGCCTGCTGTACGGGCCGGGCACCTGGTACGCACCGGGCGGCGCCTTCGCGGCGGCCCTGGCCGGTGACCGCGCGGCACCGTTCCTGGGGAGCACCGTGGCGAACGACGCGGTGAGTTCCTTCGTCCACGTCGCCGACGCCGCGGGCGCGGCGCTGGCCGCGCTCGACTGGCCGGACGGACCGGTCAACATCGTGGACGACGAACCCGCCCCCGCCCACGAGTGGCTCCCGGCCCTCGCCGAAACCCTCGGCGTGCCCGCACCCGCCCCGGTGGCGGGTCGGCAGAAGTGGGAGCGCGGCGCCCTCAACACGCTGGCCCGAAGCCGGGGTTGGCACCCCGGGTGGCCGACCTGGCGGACCGGTTTCGCCGCCCGGTGAGTGCGATGTCCCCTGAGTAAGGCCGGGGAGATGAGGAAGATCGCGGTCAGGTGGGCACACTGATCACGACGGCGGACCGCCACCGTCAGTCGACTGCGCACCACCACCGTCAATCACCGGTTCACACCCTGCGTGCCGGAGCCACCAGGCTCTCCGGGATGCCGATGGCACTCCGTCCCGCCGCGCTTCCCACAGGCGGGGGACGGGCGGCGCCTCCCGCCGGACGGCGCGGGCGGGTCCCGCCGGCTCCTGTAGGGTGGGACGCTGCGAAGGGGAGTAGCCCCGCAATACCGGTCGTCGACACACTGGAGCCCTCGTGGTTCCCGGTGGCCGGGCCCGCACTCGGTGAGAGGGCGGGCGGGCGAGACCTTCGGCCCTGTTTGTCGACGACTGATGCGCGTCGCGGGGTCGAAGCCGTGCCGCCACTCCTCGCGCCGCTCGTTCTTCGAAGCCCCCGCGGTGCGGGAAGGCTGAACGAAACCCGTGATCCATTTCGTACTGCTCATCGTGTGTGCGGTGGCGATCTACCTCTCCTGTGAGTGGTTCGTCAACGCCGTGGAGTGGCTGGGCGAGCGCCTCAACGTCGGGAAGATGGCGGTCGGCACGATCCTGGCCGCCTTCGGTACCGCACTGCCCGAATCCGTCGTGACGCTGGTCGCGGTCACCACCGGCGACACCGCGGAGGCCAAGGACATCGGCGTCGGAGCCGCCATGGGTGGCCCGCTGGCCCTGGCCACCGTCGCCTACGGCGTCACCGGCACGATGCTCTGGCTCAAGCACCGCAAGGAACTCCGGCACCGCAAGGAGCACGCCACCGTCCCCGTCCTCGAAAGCGGCCCCGGCGCGGCCGTGGCCCCGCCGCGTACCGCGCGGTCGCTGGGCGAGGCGAAGGACATCAAGCGGCTGGCGAAGGACCAGCAGTGGTTCCTGCCCATCTTCGTGGTCAAGGTCGCGCTCGGTCTGGTCGCCTTCGCCTTCAAGCCCGTGCTCGGCCTGCTGTTCTTCGCCGCGTACGCGGTCTACTTCTGGCGTGAGATCCGCAGCGGCCACGGCGAGGAGGCCGAGGACGGCGGGGAGGAGTCGCTGGAGCCGCTGAAGTTCCAGCCCAAGGCCGCCTCGCCGGCTACCTGGGCCGTGGTCGCGCAGACCTTGGCCACCCTCGTGGTGATCTTCTTCGCCTCACAGCTGTTCGTGAAGCAGCTGGACGCCATCGGTCCGATGCTGGGCCTGTCCGCCGCCGTGACCGCGCTCCTGCTGTCCCCCATCGCCACGGAACTGCCGGAGATCATGAACGCGGTGATCTGGGTCCGCCAGGGCAAGACGAAGCTGGCCCTCGCGAACATCTCCGGTGCCATGATGATCCAGGCCACCGTGCCCAGCGGCCTCGGACTCCTCTTCACCCGCTGGCACTTCGACGGCGCCCTGCTGTGGTCCGGCCTGGTCACCATGGCCGCCATCGTCTACCTGCTGGCCACCATGCGCGCCCACAAGCTGACTCCCGCCCGTCTCGCAGCCGCGGCCGGCTTCTACGTCCTGTTCGCCGCCGGCCTCATCCCGGTCCTGGCCTGACCCGGCCCGGGGCCGTACCCCGGCCGCACCTGCCGTCCCACGGGCAGGCACCCGGCCCCTCCGGCCGGGTGCCACGGCCTCCGGACCAGACCGTCCACGCGAGGAAGCAGATGACCACCGACGACCACGACCCCGATGCGGCGACCCTGGCCCAGGCCGCCGCGGTGTTCCGACTCCTGTCATCCCCGGTGCGGCTGCACCTCGCGTGGCTGCTGAGCACCCGAGAGCACAGCGTCACCGAACTCGCCGAGCGAGTCGGTGCCTCGCTCCCCACCGTCAGCCGCCATCTGGCCACGATGCAACGCGCCGGACAGGTCCGCTCCCGGCCCCACGACCGCCACCGCCTCTACACCGCCGCCGACCCCGGCCTCCTCGCCGTCGTCCGCCACGTCATCCCGCACCCACCGCACCACCGGCCACCACACCACCGGCCACCCGCCTCGACGGAGACGGACGGGCGGGACGGAGACCGAGACCGAGACCGAGACCGAGGCTGAGACGGATACGGATACGGATACGGATACGGATACGGATACGGACAGCTGACGGGTGAGCGGGGTGACGGATGAGGCTGGGGGTCCAGGGGCCGGTCCGGACCCCGTCCCGACGCCCTGGGGCGCCGGCCATTACCGGGGCCGCACCCCGGCCCCGAGGCCGCACCCCGGCCCCGGTCCGGCCCCGAGCCGGACCCGGACCGGCCCCCGCCGGGCGGCCCGACACCGCCAAGGGCTACGCGCGCTCGCCCGGAGAGCTCGCCGACGCCACCGGCACCGCGCCCGCCGCCGAGCCCGCCCCCGTCCGCGGCTCCCAGCACTCCACGCCCGTCAGATCCGGCATCCGGTCCCTGGTGAACACCGGGTCCAGGCCCGCCCGCCGCTGCGCGACGTAGTCGTCCAGCAGCCGGAAGGCGATCACCGACAGGGGCAGGATCGCGACCAGGTTGACCAGCGCCATGAAGCCCATGAAGACGTCCGCGAGGTTCCACACCACGCTGACCGAGCCGAGCGCGCCGAGGAAGACCACGGCCAGCACCAGCACCCGGTAGGTGGGCAGTACCCACTTCTTGCTGTTCGCGGTGCCCTCGCCGCCCTTGTCGATCATGAAGCCGATGTTGGACTCGCCGTAGTAGTAGTTCCCGATCATGGAGCTGAAGGCGAGCATGAAGACGACCAGGGTCAGGACGTGACCGGCCCAGCTGCCGAGACTGCCGGTCAGCGCGGACTGGGTGAGGTCCGCGCCCTGGCGGCCGCCCAGCTCGGGGTTGGTCGTCAGGATGATGAAGGCGGTCATCGAGCAGATCAGCAGGGTGTCGAAGAAGACCCCGAGGGACTGGACGAGGCCCTGCTTGACCGGGTGCGAGACCTCGGCGGCGGCGCCCGCGTTCGGGGCCGAGCCCAGGCCCGCCTCGTTGGAGAACATGCCGCGCCGGATGCCCTGCTGAATCGCCGCGCCGATCCCGCCGGCCGCCAGCTCCCGGAAGCCGAAGGCGCCGCCGATGATGTCGCCGAAGACGCGCGGCAGGTCGGCGGCGTTGAGCAGCACCACGGCCGCGCCCAGCAGCAGGTAGATCACGGCCATCACCGGGACCAGGACCGTCGTCACCGAGGTGATCCGGCGCACCCCGCCGAACACCGCGAGCCCCAGCAGCACCGCCAGCAGCAGGCCGATCGCGGGGGCGAACCACTCGGCCTCACCGCCGGACAGCGAGCCGGAGGCGACCGCGGCGATCGTGTTGGACTGCACGGCGTTGAAGACGAAGCCGAAGGTCACCGTGATGGTGATCGCGAAGAGCACACCGAGCCAGCGCTTTCCGAGCGCCCGCTGCATGTAATAGGCGGGGCCACCCCGATAACTGCCGGACCGGTCGCCGTGCCGGACCTTGTAGAGCTGGGCGAGTGCCGATTCGACGAACGCGGAGGCGCCGCCGATGATCGCCATCATCCACATCCAGAAGACCGCGCCCGCGCCACCCAGCGTGATCGCGGTCGCGACACCGGCGATATTGCCGGTGCCGACCCGCGCCGCCGCGGAAATGGTGAACGCCCCGAACGACGACACCGTCTTTCCGCCGTCCGGACCCGGCTGCGCCTTGTCCTTCAGCACCCGCAGCATTTCGGGAAAGAGCCGCAGCTGTACGGCCTTGGAGCGGATCGTGAAATACAGCCCCGCGCAGATCACCAGCGGGATCAGCAGATAGGTCCAGAAACCGTCATTGACATCGACGATCAGCGAATCGAGTGTGCTCATGGGAGTACCGCGTCCTCGGAGTCGGGTCGGGCTAGGGCCCCCTCGTACCCGAGGATGGGGAGGGGCGGCTCGGCTCTGAGCTCGGAAAAGTGTCACCCGGGACTAAATCCCGCGAACAGGGACTTTGGTCCCTCATTGCCCCACGGGCCGCCATCCGGCCATGACTCCCCACACATCCCAGCGGCGTACATCCCTGCCGGAACGCCGCTGGGGCGGCACCCCCTGGGAGGAGGGTGCCGCCCCAACGAACGTCAGGACAGATGATCCGGGAGGATCAGAAGTCCATGTCACCGCCCGGCATGCCGCCCGGAGCGGCCGCGGCGGCCTTCTCCGGCTTGTCGGCGATGACGGCCTCGGTGGTGAGGAACAGCGCGGCGATCGACGCGGCGTTCTGGAGCGCGGAGCGCGTGACCTTCGCCGGGTCGATGATGCCCTCGGCGATCATGTCGACGTACTCGCCGGTCGCGGCGTTCAGGCCGTGACCCACGGTCAGGTTGCGCACCTTCTCCACGACGACGCCACCCTCAAGGCCGGCGTTGACGGAGATCTGCTTCAGCGGGGCCTCCAGGGCCAGCTTCACAGCGGCGGCACCGGTGGCCTCGTCGCCCTCGAGCTCAAGCTTCTCGAAGACCTGCGACGCCTGGAGCAGGGCCACGCCACCACCGGCGACGATGCCCTCTTCGACGGCCGCCTTCGCGTTGCGAACGGCGTCCTCGATGCGGTGCTTGCGCTCCTTGAGCTCGACCTCGGTGGCGGCACCGGCCTTGATGACGGCCACGCCGCCGGCCAGCTTCGCCAGACGCTCCTGGAGCTTCTCGCGGTCGTAGTCCGAGTCGGAGTTCTCGATCTCGGCGCGGATCTGGTTGACGCGGCCCTGAACCTGCTCGCTGTCGCCCGCACCGTCGACGATGGTGGTCTCGTCCTTGGTGATGACGACCTTGCGGGCGCGGCCCAGCAGGTCGAGACCGGCGTTCTCCAGCTTGAGGCCGACCTCCTCGGAGATGACGGTGCCACCGGTGAGGATGGCGATGTCGCCGAGCATGGCCTTGCGGCGGTCACCGAAGCCCGGGGCCTTGACGGCGACGGACTTGAAGGTGCCACGGATCTTGTTGACGACCAGGGTCGACAGGGCCTCGCCCTCAACGTCCTCGGCGATGATCAGCAGCGGCTTGCCCGACTGCATGACCTTCTCCAGCAGCGGAAGGAGGTCCTTCACGTTGCTGATCTTGGAGTTGACGATCAGGATGTACGGGTCGTCGAGCGACGCCTCCATACGCTCCATGTCGGTGGCGAAGTACGCCGAGATGTAGCCCTTGTCGAAGCGCATACCCTCGGTGAGCTCCAGCTCCAGACCGAAGGTCTGGGACTCCTCGACGGTGATGACGCCTTCCTTGCCGACCTTGTCCATCGCCTCGGCGATGAGCTCGCCGATCTGCGTGTCGGCGGCGGAGATGGAGGCGGTGGAGGCGATCTGCTCCTTGGTCTCCACGTCCTTGGCCTGGTCCAGCAGAGCGGCGGAGACGGCCTCGACGGCCTTCTCGATACCGCGCTTGAGGGCCATCGGGTTGGCGCCGGCGGCTACGTTGCGCAGACCCTCGCGGACCAGCGCCTGCGCCAGGACGGTCGCGGTCGTCGTGCCGTCACCGGCGACGTCGTCCGTCTTCTTGGCGACCTCCTTGACCAGCTCGGCGCCGATCTTCTCGTACGGGTCCTCAAGCTCGATCTCCTTGGCGATGGAAACACCATCGTTGGTGATCGTGGGGGCGCCCCACTTCTTCTCGAGGACGACGTTGCGGCCCTTGGGGCCGAGGGTCACCTTGACGGCGTCGGCGAGCTGGTTCATCCCGCGCTCGAGACCGCGCCGTGCCTCCTCGTCGAACGCGATGATCTTGGCCATGTGAAGTGGTCCTCCCGGACGTATGGGGTCTCCCCTGCTCGAACGCAGTTGAGAGCTTGGGGAAGGATTGCTTGCTCCGGACCGCGCCTGGCGCCCGCGACGGACGGCCTGCGTGCCCTGTGGTTCCTTAGTCCCACCGGCCCGCGGACCTCACCAACCCGGTCCTTGATTGTCACTCTCACCCGGAGAGTGCTAACGCAATGATTAGCACTCGACCATGGAGAGTGCAAGCGGCCGAGGGGGAAGCCACTCCGGAAGCGCCGTCGGCACACGACAGGAGGCCCGTACCCCCCGGCGGGGGTACGG
Source organism: Streptomyces sp. x-80 (assembly GCF_046549095.1). Taxonomy (NCBI): domain Bacteria; kingdom Bacillati; phylum Actinomycetota; class Actinomycetes; order Kitasatosporales; family Streptomycetaceae; genus Streptomyces; species Streptomyces sp. x-80. The sequence goes on from NZ_JAJPWM010000005.1 coordinate 148,708, forward strand.
GCCTCCTCTTTACGCGGTTGTGACGCGGCAGTCGGTCGGCGCCCTAGCCGGCCATCCGGACCATGTCCGCCTGCGGTCCCTTCTGGCCCTGCGAGATCTCGAACTCGACCCGCTGACCCTCCTCAAGGGTGCGGTAGCCGTCCATTTGAATCGCGCTGTAGTGGACGAAAACATCCGCACCACCGTCGACCGCGATGAAGCCGTACCCCTTCTCCGCGTTGAACCACTTGACGGTGCCCTGAGCCATGCCTAACTCCCCTATTACTGGCCCTTGCGCAGGACCGCACTCCGCGGACCCGGGTCAGACCTCACCCCCCGAGAGGCCCGTGGGGTGTGCGCCGGAACGCGTCGACCGCCGCTGAATGTATCCGCACCACTGCCCAGAGCAACAGGTCAATCGGACGAGAATTCTGGCGCCGGAGAAACGGCGATATGCGGTGAACTCCCGATAGTCCCGGGCAATTCGGGCCGGGCATAGCGTGCCTATGCGACAAATACCGCACACACTTCGGGCACAACTCACCGCGGTCTCATATGCGTTCAGCACGCTTGCGGAGAGGGATCACCTGAATGGTATCGCCTTTCCGCACATGGAATTGCCCCGTCCGCTTTACGGCGGACGGGGCAATTCCAGTCAGGCAAGCGGAGAGATGGCTTGAATTAGCAGCCGCCGGCCACCGCGGGAATGATCGAGATGCCCGCACCGTCCGGCGTGGCCGTCGCCAGGCCCTGCTCGAAACGGACATCGTCGTCATTGACGTACACGTTCACGAAGCGGCGCAGCTTGCCCGCGTCGTCCAGCACCCGGGCGGCGATGCCCTGGTGGTTCTTCTCCAGGTCGGCGATCACCTCGGAGAGGGTCGCGCCCTCGGCCGGGACCTCGGCCTGGCCGCCGGTGTACGTACGGAGGATGGTGGGGATGCGGACCTTGACGCTCATGGGTTCTGCCTTCCAGCGACTTCGGGTGCGAGTTCGGGAGCTGCTGCGGAAGCTGTGCGCGGCCGCCGCCGCACACGCCGCGTACGACGGGTCAGCCGGCCAGACCGGCCGCGCGGAACGCTTCCAGGCTCGGGCGGATGGTGGCCGTGGGCCCGGTGGTGGGGGCCACGGCGTCCAGCGTCTTGAGGCCGTCACCGGTGTTCAGGACGACGGTGGTCAGCGCCGGGTCGAGCAGACCGTTCTCGATGAGCTTCTGGGTCACGCCGACGGTCACCCCGCCCGCGGTCTCCGCGAAGATCCCCTCGGTGCGGGCCAGCAGCTTGATCGCGGCCACGATCTGCGCGTCGTCGACGTCCTCCACCGCACCGCCGGTACGGCGCGCGATGTCGAGCACGTACGGTCCGTCGGCCGGGTTGCCGATGGCCAGCGATTTGGCGATGGTGTCCGGCTTCTGCGGCCGTACGACGTCGTGGCCCGCCTTGAAGGCCGTGGAGACGGGCGAGCAGCCCTCGGCCTGGGCGCCGAAGATCTTGTACGGCCGGTCCTCGACGAGGCCGAGCGCGATCAGCTCCTTGAGCCCCTTGTCGATCTTCGTGAGCTGGGAGCCGGAGGCGACCGGGATGACGATCTGGTCCGGCAGCCGCCAGCCCAGCTGCTCGCAGATCTCGTACGCCAGCGTCTTGGAGCCCTCACCGTAGTAGGGGCGCAGGTTGACGTTGACGAAGCCCCAGCCCTCGCCCAGCGGGTCGCCGATGAGCTCCGAGCAGAAGCGGTTGACGTCGTCGTAGGTGCCCTCGATGCCGACCAGTTCGCCGCCGTAGACCGCGGCCATGACGACCTTGCCGGCCTCCAGGTCGTGCGGGATGAAGACACAGGAGCGGAATCCGGCGCGGGCCGCCGCGGCGCCGACCGCGCCCGCGAGGTTGCCGGTGGAGGAGCAGGACAGGGTGGTGAAGCCGAAGGCGCGGGCGGCCTCGACGGCGATGGCGACGACCCGGTCCTTGAAGGAGTGCGTGGGGTTGCCGGAGTCGTCCTTGACGTACAGACCGCCGGTGACGCCCAGCTCGCGGGCGAGGTTGTCGGCCTTGACGAGCTTGGTCAGCCCCGGGTTGAGGCTGGGCTTGCCGGCGACGTCGGCGGGGACGGGCAGCAGGGGGGCGTAGCGCCAGATGTTGCCCGGACCGGACTCGATCCGCTTCCGTAGCCCGTCCGGGTCACCGGTCGGCAGGTCGTAGGCCACTTCGAGCGGCCCGAAACACTCCTGGCAGGCGAAGAGGGGGCCGAGGTCGAAGCGCTGTCCGCACTCGCGGCAGGAGAGCGCGACGGCGGGACCGAGAGTGACGGCGGGAGAGCTTTCGGTGACTTGCACAGCCATGGAGGCGAGGCCCTTTCTCCTCATCTTCCTCGCGGCGCATCTCGCCACGAGACGGATTTGGCACCTTCCCCGCCGGGAGCCTCGCGCGCTGTGATCATTGATCTTCGCGGAGACCGGCTGGAGGGTTGCCGGGGCTTCAACGGGCCGTATCCCTCTGCCCCTCTGGATGAGCGGTATGGCACTGGGTGAAACCCAGGCGTTTGTGTGCGGCGACCCCGGCATGCGGCGGTCCTCCGCGTTGTTCAAGACTGTAACCGAAGCCACTGATGGTTGAGATAGTCGTCCGAACCGCGAGATGGATCACACCGACCGCCCGCCCGGCGGCCACCGAGGGAGTCGTAGACGTGCTGGAAGAGGTGGAGCGCTGGCTCAGCAGCCGCTCCTGGTCCGCGGCCGACCGCCCGCTCGACCGGCTGCTGGAGGCCAAGCGGCAGACGGGCCGGACGGTCAGCGTGGTGCTGCCCGCCCTCGACGAGGAGGCGACGGTCGGCGCGATCGTCGCGGCGATCCGCGGTGAGCTGATGACCGACGCGGTCCCCCTGGTCGATGAGCTGGTGGTGCTGGACTCGGGCTCCGCCGACCGGACGGCCCAGGTGGCGGCGGCGGCCGGCGCGCGGGTCGTGCACCGGGACGCCGTGCTGCCGCGTATCCCGGCGCTGCCCGGCAAGGGCGAGGTGCTGTGGCGCTCGCTGCTGGTCACCCGGGGCGACATCATCTGCTTCGTCGACGCCGACCTGCGCGAGTTCTCGGCCACCTTCGTCTCCGGCATCGTCGGGCCGCTGCTGACCGAACCGGACATCCAGTTCGTGAAGGCGATGTACGACCGGCCGCTGGAGACGGGCCGCGGCGGCGCCGACGGCATCGCCGGGCCGGGCGGCGGCGCAGGTCAGGGCGGCCGGGTCACCGAGCTGGTCGCCCGCCCGCTGCTGAATCTGCACTGGCCGCGGCTGGCCGGTTTCGTCCAGCCGCTGGGCGGTGAGTACGCGGCCCGCCGCTCGCTGCTGGAGCGGCTGCCGTTCCCGGTCGGCTACGGCGTGGAGCTGGGCCTGCTGGTCGACGCGCTCCACACGGTCGGCCTCGACGCCCTCGCCCAGGTGGATGTGGGCGTGCGCAAACACCGCCACCAGGACGGGCAGGCGCTCGGCCGGATGGCCGCGGCCATCTACCGCACCGCCCAACTCCGGCTCACCCGCGGCCACTTGGTGCGCCCCCGGCTCACCCAGTTCGACCGCGGCGCGAGCGGTTTCGTCCCCCGGACGACGGATGTGGACACCGAGGAGCGCCCTCCGATGGCCGAAATACCGGAGTACGCGGAGCGACGCGCGGCCTGACCCGCGCTCCGTACGTTTGCGCGGATCCGTGCCGGGTTAGTGTCGCGGCATGGTCTCCGAGCGCAGTGGTGCCGAGGTTCTCGTCGCGTCCAACCGCGGTCCGGTCTCCTACACCCTGGCCGAGACCGGACCCCCCGGGCAGGCCGGTCAGGGAGCTGCCCGCGCGCTGACCGCCAAGCGCGGCGGCGGCGGGCTGGTCTCCGGTCTGTCGGCCATCGGGCCCGGTACGGACGCGGTGTGGGTGTGCGCCGCGCTCGGCGACGGCGACCGGGAGGCCGTCCGGCGGGCGGCGCACGGCGCCCCGGCCGGGGACGGCCCGGCGGCGGGTGAACTGGACCCGGCCGATACGGGCGGCCGGCGCGTACGGATGCTGGACATCCCCGCGGACATCCACGCCGCCGCCTACAACGGCATCGCCAACTCCGTGCTGTGGTTCGTCCACCACATGCTCTACCAGACACCGCTGGAGCCCGTCTTCGACACGGAGTTCCGGGCGCAGTGGGCGTCGTACGAGACCTACAACGCGGCCTTCGCGGACGCGCTCGCCGACGGGGCGGCGCCCGGCGCGGCCGTCCTCGTGCAGGACTACCACCTGGCGCTGGTGCCGGGGATGCTCCGCGAGCGCCGCCCCGACCTGCGGATCGCGCATTTCTCGCACACTCCGTGGGCGCCCGCGGAGTACTTCGCGATGCTGCCCGACGACATCCAGCGGCAGCTGGCACTGGGCATCCTGGGCGCGGACCGGGCGAACTTCCTGACCCGGCGGTGGGCCGCGAACTTCATGGCGTGCGCCGCGACCGCACTCGGCGCGGACTGCGCGCCCGCCCACCCCGGGGACGACGCCCCGGCTCTCGTCTCGTACCCCGCCGGGCGGCCGGCGCACACGACCCGGATCGGGGTGCACGGCCTGGGCGCCGACGCCGGTTTCCTGCGCGAGCGGGCGCACCGCCCCGACGTGGACGAGCGGCTGGCGGCGCTGCGCGCCCAGATCGGCGGGCCGGACCGCAGGACCATCGTCCGCGTCGACCGCACCGAGCTGTCCAAGAACATCGTGCGCGGGCTGCTCGCCTTCCGCCGGCTGCTCGCCGACCACCCCGAGTGGCGCGAACGGGTCGTACACCTCGCCTTCGCCTACCCCTCGCGCCAGGACCTGGCCGTCTACCGCGACTACACCGCCGAGGTCGAACGGGTCGCCGGGGACATCAACGCCGAGTACGGCACGCCCGGCTGGCAGCCGGTCGTGCTGCACGTCAAGGACGATTTCGCGCGCTCGCTGGCCGCCTACCGGCTCGCGGACGTGGCCCTGGTCAACCCGATCCGGGACGGGATGAACCTGGTCGCCAAGGAGATCCCGGTGGTCTCGGACGGCGGCTGCGCGCTGGTGCTGTCGCGGGAGGCGGGCGCCCACGAGGAACTGGGCGCGGACGCGCTGACGGTCAATCCGTACGACATCACCGGCACCGCGCGGGCGCTGCACGAGGCCCTGACGATGCCCCACGGCGAACGGGCCGCGCGCACCGAACGGCTGGCCGCGGCCGCCACCGCGCTGCCGCCCGACCGGTGGTTCCTGGACCAGCTGCGGGAGCTGACGGGCTGAGCGGCGGCTCCGGGCACCCGGGGCCGGGCGGTCCGTACGGGGCCGTCCGCGCGTTCGGGGTGCCCCGCGCGCGGCCCGCCGGGCGGCAGGTCTAGCGTGGTGGTCCGTGACAGTGACAACGCTTTCGGCCGGTTTGCCGGAGCTGACCGCGGGTCGGCTGGCAGGCAGCTGGCAGCTGGATCCGTACGCGCTCGTCCTGGTGCTGCTGCTGGGCGGCCTCTACGCCTGGGGCGTCGTGCGGCTGGCGCGCCGCGGTGAGCGGTGGCCGGTCGCCCGGACCGTGGCGTTCGCGGGCATCGGGCTCGGCGCGATCGTGGTGGCGACCATGTCCGGGCTGGCGGTCTACGACCACGAGCTGTTCTGGCCCGCCGCGGTGCAGAACATCGTCCTCGACCTGATCGCCCCGCTCGGCCTGGCGCTCGGCGACCCGCTGGCGCTGGCGCTGCGGGCGCTGGACGAGCGGACGCCGACCGCCCGGTGGCTGCGCGGCGCGCTCTCCGGCCGCGTCCTGCGACTGCTGACGTTCCCCCTGGTCAGTACCGTTCTGGTGCTCTCCTCCGAGCTGGCCATCTACTTCACGCCGTACTTCCCGACGGCGCTGCGGCACGGTCCGCTGCACGAGCTGATGTATCTGCAACTGCTGGTCGTCGGCTGCCTCTTCGTCCTGCCGATGCTCACCCGTGAGGCGCTGCTGCCCGCATGGTGCAGCCATCCGGTGCGGGCGCTCCTCGTGCTGGTCGACGGGCTGGTCGACGCGGTGCCCGGCATCGTGGTGATGACCAGCGGCACGCTGATCGCGGGCGGCTGGTACACCGCCCACCACCGCCCCTGGGACCCCAGCCCGCAGCTCGACCAGATGATCGGCGGCGGGCTGATGCTGACCATCGCCGAACTGGTCGGGCTGCCCTTCCTCATCGCGGTCTTCGCGGAGTGGGTACGGTCCGAGCGCGGGAAGACGGCGGCGCTGGACGCCCGCCTGGACCGCGAACTGGCGACGGTAGCGGCGGCGCCGGGGGTGCCGGATACGCCGGCCGGCCCGGACGCATCGAGCGGCACCGGCGCGCCGGCCGTACCGCAGCCGGAGCTGACGCGCCCCTGGTGGGAGACCGACCAGGGCGTGGTGGGCGACCGCTTCCGGCGCGGGGGCGACAGCTGACGGACGGCTGACGGACGGCGTACGCCCGGCGCGTACGCAGGGCGGCGGTGGCCGCCGCGCTTCCGCCGCCCCGGCTGGACCGCACCGCCGCTGGGTAGTCCTCCGTCATGCCGAATACCGCACGCTGGGCCGTGCTCGCGGCCTCCGCCGCGCTCGTGGCCGCCGTCACCGGATGCTCGTCCGGCCAGTCCCCCGCCGATGCCAAGGGCGGCTCACCGCACCCCGGGGCGGTGCCCCCCTCCGCCGTGGCGAGCGAGCCGCCGATACCGGTGGGGCCCGGTCCGCAGTCCGCGTACACGGTGCAGCAGCAGCCCGCCCCCGGTTCCTGCCACTTCCGGTACACCGCCGACAAACAGCCGCTCCCCGACCCGAAGTGCACGCCCGGGGCGACGAACCCCAAGGTCACACCGGCGACGTTGAAGACGACGATCTGCCACAAGGGCTACACCTCCGGTATCCGGCCCCCGGCGAGCATCACCGGCCGCGAGAAGAAGGCCAACGCCGCGTCGTACGGCTATACCGGCAGCCTGCACGACGCCGAGTACGACCACCTCATCAGCCTGGAACTGGGCGGCGACCCCAACGACCCGCGCAACCTGTGGGCCGAGCCCCCGTCCCCGGGGCACAAGCCGGGCTCCGGGCCCAACAACCCCAAGGACCGGGTGGAGAACCGCCTCAAGTCCGCGATCTGTTCGGGCAAGGCCGAGCTGACCAAGGCGCAGCGGGCCATCGCGCACGACTGGACGACGGCGGAGTCCGTCCTCGGTCTCGACCAGTAGCTCCCCAGGCCCGGCCGGTGACGCCGCGGGCCCGGTGGGCCCGCGGCAGCGCCTCAGGAGGCGGCGAGCCGGTCCGCGAGGGCGGTCAGCAGGCCCACGACGCCCCGCGGACCGTCGACCACCAGGTCGGCGCGCTCGGCGAGTTCGGTGACCTCGTCGCTGCCGCTGCACACCAGCACGCCGGTCAGGCCGCCGGAGCGCAGTTCCTCGACGGCGGCGAAGGCGGCCAGGTCGCCGAGGTCGTCGCCCATGTAGAGCACGGTCGTGGCGCCGGTCTCCCGCACCCAGCCGGCCAGCGCGACGCCCTTGTCCATACCGGGCGGGCGCAGTTCCAGGACCAGCCGGCCGGGCTCGACGACCAGGCCGTGGCGTTCGGCGAGCGCGGCCAGCGGGGCCCGCAGCCGGTCGAAGGCGGCCTGGGGGTCGTCGGCGCGACGGGTGTGGACGGCGATGGCGCGGCCGCCCTTGGTCTCGACGGCCGTTTCGACCCAGGTGCCCCGCCAGACGCCGGAGCGGTCCAGGACGCCGGGGAGTTCGGCCTGCACGGCGGCGATACCGGGGTGCGGGGCGGGGGCCCGGACGGTGGCGGTCGCCGCGTCCCAGCGCTCGGCGCCGTAGTGGCCGAGGACGACGAGGTGTTCCAGCCCGGGGACGCCGGCCACGCCGCCGAGGGCGACCGCGACACCGGCCGGGCGGCCGGTGATCACCGCGGCGGCGCGCAGCCGCGGGGCGAGCCGGCCGAGCGCGGCGGCGGCGCCGGGGTGGGCGCGGGCCTGCGCCGGGTCGGGGACGATATCGGCCAGGGTGCCGTCGAAGTCGATGGCGATGACGGCCTGTTCGGGACGGGCCAGCAGCGCGGCGAGGCCGTCGCGGCCGGCCTGGGTACCGGGCACCGGGACGGGCGGCGTGGCTGCCGGCGGCTCGGAGCTGCGGGGCTGTGCCGTGTCCGGGGCCGGTGCGGGGTCCGGCGTCGCTCGGGGATGCGGGGCCGGCTCGGGGCTCGGCGTCGGCGCGGCGTTCGGGGGGCTGCCCATGGCGCCGACCCTATCGGTGGCGCGTGGGCGCGCGTGGGGTGAACGGGAGCATCGGGACGGCGGACGCGGGGCGCTCCGGTGCCGCGGCGGGGTGACCCGATGGCGCGGCGCGGCGGGGTGACCCGGCGGCCGGCGGCGCGCGGTCGCCTCAGCGGCGGGCCCGGCGGGCGTCGCGTACCCGGCGCAGGCGGTTGACGGTGACCGCGTCGTGGGCGAGCGCGCGCGGGTCGTCGAGCAGGGCGTTGAGGAGTTGGTAGTAGCGGGTCGGGGAGATGCCGAGCCGCTCACGGATGACGCGCTCCTTGGCGCCGGGGCTCGGCCAGGAGCGCCGCTCGACGGCGAGCACCGCTTCGTCCCGGGTGGAGAGCGGCGCCGTACGGGCACCGGCCGCGGCGGCGGCCACGCCGTCCGCCGTGGTATCCGCCGCGGCCGGTCCGGGTGCGCCGTCCGTGCCGGTGCCGGCGGTCTCGTCGCCTCCGGCGCCGTGCTCCGCGCCGCCGCCCGTACCGCTCGTCATCACGTTTCCACGATAAGCCCACGGTCGGACAGCGGCCGGTGCGCCGGGCGCGGGCTCATTCGGCGGCGCTGTCCGCCCGGTCGGCGAGGTGCTGGATGTCGGTGAGGACGCCGGCCGGGTTGCCCCGCGGGCCGACCACGGTGCCCATCTTGGCCTTGAGGGTCTTGGAGACCAGCGGCCAGGAGGTCTTGTTCGCCGGGTAGAACTCGGCGTTCTTGAGCTGCTTGAGGAAGCTGTGCAGCTTGCTGTACTTGCCGTCGGCCAGCATCGCCTCGGAGGCGGAGGTGGTGACCGGCAGCAGGCCGTAGGTGCCGGAGAAGTCCAGGACGTTCTTCTCGCTGTAGACGAAGTCCAGGAACTTGCCGACCTGTGCCTGGTGGCCGTTCTGTTTGAAGGCCATCATCCAGTCGGCGACGCCCATGGTGGACTTGGCCTTGCCGCCGGCGCCGGGCAGTTCGACGGTGCCGTAGTCGATGCCCTTGGCCTCGGCCTGCTTCATCAGGGTCGGGTGGCCGTTGAGCATGCCGACCTCGCCGTCCGCGAACGCCGCGAAGGCGTCCTCGCGGTTGAGCTTGGCGGGGCTGGCGCCGGTCAGGCCCTTGCCGACGAGCTCCGTGCGGAGCCATTCGAAGGTCTTGACGTTCTCCGGCGAGTCGATCGCGTACTTGCCGATGCTGTCGGTGTAGCCGCCGCCACCGCCGAGCATCCACAGCAGCGTCTCGGCCTGGGTCTCCTCGGGGCCGAGCGGCAGCGCGAACGGCATCTTGACGCCGCGTGCCTTCAGCCGGCCGGCGTCGCGGGCGACGTCCGCCCAGCTCTGCGGCGGGTCGGTGATACCGGCCTCGGCGAACAGCTTCTTGTTGTAGAAGAGCCGCCGGGTGCTGGCGCCGAACGGCATGCCGTACTGGGTGCGGTGGTACTCGCCGGCCTCCGCGAGGGCGGGGGTGAAATCGGCCTGGGTGGGTATCGAGAGCAGCTGGTCGGCGCTGTAGAGGCGGCCCTTGGCCGCGTAGTCGGCGTACGCGCCGACCTGCGCCATGTCCGGGGCCTTGCCGGCCTTGACGAGGTCCTCGACCTTCTTGTCGACCTCCGTCCAGCTGTAGACCTGGACATCGATCTTGATCTTGGGGTTGGCCTGTTCGAAGGCGCGGCTGAGCCGGTCCCAGTACTTCTGGGAGCTGTTGGCCTTGCTGTCGCCGTAGTCGGCCGCGACGAGTTTGAGGGTGACCGCGTCGCCGCCGTCCGAGCCACTGCCGCAGGAAGTGAGGGTCAGTGTCATGACTGCGGCGAGTCCCGCCGCCGCCAGGCCCAAGTACCGCCGCTGCACTGCCGTTACCGCCTTCTGTCCCGAAGATTCACGCTTGCCGGGTATGCCGGTGGTACAGGGGTCACTTTCAACCGCCATGAACCAAGAGTCTCTCCCGCGTACCGACACAAGGTCTACACCACCTACCGTTTCAGTTCGATATCACCCCACATCTGCGCAGGTCAGCGGGGTGCGCTACAGGACGCCAGAAGGAGGAACGGTGACGAAAATCCCGGCGGGAAAGACGAACCGCTCCGCGAGTGGACTAGACCTTTTATGGCAGATCGCGCGAAACTGTTCCCGTGAAACACGTCATCGCCCTTGATGTGGGCGGCACCGGGATGAAGGCCGCCCTCGCCGGGCCGGACGGCACGCTGCTCTACGAGGCACGGCGCCCGACCGGCCGGGAGCGCGGCCCCGACGCGGTCGTCGAGACCGTACTCGGCTTCGCCGCCGAGCTGAGCGCCATCGGGCAGGAACGGTTCGGCAGTACCGCGCTGGCCGCCGGGGTCGCGGTCCCCGGCATCGTCGACGAAGGCGCCGGCATCGCCGTCTACGCCTCCAACATCGGCTGGCGGGACATCCCGATGCGGGCGCTGCTCTCCGAACGGCTGGGCGGTGTCCCGGTCGCCCTCGGCCACGACGTACGCACCGGCGGGCTGGCCGAGGGCCGGATAGGCGCCGGCAAGGATGCCGACCGCTTCCTCTTCGTTCCGCTGGGCACCGGTATCGCGGGCGCCATCGGCATCACGGGCCGCATCGAGGCCGGCGCCCACGGCAGCGCGGGCGAGATCGGCCACATCGTCGTACGGCCCGGCGGGCGCGCCTGCGCCTGCGGCCAGCGCGGCTGTCTGGAGACGCTGGCCTCGGCCGCGGCGGTCGGCCGCGAGTGGGCCGCGGCCTGCGGCGATCCGCAGGCCGGCGCCGCGGACGCGGCCAGGGCCGTGGCGGCCGGCGACGAACGGGCCCACGCCGTCTGGCAGACCGCGGTGGACGCCCTCGCCGACGGCCTGGTCACCGGGCTCACCCTGCTCGACCCGCAGACGATGATCATCGGCGGCGGCCTCGCGGAGGCGGGCGACACGCTGTTCGTACCGCTGCGGGAAGCGGTCCGCCGGCGCGTGACGTTCCAGCGGCTCCCCTCGATCGTTCCGGCCGCCCTCGGGGACGCCGCCGGATGCCTGGGCGCAGGACTGCTCGCCTGGGATCTTCTCTCCACGGAGGTAACCGCCTGATGGCACAGCAACAACCCGCGGACCACCGGCGCACCCTCCTGACCGGCGCCCGGATCGCCCGTCCGTCCGGCGTCGTCGAGAACGGCCGGATCGCGATCGAGGGCACCCGCATCGCCGACGACCACGGCGGTCAGGGCGATCAGGCCGATCAGGGCCGCCACGGCACGGACGCGGTCACCGTCGATCTCTCCGGCCACCTCGTCGTCCCGGGCTTCGTCGATATGCATGTGCACGGCGGGGGCGGCGGCTCCTTCTCCTCCGCCGATCCCGAGGAGTGCCTGACCGTCGCCGACACCCACCGCCGGCACGGCACCACCTCGATGGCCGCCTCCACCGTCACCGGCGATCTGGACGACCTCGCCCGGCAGGCCGCGGTGCTCGCCGAGCTCGTCCAGCAGGGCGAACTGGTCGGTATCCACTTCGAGGGCCCGTTCATCTCCCCGCACCGCTGCGGCGCCCACCAGCCCGAGCTGCTGCGCGACCCGGACCCGGCCGACGTCCGCAAGCTCATCGACGCGGCGCACGGCGCGGCGGCGATGATGACGATCGCCCCGGAGCTGCCCGGCGGTCTGGAGTCCGTACGGCTGCTGGCCGACGCCGGCGTGATCGCCGCCATCGGCCACACCGACTCCGGCTACGACGCCACCCGCGAGGCCATCGACGCGGGTGCCACCGTCGCCACCCACCTCTTCAACGCGATGCCCGGCCTGGGGCACCGTGCGCCGGGCCCGGTCGCGGCCCTCCTGGAGGACGAGCGGATCACCGTCGAGCTGATCAACGACGGCACCCATCTGCACCCCGCCATCCTGGAGATGGCCTTCCGCGACGCGGGTGCCGGGCGCGTCGCGTTCATCACGGACGCGATGGGCGCGGCCGGTATGAACGACGGTATGTACCCGCTCGGCCCGATGCGGGTCGAGGTCAAGGACGGCGTCGCCCGGATCAGCGAGGGCCCGACGGCCGGCTCGATCGCCGGTTCCACCCTCACTCTGGACCGCGCCTTCAAACGCGCCGTCACCATCGACAGGCTGACGGTCGGCCAGGCCGTACAGGCACTTTCCGCCAATCCGGCCCGGCTGCTGGGCATCGACGACCGGGCGGGCTCCCTGGAGACCGGCAAGGACGCCGACCTCGTGGTGCTGGACTCCGCGTACGACCTGGTGGGCGTCATGCGGCGGGGTGAGTGGCTGGTGCGCCCGGACGGCGTCTGAGCGCCGGACAGGACGGCACGGCGGCCGTCCGCCGGATGGATGTGCACCACACGGTGGTTGGCCCGGGTCTGGGCCAACCACCGTTCGCGATGGCATGATCGCTCGCGCACTTGTCCGTATGCCGCCGCACCGCTCGGTTGCCAGACCCACGGCCGTCCGGTCCACGACCGCCCGGAGGGGGAGCCATGATCCTCACGGTCACGCTGAACGCCGCCCTGGACATCACCTACCGCGTGCCCCGGCTCCACCCGCACCGCACCCACCGGGTCACCGACGTCGCCGAACGCCCCGGCGGCAAGGGGCTGAACGTCGCCCGGGTGCTGGCCTCGCTCGGCCACCGCGCCGTCGCCACCGGTTTCGCGGGCGGCGGCACCGGCGAGGCGCTGCGCGCCCTGCTCACCCAGGAGACCGACGTCGCCGACGCCCTGGTGCCGGTCGGCGGCGCGACCCGCCGCACCGTCGCCGTCGTCGACGAGTCCACCGGCGACACCACCCAGCTCAACGAACCGGGCCCGACCGTCTCCCCCGCCGAATGGCACACCTTCCTCGGCACCTACCGCGAACTGCTGGGCGACGCGCGGGCGGTGGCCCTGTGCGGCAGTCTGCCGCCGGGCGTCCCGGTCGATGTCTACGCCCGCCTCACCCGCGTCGCGCGCACCGCCGGCGTCCCGGTCCTCCTGGACACCAGCGGGGAACCGCTCCGCCGCGGCCTGGCCGCCCGCCCCGACCTCGCCAAGCCCAACGCCGATGAACTCGCCGCCCTCACCGGCAGCACCGAACCGCTGCGCGCCGCCCGTGACACCCGCCGCCGCGGCGCCCATGCGGTGGCCGCCTCCCTGGGCGCGGACGGCATGCTGCTGGTGACCGCCGACGGCGCCTGGCAGGCCGCCCCGCCGCGGCGGATCGCCGGGAACCCGACCGGCGCCGGCGACTCGGCGGTGGCGGGCCTGCTGTCCGGTCTGGTGGAGGATCTGCCCTGGCCGGAGCGGCTGTCCCGCGCGGTGGCCCTGTCGGCCGCGACCGTACGGGCCCCGGCGGCGGGCGAGTTCGACCCGGCGGTCTACGCGGAGCTGCTGCCGCACGTCGTGGTGACGGACCGCCCGACGGCGGCCTGAGGAAACGGGCGAGGCCCGGCCGGCGCGGACGCCGGGGAGCACCCGCCGCCCGTCACCCGCGGGTGCCGGGCCTCACTTGGCCTCCGTCAGCCAGACCTGATCGATGTTCACATCGCACTGATTGCCGCTCTCGCAGGACAGCCGGAGGGTGTTCGTGCCCTTGTTGAGCTGCACAAGGGACCAGGAGTTGGTCCAGCCCTTGTCCCAGGCGCCCTCGCTCGCGCCGGTGTAGTTCTTCATGCTGATCGGCCGGCTCTCCGCCTTGCCGTTCACGCCTATCGTGAGGTTCGCGTCCTTGCCTGGCACGCCGTAGCCGACCCAGAACTTGTACTGACCGGCCTTGTCGACATTGAGCGTCCACGTGGCCGACGCGCCGGGCGTGTTCATGCCGGCTATATACGAACCGCTCGCCGACCGCGCGCCCGGGACGTCCTTCGCCGAGCTCGCGCCGCCGTCCAGCCGCATGCTGCCCGCGTCGAGCTTGGGCAGCTCGCCGGGGGTGGGCTTGGTGGTCGGGGACGGCGGCGGCGAATCGCTCTCCTTGACCGACTCGGCGGCCGTCGGACCCGGCGTGCCCTGGGCGTCCTTCTTGGTGTCGTCCTTGCCGTTGGTGACCATCGCGACGCCGATGCCCACGCAGACCACCGCGACCACGGCGACGGCGGCGATCAGCAGGCCGTTGCGGCGGCGGGGCGGCTGCCGGTCACCGTGGCCCTGCCCCGGGACGGGACGGGTGCGGTCACCGCCGGGCAGCGTCTCCGGTGCGGCGTAGTGGGCGTTCTGCTGGCCGTAACCGGGCTGCTGCCCGTAACCCGGCTGCTGGCCCTGGCCCGGCTGCTGCCCGTAGCCCGGCTGCGGGGCCTGCTGCGGGGCGCCGTACTGCCGCTCGCCGACCGCGCGCACGTTGTTGTAGGAGGTCCGCGGGACACCCGGCTGCCGCGTCGGCGCACCCTCGCCCGCCGAGCCCGCCGAACCGCCCTCGCCGCCCTCCTGGCGGTAGAGGTAGGCGAACGGGTCGTCGTTCTCCGGCGTGTCCGCGCCGTTTTTACCGGCCGTCATTCCGTGTCACTCCCCAACGGTCTGTACGCGTCTGTGCGTGCCTGTATGTGTGCGCAGGTATCCGCGCGTTCGCACATATCCGCGCGAACTGTCTTTTCCGGACTCCCGGCGGCGCCGCGCCGCATCGGCGCAGCCTACCTCTTTCGGCTTTTCGGACGGCGCGCCGCAGCGGCCACAAGATCGCTACAGATCGGTGAACGGCTGGTAGGCCGGTACGGATTGCGGCGCGTGCGGCGGATGCGCGGGGTGAGGCATCGTACGACGGCCGTCCGCACCGTCGCGCTCCGGTCCACGGCGGCGCACCCGGGCCCGTGGCCGCGCACCCCGGCCGGTCAGCCCGCCGCCCGCCGGTTCCCCTTCGACCGGGAGCGCTTCTCGACGTACATCCGCTGGTCGGCCGAGGCCAGCACCTCCTCGGCGGTCATACCGCAGCTCGCCCAGCCGATGCCGAAGCTGGCACCCACCCGGACCGCCCGGCCGTCCACCCGGATCGGCGGGACGATGGCGCTCCGCAGCCGGACCGCGAGGTCCTCGGCGTCGGCCGTACCGAGGCCGTCGGCGAGCACCACGAACTCGTCGCCGCCGAGCCGGGCGACCGTATCGCCGTCCCGGACGCCGCTGGTCAGCCTGCGGGCGACCTCGATCAGCACCGCGTCGCCGGTGTGGTGCCCGAAGCGGTCGTTGATGGACTTGAAGCCGTCGAGATCGCAGAAGAGGACCGCGAGCCCCTTGGCCCCGTCGTCCGCCGGGCCCTCGGCCGGCGCGACGAGATGGACGTGGTGGTCGTACGGGACCGGGCTCATGCCCTCGAAGCCTTCGAGCCCGTCGAACGGCTCGGGGCCGCCCGGCCGGAAGCTGCGCGGGTCGCTCGGGTCGGCACAGGCCGCGGCCGAGGCGGCGAACGCCGCCGCGAGCGGGGCCGGCGGGCTGGAGCACAGCCGGGCGCCGAGCCGGGCCCGCAGCTCGGCGCTGTTGGGCAGACCGGTCAGCGAGTCGTGGCTGGCGCGGTGCGCGAGCTGGAGCTCGTGCCGCTTGCGCTCCTCGATGTCCTCGACGTGCGTGAGCAGGAACCGGGGCCCGTCGGTGGTGTCGGCGACGACGGAGTTGCGCAGCGAGACCCAGACGTAGGTGCCGTCCCGGCGGGCCAGCCGCAGCTCGGCCCGGCCGCCCTCGGCGGAGGTGCGCAGCAGGGTGCCGATGTCCTCGGGGTGGACGATGTCGGAGAAGGAGGAGCGGCGCAGCGCGGCGGCCGGGCGGCCCAGCAGCCGGCAGAGCGCGTCGTTGGTGCGCACCAGCCGGCCGTGGTCGTCACCGCCCATCTCGGCGACCGCCATCCCGCTCGGCGCGTACTCGAACGCCTGCCGGAAGCTCTCCTCGCTGGCGCGCAGGGCCTGCTGCTCGCGCTCCAGCCGGACCAGCGCGCGCTGCATATTGGCCCGCAACCGGGCGTTGCTGATCGCGATGGCGGCCTGGAAGGCGTACATCTGGAGGGCCTCCCGGCCCCAGGCTCCGGGGCGCCGGCCGTTGCGCGGCCGGTCGACGGAGATCACCCCGAGCAGCTCGCCGCCGCCGTTGGGCGCCATGTACAGGGGCGCGAAGAGGCGGTCCCTGGCGTGCCACTCGTCGGGGAACCGGGGCACGGGCCCGTCGGTGTGCCACTGCGGGACATCGTCGTCGTCCAGCACCCAGCCCTCGGTGTGCGGAATGAAGCACAGATCGCCCCACCGCTCCCCCATCGCCAGTCTGCGGTCCCAGGAGGTCCGGGAACCGACCCGCCCGGCCATCAGCGCCTCGGCGGCCGGGCTGCCGGCCACCGCGGCGACGACGAGATCGCCGTCCGGGCGGACCAGATTGACCGCGGCCAGCTCGTAGCCGAGCCCGCGGAGTACGCCGTCGGCGACCGTCTGCAAGGTGTCCGCGAGGCTACGTGCGGTGGTCAGCTCGGCGACCGCCTGGTGCAACTGCCGCAGGGCCGCAAGGCGGACGTATGGCTCCGACTCGGTCTCCATCGTTCGCTCCCCCTGAGACCTCGACAGCAACTCCAGGATTCTTTGTCGTCCGATTCCACGCTCACTGAATCACAGTGAGCTGTTCACTCGGTACACAGGGTCAACAATAACTGCACGCTGTGACTCAAGTCACAGACAGTGAGGGCTTGTTGACGCTCCCCGAGGGGGCCTCGGCTGGCGCATTTCTCCACTTCCTGAACGCAAATCCGGGGCATCCGCCGCCTCCGCCGTCAGACCTAGGGCACGGGTGGTCCCAAGGCCCGATGCGAGCCGGGGCCGGACGGCGTTAGCGTTCCTGGCGTGTTCACGAAAAACCCTGCCACCATCCCGGCCGCCGGTTCCGCCGCGCCCGTCGTCAGCCTCGCGCCCGTGCCGGGCGGCGCGGTGATCCCGCATCCTGTGGGGGTGAGTGACGACGAGTTCCGCGCCGCCCTGTCCCGCCTCGCCGCCGGTGTGGTGCTGATCACCGCCCACGATCCGGAGGACGGACCGCGCGGCGAGGACGTCGGCATGACCGCCACGGCGTTCGTCTCCGTATCGCTGGATCCGCCGCTGGTGATGGTGAGCGTTCGCAACGACTCGCGGATGGACGACCTTCTGGCGCATCAGCCGCTCTGGGCCGTTTCGGTGCTGTCGGAGAACCAGCGTCACGTTGCCGGACGATTCGCCATGAAGGGCCGCATCAGCGACCGACTCCTCTTCGAGGACATTCCTCATGTACGGGGAGAAGCGGCCGGCGCCCCGCTGATCGGCGGCGCCCTGGCGGTCCTGGAGTGCCGGACCGAGCAGCGGGTGGTGGCCGGCGATCACACCCTCGTCATCGGCCGGGTGCTGACCGCCTCGGCCCCGGGCGACGACGGCGGCCCGCTGACGTACTTCCGCGGGAAGTACCGGCAGTTGGGCTGAGCGCCGGAGGGCCGGGCCCGGCGGCGACGGGGGAGCCGCCGGGCCCGGCCGCACCCGGCGGGCGCCGACGTCGCCACAGCCCCTGGCGGGCGCCGACCACGCCGGTGGCGCTCCCGGTGGCGGCCCGGCTCAGTCCCAGCCGCGGCCGGAGCGCCCGCGCTTGGTGTCGCCGCGCTGCTTCTTCTCGCGCAGCCGCCGCTCGTTGATACCGCGCGGGATCCGGGACTTGCGGCGCGCTTTGGGCGGCGGTGCGGTGGCCTCGGCGAGCAGCCCGGCCAGCCGGACGGCGGCGGTCTCGCGGTTGCGCCACTGGGAGCGGTGGTCGGAGGCCCGTACGGTCAGCACGCCGTCGACCAGCCGGCCGGCCAGCCGCTCCAGGGCGCGTTCCTTCCACACCTCGGGCAGCGCCTGCGTGCCGGCGAGGTCGAAGCGCAGCTCCACCTGGCTGTCGCTGGTGTTGACGTGCTGGCCGCCCGGACCGGAGGAGCGCGAGAACCGCCAGACGAGCTCGGCCTCCGGAAGGACGACCGAACCACGGATGACATGGGGCCCGGACATGCCCCTATGATCCCGCCTGCGCGCGCCTCCCGTCACCCTCTTTCTTTACCCGGACCTCCCGGACCCCCCGGACCCCAGGGGTTTCCCGGGCCCGGCGGCCCGGCGGCACGGGCGGGCGCCGGTACCGCCGGACGGCCGCCGCCCGCCGGCCCGTCCCCCGGCGCCGGTGCGCTCAGCCCCCGGCCGCCGCCCCCGCCCACAGCCCCTCCCCGGTCAGCCCCAGCAGTTCGATCGCGTTGCCGCGGACGATCCGCTCGACGACATCCGCCGCCAGGTGGCCCATCTGGGCCTCGCCGACCTGCCGCGAGGCGGGCCAGGTGGAGTCGGAGTGGGGGTAGTCGGTCTCGTAGAGGACGTTGCCGGCGCCGATCGCGTCCAGGTTCTTCAGGCCGAAGGCGTCGTCGAAGAAGCAGCCGTAGACGTGGTCGGCGAAGAGTTCGGAGGGCGGGCGGAGCACCTTGTCGGCGACGCCGCCCCAGCCACGGTTCTCCGACCAGACCACGT
Organism: Streptomyces sp. x-80; assembly: GCF_046549095.1. Lineage (NCBI taxonomy): Bacteria > Bacillati > Actinomycetota > Actinomycetes > Kitasatosporales > Streptomycetaceae > Streptomyces > Streptomyces sp. x-80. Next base: position 167,339 of record NZ_JAJPWM010000005.1, read on the forward strand.
CCGCGCGCTCCAGGATGTACGGGATCCAGCCGATCTGCCCCTCGGCGTACATGATCTTCAGGTTCGGGAAGCGGTCGAACTTGCCGCTCATCAGCCAGTCGACCATCGAGAAGCAGCAGTTGGCGAAGGTGATCGTGGAGCCGACGGCGGGCGGCGCGTCGGCGGAGGTGGACGGCATCCTGCTGGACGAGCCGATGTGCATGGCGATGACGGTGCCGGTCTCGTCACAGGCGCGCAGGAACGGGTCCCAGTCGTCGGTGTGGATGCTGGGCAGCCCCAGGTGCGGCGGGATCTCGCTGAAGCAGACCACCCGGACGCCGCGGGCCGCGTTGCGCCGCACCTCCGCGGCGGCCAGTTCCGCGTCCCACAGCGGGACGAGGGTGAGCGGGATCAGCCGGCCGCCCGCCTGCGGCCCGCACCACTCCTCCACCATCCAGTCGTTGTACGCGCGCACCCCCAGCAGCCCCAGTTCGCGGTCCTTGGCCTCGGTGAAGGTCTGGCCGCAGAACCGCGGGAAGGTCGGGAAGCAGAGCGCGGACTGGACATGGTTGACGTCCATGTCGGCCAGCCGCTCCGGGACGCTGTACGAACCGGGGCGCATCTGCTCATAGGTGATGCCTTCGAGCCTGACCTCGTCGCGGGAGCAGCCGACGGCGGTGTCGAGGCGGGTGAGCGGCCGGTGCAGATCTTCGTAGACCCACCAGTCGGCCAACGGCCCGTCATCACCCACAACGCCCATCTTCGGGGCGAATTTTCCGCCCACGAACGTCATGTCCGTCAGCGGCGCCCGGACGATCCGCGGACCGATGTCGTGGTACTTCGACGGGAGCCGGTCCCGCCAGACGTGAGGTGGCTCCACCGTGTGGTCGTCCACCGAGATGATCTTGGGGAAGCTCTCCATGTCCCACACGGTAGCGCCGATCTGACGACCCGTCAGTAGCGTGGGGCGGCAGGAACGGCACACCGGGCGAGGGGCCGGGCCGGGGCGCGCGCGGGGCTCGGTACCGTCCGGGGGGCGTACGGAGACCCGGCGGCCACGCCACCCGCGCTCCGCCGCGCGCCACCCGGGCCGGGCCGTCACCGGCCGGGGAGGCTTTGTGCACGCTCCGGGCCCCTACTGACGTAAAAGCCGCTGACAAGGCAGACTGACCGATGCGAACGGCGCGAACAGTGCGAACGACCGGACAGGGCAGGAGGACACCATGGACGACGGTCCGGGACAGGGGCGGCTCCGCTTCACCGTGCTCGGTCCCGTGCGGGCCTGGCGCGGCGAGACGCCACTGGCGACGGGCTCCCCGCAGCAACGCGCCCTGCTCGCCGCCCTGCTGCTGCGCGGTGGACGCACCGCCACCGCACCCGAACTCGTCGACGCCCTCTGGGGCGACGCACCGCCGCACGCCGCCCTCGCCGCCCTGCGCACCTACGCCTCCCGGCTCCGCAAGGCGCTGGGGGACGACGCCCCGGCCCTGGTCAGCGAGTCCGGCGGCTATGCGGTCCGGTCGGCGGACGGCCGCCCGCTGGACCTCGACCTCGACCAGGCCGAGCAGTACGCCGCCGAGGCGGAGAAGGCCAAGGCCACGGGCGACCGCGGGCGCGCCCGCGCCCTCCTCGACGCCTCGCTGACCCTGTGGGACGGCGAACCGCTGGCCGGCCTCGCCGGTCCGTACGCCGACACCCAGCGCACCCGCCTCTGCGAGTGGCGGCTCTCCCTGGTGGAGACCCGCCTCGAACTCGATCTGGAGGTCGGCAGCCACGCCGAGGCCGTCTCCGAGCTGACCGCGCTGACCGCCGCCCACCCGCTGCGCGAGCGGCTGCGGGAACTCCTCATGCTGGCGCTGTACCGCAGCGGCCGGCAGGCCGAGGCGCTCGCCGTCTACGCCGACACCCGCCGGCTGCTCGCCGACGAACTGGGCGTCGACCCCTGCGCCTCGCTCTCCGATCTCCAGCACCGCATCCTGCGCGCCGACCCCGACCTGGACGCGCCGCCCGCCGTCAGCGACGGCCCGGACGCCGCCGACCACATCATCGTCCGCCCCCAGCAACTCCCCGCCACGGTCGCCGACTTCACCGGCCGGGCCACCTTCGTCGCGGAGCTCGGCGAGCAGCTCGCCACCGCCGAGGGCAGCGTGATGGCCGTCTCGGCGCTCACCGGCATCGGCGGCGTCGGCAAGACGACCCTCGCCGTCCATGTCGCGCACGCGGCCCGCGAGCACTTCCCCGACGGTCAGCTCTACGTCGACCTCCAGGGCGCCGGCCACACCCCGTCCGAACCGGAGGCCGTCCTCGGCGCCTTCCTGCGCGCCCTGGGCACCGCCGACTCGTCCATCCCCGACGGCCTGGAGGAGCGCTCCGCCCTCTACCGCTCCACCCTCGCCGGACGCCGCGTGCTGGCTTTACTGGACAACGCACGCGACGCCGCGCAGATCCGGCCGCTGCTCCCCGGCGCGGAAGGCTGCGCCGCGCTGATCACCAGCCGCGCCCGGCTGATCGACCTGGCCGGCGCACATCTCATCGACCTCGACGTGATGAGCCCCGAGGAGGCGCTGACCCTCTTCACCCGGATCGTCGGCAAGGAGCGCGTCACCTGCGAGCGGCAGGCCGCGATGGCCGTCGTCGGCGCCTGCGGCTTCCTCCCGCTGGCCATCCGCATCGCCGCCTCCCGGCTGGCCGCGCGCCGTACGTGGACGGTCTCCACCCTGGCCAGCAAGCTCGCCGACGAACGCCGCAGGCTGGACGAGCTGCGCGCCGGTGACCTCGCCGTCAAGGCCACCTTCGAGCTGGGCTACGGCCAGCTGGAACCCCACCAGGCCCGCGCCTTCCGGCTGCTGGGCCTCGCCGACGGCCCGGACCTCTCGCTCGCCGCCGCGGCCGCCCTCCTCGACATGGACATCGACTCCGCCGAGGACCTCGTCGAGTCCCTCGTCGACGCCAGCCTGCTGGAATCCGCCGCCCCCGGCCGCTACCGCTTCCACGACCTGGTCCGGCTCTACGCGCGTGCCTGCGCCGAGCGGGACGAACACCCGCCGACGGAACGGGACGCGGCGCTGTCGCGGCTGCTGGACTTCTATCTGGCCACGGCGGCGGCCGTGTACACGCTGGAGCGCCCCGGCGACCGTCTGGTCGACCACATGGAGACCGCGCAGCGCCCGGGGCTGGCGTTCGCCGACCGCACCACGGCACTGGAGTGGCTGTTCGCCGAGGCGCGCTGCCTGCTGGCCTGCGCGCAGCAGTCCACGGACGCCACGACCTTGCGCCGCGCCGCCGATCTGCTCCTGCTGGCCCAGGACCTGACGGAATCGGGCGCGGACTCCCGCCAGTACGAGCAGGTGAACGTGGCCCTGCTGATGTCCGCCGAGAAGTACGGCGACCAGCGCGCGGCGGCCCGTGTCCATGTCGCCCTCACCCACGTCCACATCCTGGCGGGCAGGTTCAAGGAGGCCGACGAGCACGCGACCTCGGCGATGCTGCTGGGGCTCGCCACCGAGGACCCCTTCTCGGCCTCCTACGCGCCGAACGACCGCGGGATCATCGCCTTCAGCCAGCACCGCACGGACGATGCCGAGGCGTATCTCAGCCAGGCCCTGACCGCCTTCCGGGAGGACCACAACCGCCCGTCGGAGGCGAGCGCACTGTGCAACCTCTCGCGCGTGCACCTGGACACCGGACGGGTGGACAGCGCGATAGAGCTGGCGGAGTCGGGCATCGCCATCTACCGGCAGTTGGGCGCCATGCGCCGGCTGGCCAACGGCATGTACGCCTTGAGCCTGGCCTTCACCCGGGCCGGCCGCTTCGATGACGCGGTCGAGCAACTCAGCGAGGCTCTCACGGTCTTCCAGCACAGCCGGCAGCGCTTCTGGGAGGGCATGACGTACTTCAGGCTGGCCGAGGTGGACCTCGCCGCGGACCGTCCGGCACGCGCCGCCAACTACGCCGAGCAGGCCCTGACCGCCCTGCGGGACATCGGCGGCGAATGGCGGCGCGCCAACGTCCTCACCGTCCTGGGACAGGCCCTGGCGAGTATCGGGCACCACGGCCGGGCGCAGGTGTGCTTGGCGGAGGCCCTTGCCGTCTATGACCGTCTGGGCTCGCCGGAAGGCGCTGACGTGCGTAAACTCCTGGCGTCCGTGGCCGCGGCGTAACGGATCGGGCGCACCGCATCAGCCGCTCGTCAAACGTTCGCCGTCGGCGTTTATCGATCGTTCATCGCCGGGGTCCACTCTCATCTCTACCGAACCGCCGCCTCGGGGGGCAAACGGCTCGGTGATCGGCCCCACCAGTATGGTGTTCGGCCCTCACACGCCCGTCCGGCGACCCACGGGGGAGTTGCCGGGCGGGTGCTGTGACCCAAGCGCCCACATGAAGGAGTTGGTCAATGTGACCACTGGTAACAAGACACCGAGCACTCAGGACCAGGATCTGGTCCAGCCGCTGGACCACCACATCCCCAGCCCGCCGGCGGACCTGGCGGAACTGGTGGATCTGGTGGGCCGCCCGGCCACCAAGAAGAAGCCCGGCGACATCACGCCGCAGGATCACCACATCCCGCTCGGCGAGACGAAGTAAGGCCACACAGGAAAGATCCGGGGGATCGCAGGGGCTGGTTTCGATGGCACGGAGGGGGGCCATCGAGACCGGCCCCTGCGGCGCGTTCGGGGCGGTTCGCCCCCGGGGCCGCGGGGGACCTCCGCACTCCTGACCCCGGGCCGCCGGCTCCCGCCCCCGGCCTCCTGACGCCCCATCAGATTCGCTGCTACAGTCGCGCCGTCCGGCCCCGCCGGAGCCGCACCGGGCCCGTCCCGTCCCGCCCGGCTCCGCTCCTTTCGCAGCCAGGAGGCGCGCCGTGTTTGAGTCCGCTCGCATACAGACGCTCTGGGAACTGGTCGACTACCGGGCACGGGCCTCGTACGGGGCGCCGATGTTCTTCGACGGGGACGGGCGGACCGTGACCTTCGACGAGGTCAGGGACGAGGCGCTGCGGGCCGCGGCCGGGTTCCGGGAGCTGGGGATCGGGGCCGGGACACGGGTGGCGTGGCAGCTGCCGACGCGGATCGAGACGGTGATCGCCTCGCTCGCGCTGGCCCGGCTCGGGGCCGTACAGATACCCGTCATCCCCCTCCACCGGGAGCGCGAGGTCGGCTTCATCCTCGCCGATTCGGCGGCGGAGTACCTGCTCGTTCCGGGTCGGTGGCGGGGCTTCGACTACACCGCGATGGCACACGAGGTGGCCGGGGACGGGGTGCGGGTCATCTCGTCGGCGGACGGGCTGCCGCCGGCCGGTCCGCGGGGTGGTCCGGCGGACGGCCGGGGTGCGGGCGGCCGGGGCACGCGCGGTGAAGGGACGGCGGCCGGGGCGGCGCCCGGCGGATCGGCGACCGCCGGGACGGGGGCGGCCGGGACGGGGGCCGGGAGACGGCACGGCGGTACGGGCGAGGGTCGCGACGGTACCGGCCGGGGCCGCGACGGCGACGCCACGGCCTGGATCTACTACACCTCCGGCACCACCGCCGTCCCCAAGGGCGTCGAGCACACCGACGCCGGTCTGCTCGCCGGCGGCGTCGGGCTCGCCACCGCGCTGGGCATGGGTGCGCACGACATCGGCTCGATCGCCTTCCCGTACGCGCACATCGCCGGTCCGGACTACGTCATCGCCATGCTGGTCAGCGGGTTTCCGGCGGTCGTCCTGGACACCTTCCGGCCGGCGGAGGCGGCCGCGGTCTACCGCCGCCACGGGGTGACGATGGCCGGCGGGAGCACCGCGTTCTACCAGGCGTTCCTGGACGAGTCACGCCGCCACCGGCGGGCGCGCCCGGCGGCCGGCCGGCTGATTCCGTCGCTGCGGCTGCTGTCCGGCGGCGGGGCGCCGATGCCGCCCGAGCTCTACGCGGCGGCCGGCCGGGAACTGGGGTGCGCGATCGTGCACGGGTACGGCATGACGGAGAGCCCCATGATCGCGATGGGCACGCCGTACGACACCGACGAGCAGTTGTCGCGGACCGTGGGCAGGCCCGTGACTGGCGCGCGGGTGCGGATCGCCCGGCCGGACGGGAGCGAGGCCGCGACCGGGGAGCCGGGCGAGGTGACGCTCCAGGGCACGATGCTCTTCCGGCGCTATACGGACCCGGCGCTGACCGCCGAGGCGTTCGACGCCGACGGCTACTTCCACACCGGCGACCTGGGCCGGCTCCGCCCCGACGGGCATCTCGTCCTCACCGGGCGCCTCAAGGACATCATCATCCGCAAGGGCGAGAACATCTCGGCGCAGGAGGTCGAGGAGCTGCTGCACACCCACCCGGCGGTGGCGGAGGCAGCGGTGATCGGACTGCCGGACCGGGAGCGCGGTGAGCGGGTCTGCGCGGTGGTCACGCTCACCGACCCGGCGGCCCCGGCACCGACCCTGGCCACGCTGACGGCCCATCTCCGGGCGGCCGGACTGATGACACAGAAGCTGCCGGAGCAACTGGAGGTCACCGACGCCCTGCCGCGCGGTGGCCCGCTGCACAAGGTCCTCAAGACGGCGCTGCGGGAGCGGTACGGGCGGTAGGCGGGCCGTACCCACGGCGAGTGGGGGCGTACGCGGGCCGTACGTACCGCGTAGAGCCGTACGTCGTACCGCGTAGGGGCCGTACGCGCGGCGGCCGGGCCGGGACCGGTCCGGCTCTGGGCGGTGTGGAGTGGTGGCGGTGTGGAGTGGTGGCGGTGTGGAGTGGTGGCGGTGTGGAGTGGTGGCGGTGTGGAGTGGTGGCGGTGTGGCGGTGAGTTCCGGGCGCCGTGGGGGGCTTCACTGGGGACAGGCCGGCAGGGACGGCCCCGGCGGGACGGAAGGAAGCACGGACCATGACCGAGACCATCGACTTCACGGCACAGACCCGGCTGGTGGCACGGCTCGCGGCGCACACCCGCGACGGGGAGCTGGACGCGCCCACGCCGTGCGAGGGGTATCGCGTGCGCCACCTGCTGGGGCATCTCATCCTTCTCGCCACCGCCTTCCGGGACGCGGCGCGGAAGAACCTCGGACCGACGACGGACTCCGACCCCGACGCGGCACTGCCGGACGTGCCCGCCGACTGGCGCGGCGTACTGGACCACAACCTCGCCGAACTGGCGGCAGCCTGGCACTCCCCCGCCGCCTGGCAGGGCGAGACCCGGGCGGGCGGTGTCGATCTGCCCGGCGCCATCGCGGGCCGGGTCGCGCTCAACGAACTCGTGCTGCACGGCTGGGACCTCGCCCGCGCCACGGGGCAGCCGTACGCGCCCGACGCGGCGAGCCTCGGCGTGTCGTACGCGCTGCTCGCGCCGTCGGCCGACGATCCGGGGCGCGGCCCCCTGTTCGGCCCGGCCGTCCCCGTACCGGACGACGCACCACTCCTCGACCGCGTGGTGGCCCTCAGCGGCCGCCATCCGTCCTGGACGCCCCCGCAACCGGGGTAGTCGGCAGCGGTCCCGTCCGCCCCGGTCGGACGCTCGCCCGTCACCGACGCCGCGGCACGGGAGCCACCGCAGGCGCAGGTCACCGGGTGCAGCGGTGGCCGGCTCCCGCTGTCAACGCCGTCGCTCCGGTGACGCCCGAGGCACCCCGGACCCCCGAGTGACCGGCCCTCGCTGCTCAGCGAGGGCCGGTCACTCGGGGGTCCGTTGCGGGCTCAGACGGTGAACTCCCCCGCCTTGACGGCGGTGACGAACGACGACCAGGCGTCCGCCTCGAAGACGACCGCAGGGCCGTGCGGGGCTTTGGAATCACGGACCGGAACGCCGGCGGGGTGTCCGTCCGACACCTCAATGCAGCCGCCTTCCCCGTTGTCGCTGTAACTGGACTTGCGCCACGCGAGGAGAGCCGATGCGTCACGAATCGTCGTCAACTTCATACTCCTTCAAGTAATTGCGGATCAGGTCGAGTGACTCATCATCCGTGAGGGCCAGAGAACGGGCCGTGTCAAACCGTTGGGTCAGGTCAAGGACCCTTCGTGGGGACTCGATCAGTTCGCCGGAGCCGAAGCTCTCGACCACGGCAATGCTCGTGCCGTCAGGCCGCGCGTGCAAGGTGAGGCTTCCGCCGAGCATGGGGTGTGCCCCTTTGCCGAAGGGAAGCACCTGCACTGTCACGTGCGGACGTGCGGAAAATTCCAGCAGATGCCTCAGCTGTTCGGCCATGCACGCCGGTTTCCCGATGAGACGCCTAAGAGCCGCCTCGTCGATAATTGCCCAGTAATAGGGCGGTTCCGCTCGTTCGAGGATTCGTTGTCGCTTCATGCGGATGACGACACGCTCACCGCGCCGCTCCTCCGTCTCACCTGGAAGCGATCTACGGAACAGTTCCAGTGTGTATTCCGGAATCTGGAGGAGACCGGGGATGACACTGCTGGTGTAGACCTGGAGGCGTTCCGCCTCGGGCTCCATGGCGAAGACCTTCCGGATGTAATCCGGAATCAGTGCGTCATGCGCCAGGTCCAGTAGTTCTGCCAGCACTCCGTCCGTATCAAAGAATTCGTCCAGCGAGTTGACCAGTGCTTCCGACGGGAGCTGTTCCCCGAGCTCCACCCGGCCCAAGTAGCTGTGCGAGTAGCCACTCACTCGTTCGGAGAGCTGGCGGAGTGACAGCCCCTTGCGCTCACGGAGCCGTCGCAGACGCCTGCCGAGCCTGACCCGTGGCGTGAGCTTGGCATTTTCACCGTTCAGCTCCACTCCCTTGCACTTCCTTTCGCATCAATTCGCTGTCCTTCCAGGACATTCGGTGACAGCTCCGGCGTGCGCCCGGCAGACCTGATCGGTCATGTTGGTGATGACTGGAATGCGGAGCGTAACTACCCGTCCGATGGGGGTGCGCACACCCGAGATGTACGGAGTGACCATGACGCAGCAGACCGAGGAACGGCCCCCGGAGCGCGGGGCGGTCGTGTACGACCCGGCAACGCGCAAAGTCGGGGAGTACCAAACCGCAGCGGGGCCGTATGCCCTGCTGCGCCCTGTCGGCGGTGGCTTGGAGTGGGAGGCCGACCCGGCACAGATCCGCCTGGCCACGGCGTCGGAACGGCTGAGCGCCGGAGTCCAGGCGGCGAACAACCGCGCCTGGCGGAAGCCGTGACCGTACCGAGCTCCGACGTGCCCCACCCGCGCGCACCCGTCCCCGCCTGCGCAACCTGCAAGGACCTCGCCGGGCAACGCGACTCCGCACGCGCCGAGTTCGACCGCAGCAAGGAGGCGGACGCCAACGTGTTGCTCCGTCGGCACCTGCGGCAGGAGCACCGCGGCTGATCCGCCAGGCGTCGCCAGGGAGCCGTATCCGTATCCCTATCCGTATCGAGCAGCACATCGACACCGCGGAGGAGCGGCAATGAGCACGGTGGCAGAGAGTCCGGCGGCGGCCACGCCGACCGCGCCGAGGGTCGTAGAACTGGAGATCACCGGGGCCTGTCAGCTCCGGTGCACGCAGTGCTTCGCCGACTCGGGACCGGGCGGCACGCATGGTGCCATGACGGCCGACGACTGGCGGCGCGTGATCAGCGACGCGGCGGCGCTGGGCGTGCGTGAGGTGCAGCTCATCGGCGGCGAGCCGACGACGCACCCGGCCTGGGCCGAGTTGGTCGGCCATGCCCTGGGCTCCGGCCTTCAGGTCGAGGTCTACAGCAACGTGTTTCACATCAGGACCGGTTGGTGGGATGTGCTCGCCCGCGAGGGGGTGAAGCTGGCCACCAGTTACTACAGCGACCGCGCCGAGGAACACGACGCGATCACGACCCGTCCGGGCAGTTACGAGCGCACCCGGGCGAATATCACCGAGGCCGTACGGCGCGGTATCCCGCTGCGCGTCGGCATCGTGTCCGTACTCCCGGGGCAGCGCGTGAACCAGGCGCGCCGGGAACTGGAAGCGCTCGGCGTGACGGAGATCCGCACGGACCGGACGCGGCGCCTCGGCCGTGCCGCCCTGCCCGGGGCCGGGGCGGACGCGGCGGAGCTGTGCGGGCGCTGCGGGCACGGACAGGCGGCCGTGCTGCCTACGGGCGAGGTGACGCCGTGCGTCATGTCGCGCTGGCTGACCACGGGCAACGTCCGTGATCGTGGCTTGGCCGCGGTTCTCGGCGGCGCGGCGTGGGCCGAAGCACTGCGCGCGATTCCGGCCCGCGCCGACGGGAGTGTGTGTGACCCTGACTGCAAGCCCGCGTCCGACAGCGGCGACTGCGCGCCTGCGGAACAGGAAGCCTGCGACCCCAAGTACAGCGAGTGAGGCCGCGCATGGACTGGAAGCCAACCGCCGAACGGCTCGCGGCCGAGGTGGCCCCGCCCGCCTCGCGGTGGCGTCGCGCGGTCGCCGCCACCCCCCGGCACCTCTTCGTGCCCCGGTGGTGGGAGCCGGCGGGCGACGGCACGTGGGCACTGCGCGAGGGGCCGGCGGACGAGCGGGCTTGGCTGCGCGCGGCCTACACGGACACGTCCCTGGTGACCCGGGTCGGCTCCCTGCACGCCGACGGCGCGAGCCCCGCCGCCCGGCCGGCCGGCGTGCCCACGTCGTCGAGCACCATGCCCGGTCTGGTGGTGCGGATGCTGCGCCACGGGCAGTTGTACGACGGCGCGGACCTCGGCCTGATCGGCACCGGCACCGGGGCCAGTACCGCCCTCGCGGCGCGGCGCCTCGGCGACAAGCACGTTACGGCGATGGATGTGGACCCGTATCTGACCGAGGCCGCTATCACGCGGCTCGCCGCACTCGGTATGTCCCCACGGGTGGTCACCTGTGACGCGACGGGACCGCTCCCCGGGGACTTCGACCGCATCGTGTCCATGGTGGCGCTGGGCAACCTCGCCGGCGCCGTGGCCGCGCTACGCCCCGGCGGCCGGCTCGTGACCACGCTCGCCCGTATGCACCTGATCGTCACGGCCGACAAGTCCGTCGAGGACGACGGCTGCGCGCGGGGAGTGGTCGAGTGGGACCGGGCCGGGTTCATGGCCACCCGGACCGGCGCCGACTACCCGCCAGGGGCCGGCGAGTTGTTGGCGGCCGTACGCGACCGCGAGGGCGACGAGGTGACCGAAGGCCGCTATCCGGTGCTCAATGTCGCGGAGGCATGGGAGGTGCGCGCCATGCTCGAACTCGCCGCGCCCGGCGTCGAGACCTGTTACGAGGAACGTGGCGGGCAGCGCACGGCGTGGCTGGTGCACGCCGACGGCTCATGGGCGCGCGCCTCGGCGAGGTGGCTCGACCCGCCCACGGTCCACCAGGGCGGCCCCCGCCGCCTGTGGGGCGAGCTGGAACGCATCCGCCACCGGCTCAACGCCGAAGGGGGGCTGCCGATCTACGGGAGCCGCGTGCACATCACGCCCGACGGTGTATGCCACTTCAAGCGTGGCAAGTGGTCGGCCTCCTACGGCTGACTCCGTGCCGCTGACTTGGTGCCGCTGGCTCCGTGCCGCACACCCGTCTGCCCGCCGTCCCCCGTGGCGGGCAGGCGGAATCACGACCGCGCAGACCGTAGTTCTCCACCACCGCCCGCCCGGTAACCGAGATTTCAGGTCCTTGCCGCTCTCGCGACGTGGCAGCCCGGTGACGAATTCGGCCTCCCTGCTCTCCCCCGCCTCCCCCGCCTCTCCGACCTCGCGTCCGCCCCCGTCGGACGCTTGACCTTCACACCGACGTGAAGGTGTACAAGGAAAGCGTCGCCGGGGGCTCGGAGGGGGCGGGGCGGCCCGAGACAGGAGACGGGACGGGCGGTGGCGACCGTCCATCCGTAAGCCGGGCGGCGGCAGTCGGGCGGCCGCCAGTGGGAGGAGATCGTCGTGGATATCGGGAACGGAAGCGGGAGTTCGGAGCGGGACGGGGCGGGGGCCGCGTCCGCCGCCGGCGCCCGGATGCGGCTGCATGTCGTGCTGCCGGACGAGTCGGCGGCGATGGACGTCGGCACGGTGGCCGGGCTGGCGCGGGAGGCCGAGGCGCTGGGGTACGCCGGGGTCTGGCTGCCGGATCATCTGCTGCCACCGGGGCCGTACGGGGTCTCGACCGGGTACGGCGGGGTGTACGAGGCGCTGACCACGCTCTCCTACCTCGCGGCGGTGACCGAGCGGGTCACGCTCGGCACGTCCGTACTCGTCGCCCCGCTGCGCGATCCGCTGATCCTCGCCCGGCAGACCGCGACGCTGGCCCGGCTGAGCGGTGGCCGGTTCGTGCTCGGCGCCGGGGTCGGCTGGGAGCGCTACGAGTTCGCGGCGGCCGGTGCCGACTTCGCCGCCCGGGGCGCGCGTACGGACAGCACACTGCGGGTGGTGCGGCAGCTGCACACGCGGGGCGGCGGGCCGTACGAGGACGCGTTCGTGTCGTTCGACGAGCGCGCCGTCTTCGAGCCGGTGCCGCGGACGCCGGTGCCGTTCCTGATCGGCGGGAACTCGGACGCGGCGCTGCGGCGCGCGGTGGAGTTCGGCGGGTACTGGCAGGCGGTGTTCCTGACGCCGGCGGAGTTCGCGGTGCGCCGGAAGCGGATCGAGGAGCTGGTGCGGGAGGCGGAGCCGGCCGGGGGCGGGCTTCGGGGCGTGGCAGGGGGCGGGGCCGCGCGCGGACCGCGGGTCTCCGCCGGGGCCCGTACGGACTGGGACGGGCCGGGGCGCTCGGCCGCGGACGTACGGGCCGAGGTGGTGCGGTGGGAGGCGGCCGGGGCGGCGGATCTCGCGGTGTGGTTCGGGGCGGCCGACGACGGTTTCGCGGCGCGGATGCGGGCGCTCGCGGCGGGGACGGGACTGAAGGGTGGGCGCATCACCCGCCCCCATCCCTCACCCGCCCCATCTCCGTGAACGAGACGTGAGGGCGGGATGTAGGAGCGAGACCCGGGGAGGCCGGTTCAAGGACGGACTTGGGAATCGGACTTGAGGACGCAGATCGTCGTGATCAGGCCGCGTCCGGCCCCCGCTTCCCCTCCCGCAACCGGGACTTGAGGACCTTCCCGCTCGCGTTGCGCGGCAGGGCGGTGACGAACTCGACCTCCCGCGGGACCTTGTAGTTGGCCATTTCGCGGCGGGACCAGGCGATCAGGTCCTCGGCGGTCAGGGATGAGCGGGCGCGCCGGACGGCGTACGCCTTGCCGACCTCGCCGAGGCGGGGGTCGGGTATGCCGACGACGGCGACCTCGGCGATGTCCGGGTGGCGGCCGAGGAGTTGCTCTATTTCGGCCGGGTAGGCGTTGAAGCCGCCGACGATGAACATGTCCTTGATGCGGTCGGTGATCCGGAGGTTGCCGGCCGGGTCGAGGACGCCGACGTCGCCGGTGCGCAGCCAGCCGTCGGCGGTACGGGCGCGGGCCGTGCCGGCCGGGTCCTCGAAGTAGCCGGACATCACGTGGTAGCCGCGGACCAGCACCTCACCGGGGGTGCCGGCCGGCAGGGCGCGGCCCCCGGCGTCGGCGACCCGGATCTCGGTGCCGGGGAGGGCCCGGCCCGAGGTCGCGGCGATCACCTCGGGGGGATCGCCGCGGCGGCACATCGTGACGACGCCTGAGCTCTCCGACAGGCCGTACGCCGTGAGGACGGTGGGGATCTTCAGCTCGCCGCGGAGCCGCTCGACCAGTTCCAGGGGGACGACGGAGGCGCCGGTGACCACCAGGCGCAGCGCCGAGAGGTCGTGCCGGTCGCGGGCGGGGTGGTCGAGGATCTGCTGGAGGAGGGCGGGCGGCCCGGGGAGGACGGAGATCCGCTCGGCGGCGAGGTTGGCGAGCGCCGTCGCCACACTGAAGACCGGCTGCGGGACCATCGTCGCACCGCGCAGCAGACAGGCGAGGATCCCGGCTTTGTAGCCGAAGGTGTGGAAGAACGGGTTGACGATGAGATAGCGGTCGCCCTCGCGGAGGCCGGCCAGCTCGCTCCACACGCCGTAGGCACGCAGCGTCTGGGCGTGGGTGATCACGGCGCCTTTGGGGTGGCCGGTGGTACCGGAGGTGAAGATGATGTCCGAGGGCGCGTCGGGGCGCAGCGCGTCAGCGCGGGCGCGGACCGTCTCGGCGGGCACCGCTTCTCCGGCGGCGAGGAAGTCCCGCCAGGTGGTGAAGTCGGCGGGGGCGTCGTCGGCGAGCACGACGACCCGCTCCAGCTGCGGCAGGCCGGGCAACGGGCCGCCGCCCGCGCCCTGCTGGGCGGCGCGGCGCAGCGAGGCGACGTAGGAGGTGCCGAGGAAGGTGCCGGTGACGAAGAGGACTCTGGCGCGGGTGCGGCGCAGGACGTAGGCGGCCTCGGCGCCCTTGAAACGGGTGTTGACGGGGACGAGGACGGCACCGGCCGTCACGGCGCCGAGGGCGCAGACGATCCAGTCGACGGTGTTGGGCGCCCACACGGCGACGCGGTCGCCGGGTGTCACGCCGGAGGCGATACAGGCGGCCGCCGCCCGCTCCACCCGCTCGCCGAGCCCCGCGTACGAGAGGCGGACGCGGCCGTCGGCCACCGCCTCCCGCGGGCCGTACCGCTCCGCGGCCGCGCGCACCAGCAGGGGGATGGAGCCGTACTCCAGGTCCGCCCGCGCTTCCGGTTCCTCGCGCATCGCACTACCTCCCGCGAAAGAGCTGACTGTCCGTCAGATTAACGGTAGCCTCCTGCGCTGTCAGCACTGGCGACCGAGCACGGAGGTGGCGATGGGGGCGACCCTCAAGGACGCTGCGGCGATAGTCGGCATCGGACAGACCCCCTTCGCCAAACACCTTCCGGAATCCGAGAAGGCGCTGGCCTGCCGGGCGGTCCTCGCGGCGCTGGACGACGCCGGTATCGCCCCCTCGGAAGTGGACGCCTTCGCCTCCTACACCATGGAGGAGACCGACGAGGTCGAGATCGCCAAGGCCATCGGCGCCGGCGAGGTCACCCACTTCTCCAAGGTCGGCTACGGCGGCGGCGGTTCCTGCGCGACGGTGGCGCATCTGGCCGCCGCCATCGCCACCGGGCAGGCGAGCGTCGGCGTCGCCTGGCGGTCGCGCAAACGCGGCTCGGGACCACGCCCCTGGAAGAACACCCAAGCCCAGCTGCCGACCCCGGGACAGTGGACCAGGCCCTTCGGACTGCTGCGCCCCGCCGATGAGATCGGCATGCTGGCCCGCCGCTATATGCACGAGTACGGCGCCACCCGCGACCATCTCTTCAACGTCGCGCTCGCCTGCCGCAACCGGGCCAACCAGAACCCGGACGCGATCATGTACGACCGCCCGCTGACCCGCGAGATGTACATGACCGCTCGCTGGATCAGTGAGCCCCTCTGCCTCTTCGACAACTGCCTGGAGACCGACGGCGCCCTGGCCTGCGTCGTCGTCTCCGCGGAGCGCGCCCGCGACTGCCGTCAGCGGCCCGTCTACATCCACTCCGCGGCCCAGGGCCTGCCCGCCCAGCACCACGGCATGGTCAACTACTGGAACGACGACCCGCTCACCGGGCCCGCCTGGACCGCCGCCCGGCACCTGTGGAAGGGCGCCGACCTGGGACCGCAGGACGTCGACGTGGCGCAGATCTATGACGCGTTCACCCCCCTGATTCCCCTCTCCCTGGAGGGCTACGGCTTCTGCGGGCGCGGCGAGGGCGCGGCCTTCACCGAGGGCGGCGCCCTGGAGATCGGCGGCCGGCTGCCTCTCAACACCGGTGGCGGCGGCCTCTCCGAGGCGTACGTCCACGGTTTCAACCTCATCACCGAAGGCGTCAAACAGCTGCGCGGCACCAGCACCGCGCAGGTCCCGGACGCCGCCACCTGCCTGGTCACCGCGGGCGAGGGCGTCCCCACCTCGGCCCTGCTGCTGAGGAGTTGAGACGCGATGAGCACTGGTGAACCCGCCCGGCGGAGCACCCACGGCACCACCCGGAAGACCGCCGACAGCACCACCCGGAAGGCCGTTGCCGCCCGGAAGACCGCTGACTCCCACCCGACCGCTGACGTATCCGCTCGTGAATCCATGGCACCCGACCCCCCTCGTGCGACCGTGACCACGATCGTGACAGCCACCACTGACAATCGGCCCGGGACCGACGGTGACCTGCCGCTTCCCGTCCCCGACGAGGACCTGCTGAGCCCCGTTCCCGACGAGGACGGCGCGCCGTTCTGGGAGTACACCGCGCGCGGCGAACTCCGCGTCCAGACCTGCACCGCCTGCGACGCCCCCCGCTTCCCGCCCCGCCCGTGCTGCCCGCACTGCCAGTCGTTCGACAGCCACTGGCGGCGGATGAGCGGCCGCGGCCGCATCTGGTCCTACGTCCGGCCGCACCCCCCGCTGCTGCCCGCCTACGCCGCCCAGGCGCCGTACAACGTGATCGTCGTGGAACTGGCCGACGCCCCGCGCATCCGGCTCGTCGGCAACCTCGTCACCGCCGCGGACGCCGCCCTGAACTCCGTCGATCCCGCGCGGCTGCGCATCGGCGCCCCGGTGAAGGTCGCGTTCCACACCCTGCCGGGCGGTATCACCGTGCCCCGCTGGCTCCTGGAGCGGCCATGACGGTCCGTACGGAGATCGCGGACGGGGTCGCGCTGGTCACCCTCGACCGGCCCGGCCGGCACAACGCCATCGACCTGGCCAGCGCCGACGAACTCGCCGCCACCTGGCGGGCGTTCCGCTCCGACGACGCGGTACGGGCCGCGGTGATCACCGGCGCCGGCGGCCGCGCCTTCAGCACCGGCATCGACCGCTCCGTCGATGTCCCCCAGCCGGCCTCGCCCTTCTCCCTGGACGACCCGCTGCTCCGCATCGGCCCGAAGTCGAACGACCTGTGGAAGCCGGTCGTCGCCGCGGTCGACGGGATGGCCTGCGGCGGGGCCTTCTACCTCCTGGGCGAGGCCGAGTTCATCGTCGCGGCCACCACCGCCACCTTCTTCGACCCGCACACCACCTACGGGATGGTCAGCGCCTACGAGGCCATCCATATGGCACAGCGGATGCCGTTCGGGGAGGTCGCCAGGATGTCCCTGATGGGGACGGCGGAACGGCTGGGCGCCGCGCGCGCGTACGAGATCGGGCTGGTCTCCGAGCTGGCCGAGCCCGGCGCCGTGGCCGCGGCGGCGCTGCGCTGCGCGGCCGTCCTCGCCGCGCAGCCGACCGAGGCGGTCCAGGGCACCGTACGCGCCCTGTGGGCCGCCAAGGAGGCGGTCCGCGCGCAGGCGCTGGCACACGCCCCGCAGCTGATCGCGCTCGGCAATCTGCCGCCGGACCGCCAGGCCGAGCTGTTCCGTGCCCGGTGGCGGACCGGCACGGCGACGCCGGACTTCCGGGTGCGCTGAGTGACGGGTGGTGCTGCCGGTGGTCGTCCCGGTGGTGCCGCCGGACCGGCCTCCCGCGTACCCGAACCGCCCGCCAGATCCGCCTGACCTGGGGTGACACCGCCGTCTAGCGAGCGCGGGCGGTCAGGCGTAGCGTCGTTCGCGGAGGACGTCCGGCCGACTCGAAGCGAGGCACGCCAGTGGTGCGCAACGTACTCGGATCCGTCATCGCCCTCATCGGAGCGGCGGCCGCCGTCTGGAGCCCCTTCCGTCCCTGGTACGACGGCCGTCACGGGCGCGATGTCCGGATCGAGGACCTCTTCAACGGCCTCACGGGTCACTCCGCCCCGCTCCTCGGCTCCCTCTTTCTTCCCATGGCCTTCGCCGCCCTGCTGACCCTGCTCGGCGTGGCGCTGCGCTCGCGGCTGCTCGTCGGCTTCGCCGCCCTGGTGGTGCTCGGCTTCACGATCTTGTGGATGGTCCGCCAGGGGCAGGCCGCGGGCGAGCTCACCGCCGGTACGGGCGGCCTGGGCATCGGCGCGGCCAACGCCCTCGGCGGCGGCGCGGTCCTGCTGCTCGGCGCGCTGATCATGCGCGGCGGGGGCCGCCGGTCCCGCGAGCAACCCGACGGACGGCCCGCCGACGAGCGGCACGGCGACGGACGGTACGACGACGGACGCTACGGCGAGGGCCCGTACGGCGACGGACGCTACGACGACGGGCAGCTCCGCAGCGAACAGTACGGCGGTGGACAGTACGGCAGCGGGCAGTACGGCAATGGTCAGTACGGGAGTGGACAGTACGGAGACGGCGGCGGGCAGTACGGAGGCGGGCAGTACGGCGCCGGACAGGCCGGACACCCCGGAGGCCACGGCGAGCGCGGGCCCTATCCGCCGGCGTCCGGCTCGGGCGGTCCCGTAGGGGGCTCCCATGCCGCGCCGGAGGCGCCCTCCGGACCCTGGCGGCCGCCGCCCCCCACGCCCCCGGTGCAGTGGGGCATGGGCCGGCACGGGCAGCAGCACGGACAGCAGGCGCCCGGGGCCGGCTCCCCGGAGCCGCGGGACAACCACGACAGGGAGTAGCGGCCACGGCGAGGAGCCACGCGAGGAACGTTCGCCGCCCGCCGGCGACACGCCCTACGCCCGCCGCGTCATCCCCGTCCCCTTCGCCGCGTCCAGCGCGTACACACAGCGGTCCTTGCTGCACGCGTAGACCACGCCACCGACCGCCACCGGCGAGCCGGTGATCTCACCCCCGGTCGCCAGCTTCCAGCGCAGCTGCCCGCCCATCGCGTCGAGCGTGTAGAGACAGTGGTCGGCCGAGCCGAAGTGCAACCGGCCCTCCGCGACGACCGGTGCGCCGATCACCTCGGCACCCGCCTGGAACCGCCAGCGGGGCGTACCGGTCACCGCGTCCAGCGTGTAGAGGGCATGGCCGCTGCCCAGGTGGACGGCGCCGTGCGCGACCAGCACCGGCTCGGTCGACTGCCGCGGCTCGGTGGCGATCCGCCAGCGCTCGCGGCCGTCCGCCGCGTCCAGCGCGTAGACCGTGCCCAGATAGTCGGCCAGGTAGACCCCGCCGCCGGCGACGGCCGGGCCCGGCGCGAAGGCCGGCGGGCTCACGAACGCCGCGGGCGCCTCGAAATGCCAGCGCAGCTCACCGCGCGCGATATCGATGGCCAGCACCCGGGTGCCGGCCACGACGTAGACCACACCGTCCGGCGCGGGCAGCAGCCGCACCGGCACCCCGCCGCAGGACGCCGCGTCGCCCACCGGATACGACCAGCGTTCGACACCGGTCCGCGCCTCCAGCGCCCTGAGCCGCGCGTCGACCCGGACGAACACCGTGCCGTCGTGCACCACGGGCCCGGCCTCGGCCGTCTCGAAGTCGGTCTGGGCGCCGCCGATCTCCCACAGCAGCTCGCCGTTGGCGGCCTCCCACGCCTGGACGCCGCCACCGCGCATACCGGTGACGACCGTGCCGCGGTCCACCTGGAGCGCGTAGACCCAGCCCTCGGTGTTCAGCCGCCAGCGGTCGGCGCCGTCCGCGGCGTCCAGGGCGTACAGGCTCGGGCCGTCCGACGCGTGGATGCGGCCGTCGGCGACGGCCATCGTCCAGGCCACGTCACGGGTCTTGAACTGCCGCCGCCCGCTGGCCACATCGAGGACGTGTACCTCGAAGGAGGTGACGTAGAGCCGGTCGCCCGCGACGGCGGGGGTGCCCCACACCTCGTTCGACATCCGGAACCGCCAGGGGCGCCAGCGGCCCGGCTCGGCGGCGGGCGGCTCGGCCGGTGCGCCGTGCTGCGGCGCGGCGCCGGGGCCCCCGCCCGCCGGGACGCCGTTGGCGGCGCCTTGTTGCGGCACCCCGGGCTGCGGCATCCCGGCCGCCGGTCCGCCGCCGGGCGGCCGTACCCAGTTCGTCGCGGCCCCGGCCTGCCCGCGCGGCTGCGGGTCGCGGCCGTCCGCGGCGCGCGGCCCCGGCCCTATCGGCGCGGGCGAGCCGCCGAGCCGGACCGGGCCGCCGGGCCCCTCCGCCGGAGCTGCGGGCGCGACGGACGGCGGCGGTACGGGGGGCGGGGCGAGCGGTGGCGCGGCGGCCGGGGACGGCGCGCCGACGGGCGGGGCGGCGGAGACCGGGGTGGCGCGCGCCGGCGACATGTCCGGGCCGAACGACGCGGCCGGCGCCATCGCCGGGCCACGGGGGTCGCTGCCCCGGTGCGCACCGGGGCCCGCGCCGACGTGACCGGGCCAGCCGGACCGGTCGGCGGCGCCCGCCGGGGCGTGCGCGGGCGGCGGCGGCACCGGCGGTGCCTGGCCGCCTCCCGAGCCGCGCCGGTCGTCCTTGGGGAGGGAGGTACGGCCGCCGCGCCGCCCCTCTATCAGGGCGACCGCACCGGCCGGCAGCCAGGCCGAGGCCGTACCGCTGTCGTCGCTGCCGGAGCCGAAGAGATGCGGCGCGAGCTGGGACTGGAGATCGGCGGGCGACGGCCGGTGGGCCGCCTCCCTCTGCATACAGGACTCCAGCAGCGGACGCAGTTCGTCCGGCAGCCCGGCCAGGTCGGGGCCCTCCCGGAGCAGCATGAAGACGGTTTCGACGGGGTTGGCGCCGTGGAAGGGGGCGTGGCCGGTGGCGGCGAAGACGAGCGTCGAGCCGAGGGAGAAGACATCGCTCGCGCCCGTCACGCTGCGCGAGTCGCGGGCCTGTTCGGGCGACATGTAGGCCGGGGTGCCCACGGCCACATTGGTCATCGTCAGCCGGGTGTTGGAGACCCCGGAGGCGATCCCGAAGTCGATCACCCGGGGGCCGTCCTCGACGACCAGGACGTTCGACGGTTTGAGGTCCCGGTGCACCAGCCCCGCGCCGTGGATGGACTGGAGCGCCTCGGCGATACCGGCCGCCAGCCACCGCACCGCCTGGGCCGGCAGCGGCCCGCAGTCGTTGACGATCTCCTCCAGCGAGGGGGCGGGGACGTAGGCCGTCGCGAGCCACGGCACCGCCGCGCGCGGGTCGGCGTCCACCACCGCGGCGGTGTAGAAGCCGCTGACCGCGCGGGCCGCCTCGACCTCGCGGGTGAAGCGGACCCGGAACAGCTGGTCCTCGGCCAGCTCCGTACGCACCGTCTTGATCGCCACGCGCCGGCCGGACGCCGAACGCGCCAGATAGACCAGCCCCATGCCGCCGGCCCCGAGACGGCCGAGCACCTCGAACGGGCCGATCCGCCGGGGATCGTGCTGCGTCAGCTGCGTCAGCTGCTCCACCATTTGCCTGCCACCTCCCCGTGGGGCGAAAACGACTCTCAAAGCCACAAGCCACCGAGAGCCCCTGCCCCGTGCAGCGTCTCACCGCTCGGCCGAAACGGCCGTACGGGTGCTGATTCTTCCTGGCCGGGCCAACGGTTGCGAACCCGGGGGCCGCCCGCCGTGTCACGGATCACTCCCGCGCCGCCCGCGACCCGCCCGTCACTCCGGGCGCCCGGTCCCCGTCCGACGTGCTCCGATACATCCGACGGGAGCGGACGCGAGGGGATACCGGCCGGTTCCGGCCCGTATGCCACCCCTGTGCCACCCGTATGCCACCCGTATGCCGCCCGCTCCGCCGGTCCGGCCGGTCCCGCCGGCGCACCGCCGTGCCCGCCCGCGGTGCCGGTGCTGTCACCGACGCAATTACGCGCCGCCGGGGGTCATTTCGGGGCCATGACCCCAAAAGTGGCGCCCTGGTCGTCCCGGAGGACCGTGTACGGGCCGCCCGGCGTCTCCGTGGGCTCGACGACGACGCTGCCACCCAGGCCGGTCGCGGTGCGTACCGCGGCCGCCATCTCAGCGACGAGGAAGGAGACGGTGAAATGCGCCGGCACATGTGCCGGGAACTCCTCGCCCATGGTGATGCGGCAGCCGATCTCACCCGGCCGCCCGGCCAGCCGCCAGGGGAGGAAACCGGGGTGCGCCATCGGACTGTCGCGGACGCCCTCGAAGCCGAAGACCTTCCCGTAGAAGGCGTCGGACGCGTCGGGGTGGCGGGTGTGGAGCGCCATCCAGAGATATCCGCCGGGCTCCTTCGCCGTCTCGAAGCCCTGGTGCGTACCGGCCTGCCAGGCGCCGAAGACCGCACCGGCCGGGTCCACGGCGATCAGCATCGAGCCGAGATCGCCGACCCGCATCGGCTCGGCGAAGATCCGTCCGCCCGCCTCGCAGATCGCGGCGTCGGTCCGCCGGATGTCATCGGTCGCGAAGTACAGCCCCCAGGCGGTCGGCATCGACGCGTTTTTCCGGGGCATCAGCCCGGCGGCCCTTTTGCCGTTACGGAATGCCTGGGTGTATCCGCCGAACTCGGGGGCGCCTTCGGAGAAGGTCCAGCCGAAGAGTTCGCCGTAGAAGCTCTTGCCCTTGCCGAGATCGGGCAGCATGACATCCGCCCAGCAAGGGGCACCCTCCGCGTATGCAGCCATATGCCCAAGCTAGCGCCGGTTCGCGGACCCCGCCCGACGGGAATCCGAACGCGTGATCTATATCTCAGAATGAGATCACCGAAACGGCGTGTCGTACATCGACACCCAACACATCGCCTTCCGCGCGGACTTGCCGGCACACCGCGCACACGCCGCACGCACACACCGCACACTTATCCACCACGGCTGTCCACAGCCTGTTGATAAGACCATTCACCGGTTCGGACCAAAGGGTTCCACCGAGAGCCGGTACCGTACGCGAGGGCGCCGCCCGGACCGCCACCAGGGCGGTAAGCCGGGTTCCGTATCCCGAACTCCCCGCTCCCCATTTGCAGGCAGTCAAATCGCGCTCCGATCACCCCTCGGTAAGCTGACGGCATGACAGGACAAGTTCGAACCGTCGACGGCAGAGTTGCCGGCCGCCGTGGACAGGCGACGCGGCAGAAGCTGCTCGACTGCCTCAGCGAAATGCTCAGTTCATCCCCGTACCGGGACGTCAAGGTCATCGACGTGGCCCGAAAAGCGGGCACTTCACCCGCTACGTTCTATCAGTACTTCCCCGACGTAGAAGGCGCCGTCCTCGAAATCGCCGAGGAGATGGCCAAAGAGGGCGCCGAGCTGACCGGCCTTGTCGCGGGGCGTTCCTGGGTGGGAAAGTCCGGCTGGCAGGCGGCGGAGGAGCTGGTCGACGGCTTCCTCTCCTTCTGGCGCAGCAACGACGCCATTCTGCGCGTCGTCGACCTGGGAGCGGCCGAGGGCGACAAGCGGTTCTACAAGATCCGCATGAAGATCCTCAATGCCGTCACCAACTCCCTTACGGACTCCATCAAGGAGCTCCAGAGCAAGAACAAGGTCGACAAGGACGTCAGCGCGGCGGCCATGGCCGGATCGATCGTCGCGATGCTGGCGGCGGTCGCCGGGCACCAGAAGGGTTTCCAGAGCTGGGGCGTCAAACAGACCGAACTCAAGCCCAATCTGGCGCTGCTGGTGCATTTCGGTGTCACCGGCAAGAAGCCGACGAAATAATCGGCGGCAGCGTCGGCGCGGCCGTCACAGGTGACACCCCCGGAATCGGCGGAGCCGGCCGAGCGGCCGGAATCGGCGAAGCCGACGGGGCCGGCCGAGCCACCATAATTCCTCAGGAAATCGCTCACGTAATCGCCAACGGAAACGCTGCCGGAATCACCGGCGGAATCGCCACGCGGGGCAGTTTCGCCGTCCGCCCCGCATACCGCCCCGCACGCACCCCGCATCCGTCCTGGCATGGCTTCACAACTGCACACACGGCGGGTGCCCCCCGGCCCCGCCGGGGTGCGCACGGCACCCGCTGCGCACCCTCGGCCGACGCCGCGGCCCACCGGAACCCGCCACCGGCGAGCACGGCACCGCCGAGGGCGAACGTGGCACCGGAGTGACGGCCCGGCACCGTCGGCCGGTCAGCGCCGCTCCAGCCGGAACAGCCGGATCTCCCGCGCCACCCGCGCCTGATACGCGGCGTACGGGGGCCAGCGCGTGGTCGCCGCCCGCCAGGCCCGCGCCCGTTCCGCACCGGTGAGCAGCCGGGCCCGGACGGGAATGTCGCGGCCCCGCCAACTCATCTCCGCCTCCGGATGCTTGAGGAGATTGCCGGTCCAGGCCGGATGCCCCGGCCGCCCGAAGTTGCTGCCGATCAGCAGCCAGCCGCCGTCCCCGTCCGGCAGACACGCCAACGGCGTACGCCGCGGCAGGCCGCTCCTGGCGCCGGTCGCGGTCAGGATCGCACCGGGCAGCAGCCGCGCGCTGAGCAGCACCTTGCCCCGGGTCAGCCGGTGCACCGTACGGTCCAGCGCGGGGATGACATACGGCGCGAGCCGTGCGAACGCCCGGGTCGAGGAGACCCGCTGCACCATCCGCGCCGGCCACCCCTCTGCTGACCTCATGCACCGGCCGCCGCTCGCGTCCCGGCCGTGAACAGCCCGGCCTCCTCCGCGGCCCGCGCCCGCAGCCGGTGCACGGGCCCCAGCAGCAGTTCGTCGCAGGTCGCCCGTTTGAAGTAGAGGTGCGCGTCGTGCTCCCAGGTGAAGCCGATGCCGCCGTGCAGCTGCACGGCCTCGGCCGCCACCGCGCGCAGCGCCTCCAGCGCCTGCGCGAGCGCCAGGGCGCCCACCCCCGGCTCAGCCGCCCGCCGCTCCGGGGCCCCGCCCCGTTCCGCCGCCCGCGGCGGTGCGGCCCCCGCCGACCAGGCCGCGTAGTACGCCGCCGAGCGCGCCGCCTGCACCCGTACGTACAGGTCGGCGAGCCGGTGCTGCACGGCCTGGAAGGACCCGATCGCCCGGCCGAACTGCTCGCGCTCCCGGACGTACGCGACGGTACGGGTCAGCGCCGTATCGGCCGTACCGACCGCCTCGGCCGCCAGCGCCGCGGCCGCCGCCGCCCCGGTCGCCGCGAGCGCGGTCGCCACCGCCGCCCCGTCCCCCGCCCCCTCGCCCAGCAACTCGGCTGGTACGTCCCGCAGTTCGATCCGCGCCTGCGGCCGGGTCTCGTCCAGCGCGGTCTGCCGGGTCCGCACCAGTCCGGGCACCACCTCGCCCCGCCCGGCCGCCCGGGGCCGCACGCTGCTCTTCCCCCGCCCGGCCCGTACGAGGAAGAGCAGCGTGCGGCCCCGGGCGAAGCCACCGGTGTGCGCCGCCACCAGCAGCACCTCCGCGGTGTGCCCGTCGAGCACCTGTCCGGCCTCCCCGTACAGCCGCCAGCCCCCCTCGTGCGCCCGCGCCTGGATTCCCCCGGCCCGGCCGCCGCCCGCCCAGTCACCGTCGTTCGGCCCGGTCAGCGCCAGTGCGGTGGCCAGCCGACCGCCCGGTACGGCCAGCGTCGCGGTCAGTTCCCCGGCGGCGATACCGGGCAGCAGTGCGGTGCGCTGCCGCTCGCTGCCCAGCGCCAGGACCAGCGGCGCGGCGAGCGCGGCGGTGGCGATCAGCGGCGACGGCAGCACCGCGCGGCCGGTCTCCTCGCAGACCAGGGCGAGTTCGGTGGGCCCGCAGCCGACCCCGCCGTACGCGGCGGGCAGCGCGAGCCCCGGCAGCCCGAGCTGCCGGGCCAGCCTGCGCCAGAGCGCCTCGTCGTAGCCCGCCGGGGTCCGCGCCGCCGCCTTGACCTCGTCCCCGCCACAGTGTTTGTGCAGCAGTTCGCGCAGCGTGCGGCGGATCTCGTCCTGCTCCTCGGTGAACGCGGCGTCCATCGGCGGGCTCCTCCCGGCCGTACCACCACGCCCGTCCGGTCCGACGGGCGCGCCGACATCACACATCCCACATCGCGCATCAGCACATACGATTCTGACGGCCCGTCATATTAGGCACGGACGGCCGACTTTCCTAGGCACGCGCAGGCACGCGCAGGCACGCGCAGGCACTCGCAGGCGCGCGCAGGTACATGCGGACACCTGGCAGACAGGCACGTGCGGACATGCGCGAGTACGCAGCGGGATCCCGCGAGACCCGGCCCGACCCCTCATATCTGATGTACCGTCAGATTCATGACTTCAGGGAGCCGCATCCCCTCCGGGAACCGCAAGGTCGCCGTCGCCGGAGTCGCCCTGTCCGACGGCGGACGCGTGGACGGCGCCACCCCCTACACCCTGCACGCCCAGGCCGCCCGCCGGGCGCTCGCCGACTCGGGTCTGGACCGCTCGGTGATCGACGGCTTCGCGTCGGCCGGCCTCGGCACCCTCGCGCCCGTCGAGGTCGCCGAATACCTGGGCCTGCGCCCCACCTGGGTCGATTCGACCTCGGTCGGCGGCGCCACCTGGGAAGTGCTGGCCGCGCACGCCGTCGACGCGATCGCCGCCGGCCACGCCAACGCCGTACTCCTCGTCTACGGTTCCACCGCCCGCGCCGACCTCAAGGCCGGGCGCCGCACCGCCAACCTCTCCTTCGGCACCCGGGGCCCGCTCCAGTTCGAGGCCCCCTACGGGCACACCCTGATCGCCAAATACGCCATGGCCGCCCGCCGCCATATGCACCAGTACGGCACCACACTGGAGCAGTTGGCCGAGGTGGCCGTCCAGGCGCGCGCCAACGCGGCGGCCAACCCGGACGCCATGTACCGCGACCCGATCACCGTCGACGAGGTCCTCGACGGCCCGATGATCGCCGATCCGTTCACCAAACTGCACTGCTGCATCCGCTCCGACGGCGGCTGCGCGGTCCTGCTCGTCGCCGAGGACTACGTCCCCGACCTCGCCAAACCCCCGGTCTGGGTGCTCGGTTCCGGCACCGCCGTCTCCCACACCACCATGTCGGAGTGGGACGACTTCACCGTCTCACCGGCAGCGGTCTCCGGCCGGCTGGCCTTCGCCCGCGCCGGCGTCCGCCCGTCGGAGATCGACCTCGCCGAGATCTACGACGCCTTCACCTATATGACCCTGGTGACGCTGGAGGACCTGGGGTTCTGTGCGAAGGGCGAGGGCGGCGCGTTCGTCGAGGGGGGCCGCCTGCTGCGGGACGGCGCCCTGCCGGTCAACACCGACGGGGGCGGGCTGGCCGCCTGCCACCCCGGTATGCGCGGGCTGTTCCTGCTGGTCGAGGCGGTACGCCAGCTCCGCGGGGAGGCCGGCCGGGACCGCCAGGTCCACCGCCGCGACGGCCGCCTCCCGCAACTCGCCGTCGCCTCCGGCACGGGCGGCTGGTTCTGCTCGTCGGGGACGGTGGTGCTGGGGAGGGAGTAGGAGTCCCAGCAGGAGTCCCTCTCCCGCTCCCTCCCCCGGTCAGGCGCTCGGGGCGCCCGGCGTCAGCTCAGCCGTTCCTCGATGAGGTCGGCGGCCCGGCGGGCGCCGCCCTCGGACCGGGCCTCCGCGCGCAGCCGTGCCGAGCGCTCGGCGACCCGCGGATCCGTGGTCAGCTCGGTCAGCGCCGTACGCAACGCGTCCGCCGTGGCGTCCGCGGTGTCGAGACGGCGGGCCACCCCCAGCTCGACCAGCCGGTCGGCGTTCGCGAACTGATCGGCGCCCTGCGGTACGGCGATCATCGGTACGCCGGTGAACAGCCCCTCATTGCTGCCGCCCATCCCCGCATGCGTGACGAACGCGTCCGCCTGCTCCAGGATCGCCAACTGCGGTACCCACGACCGCACTTCGATGTTGGCCGGGATCTCGCCCAGCTCCGCCGGATCGAGGTACTTGCCGATCTGGAGGACCACGTGCCACCCCGGCAGACCGCCGAACGCCGCCAGGCAACGCCGGTAGAACTCCGGCTGCCGCGTGACCACCGAGCCCAGCGAGACCAGCAGCACCTTCTCGGACCCGGCCGGCCGGTCCCAGCCGCCCTGCTCCGCACGGTCGCCGAGGCACGGTCCGACGAACGTCACCGCGTCGGAGTCGACCCGGTCCGCGTGCGGCTGCATGGCCCGGGGGATCAACGCCAGCGCCCGTCCCGGCCGGCCGGTGAACTCGTCCACATCCGTGGTGCGCGCACCGCATCCGGCCAGCCAGTCCGCGAACCGCGCCCGGTAGACATCGCCCCCCGGCATCGCCGCGAGGGCCGCGCCGAACTCCTCCTGTGCCCCCTTCCAGTTCACAAAGGTCGGCGACAGCTGGACGAGGTCCCGCCCCTGCGCCTCGGCCAGCGGGCGGGCGGCGTAGGCGAGGACGTCGTGGAGGTAGACATCGGCGGGGTCGTCGTCGTAAGCGGCCCGCAGCTGCGGCAGCACCTCGATGGCGTCGTCCAGGACGAGCGAACACGCGGCGACGAGATCCTGCGGCCAGTCGTTGTCGACGACCGGGAGGGTGGAGGTGTAGCGGACGAACTCGGCGCCGGTGGCGGCGATCAGGTCGACGACATGCTCGGTATTGGCGTACGTCACCCGATGGCCACGGTCCACCAGCTCCCGCACGATCGCCAGGCTGGGCAGTACATGACTGACGATGGGCGTGCCGATCACGGCGATATGCGCGGGCCGCCGGGGACCAGGGGCCGAGGTTCCCGCCCGGGGGGCACGGCTGGGTTGGGTGGGTTGGATGGGATGGGTGTTGCTGGTCATGGGAATTCCTTCTGTGCAGAGCTACGGCGAATGACACGGCAGCCCGACGACCCGGGCGGCACCGCGCTGCGACGGCGGCGGAGCCGGTCGCGCGCCGGGCGCACTTGGGCACGGGCGGGGCACACCAGGGTGCGGGCGGGGCGGTGGAACCGCCCTCGGGGCTGTCAGCCGTAGATCTGGAAGAGATGCATGCCGCCGAGCGTAACGGGGGCCCGGAGGCCGGGCCAGCGGTTTTTCCCGCACCTGCCACCGGGTGGCCGGTCCGCGCCGCCAGGCCGTCGGTGCCCGCCGCCCGCGACCTCGAAGACGGTCTGCCGGTGGGGCTTCTGTCGTGGTGACGCGCTCCGGGAAGCCTTCCGACGGCGCGCTTCCATGCCGCATCGCCTCGTGCGCCACTCGTGTGCGAACGCCTCACCGGCCCCTGGGGCATCGTCCGCGTGCCGCGCGAAGCGCGGGGTTCGAACGCCCACCGGTCCGCGGGGCATCGTCCGCTCCAAGCGCAAGGTGCGAACGCCCCACCGCCCCCGGCGGCATCCTCCGCGTGCCGCGCGAAGCGCAAGGTGCGAACACCCACCGGTCCCCGGGGCATCGCCCGCATGCCGCGCGAAGCGCAGGGTCGGAAGCCTGCGACCGCTCCCCACGGATGCCATACCGATTCCACGGATGACATACCGGCCCGCACCGGCCCATACCGGCCCGGACACGTCGAGTCGTACGCTGCCTGGCATGGCCGAGCACCCCACGCACCACGACGCAGCCCGCCCCGCGGGCGGTGGCACCCGTCCCACCGACAGTGACACCCGCCCCGATGCCGATGACGACGCCCGCGCGTTCCGCGATCTGCTGCGCGGGCTGCGGGTCTGGGAGGCCGAGCTGCCCGCGTTCGATCCGGCGCGGGCCCCGGCCGAGCCGCTGCCGCTCTTCCGGCGGTGGCTGCGAGAGGCCGCCGAGGCCGGTGTCCCCGAGCCGCACACCATGACGCTCGCGACGGCGGACGCGGCCGGCGACCCCTCCGTACGGACCCTGATGCTGCACGACGCCGACGAGCGCGGCTGGCACTTCGCCTCGCACCGCGGCAGCCGCAAGGGCCGCGAACTGGCCGCCCGCCCCCGGGCGGCGCTCGGTTTCTACTGGGCGGCGGTGGGCCGCCAGGTCCGTATCCGCGGGACGGTGACCGCGGCGGGCCCCGAGGAGAGCGCGGCCGATCTGCACCGCCGCTCCCCGGGGGCGCTGGCCGCGGCGCTGGTCGGACGGCAGAGCGAAGTCCTCGGCTCCACCGAGGAACTGGCCCGCGCCTCGGACGCCGCGTGGGAGCGGGCCCGGCGTGAACCGGACGCCCCCGTACCGAGCTGGACGCTCTATGTGCTGCGCGCCGAGGAGGTCGAGTTCTTCCAGGGCGATGCACGACGGCGCCATGTGCGCCTCAACTACCGCTACAAGGACGGCAGTTGGCACCACGAGCTGCTCTGGCCGTAACGCCTCGCGAGGGCCGGTACGCCGCGAGGGCGGGGACGCCGCGGCGGCCGGGGCGCCGGACGGACCGGCACCGGACGGGCCGGCGTTGCGCGGCGCCAGGAGCCCGCGACGGCCGCCGCCTCACCGAGGTCGCGCGGGTAACCGTAGGTCTCACCGGCCGCGACGATCTCGCGGAAGAACGGCCAGATGGCGGGCCAATCGGCCGCGTTCGCCTCTCGGATCAGCATCGCCACAGCCTGCCGCAGAGCGCATCCCGTCCCGTCAACGCACCACGTCCCTCCGGCCCATGCCCCGCCCCGCGCCTCCGTACGCGCCACCAGACCCAGGCCCACCACCGACACCAGCCGGCCTCAGGCCCACCACGAAGTTCAGCCGGACCCAGACCCATCACGAAGATCAGCCGGGCCAGAATCAGGCGAGCCGGAATCAGGCCGGCCGGAAGACGGGAACCGCGACCACGGCCCCGTCACCCCCCGGCGCCCCGCCTCGCGCACCGTCCCCGGCCCCGCCCCGCACCGCTCCCACGCCCGCCGCAATCACAGCACTTGCTGCACTCGCAGCACTTGCCGCACTTGCTGCACTCGCCGTACCCACCGCGCGGAAGTGCACCACGAGCGGCATGCCGATACGCAGCTCGGTCTCGGCGCAGTCGGTGATCTCGGTCATCATCCGGGGACCCTCGGCGAGGTCCACCACCGCCGCGATGTACGGAACCCGGCCGCCGAAGGGCGGGAGATCATTCCGGTGCACGACGGACCAGGTGTAGAGCGTGGCCCGGCCGGTGGCCCGCTCCCATCCGACGTCCTCGCTCCAGCAGTACGGACAGAACTCGCGCGGGTAGTGGTGAGCCGCACCGCACCCCTCGGCCCGGCAGCGACGCAGCAGCAATCGCCCTTCGGCGGCCGCGTCCCAGTAGGGGCGGGTGAAGTCGTCCATCTCGGGCAGATCGAACCGGACCGCCCCACCGGCCCCGGCGGTCACTGGAACACCCCCACCACACCGTCGAGTGACCACGTCTGCCAGCTCATCGCGAACAGGGCGACCAGGGAGATCAGCGCCATCATCCCGTTCTGCCCCTGCTCGGCCCAGTCGTGCATCATCAGGACGAGGTAGAGCAGATTGAGCAGCAGGCCGCCGACCAGTGCGACCGGCGTGAGAAAGCCGAGGACGAGGCCGAGCCCCAGGGCCAGTTCGGCGTAGACCACGACATACGCCATCACCTTGGGCCGGGGCCGGACGACCTTGTCGAAGCCGACGCGCACCGCGCCCCAACGGTGATGGGCGGCCACATCCGCCGCCCAGGCGATGCCCGTACCGCGCTCGAACCAGCTCTTCTTGTCCTTGTGCCGCCAGCTCTCCAGCCACCACAGGCCGAGACCGATACGGAGCACGGCCAGCCATTCGGCCCCGCTGAGCCAGATCGTCTGCATCCCGCACGCCTCCTGCTGCCTCGCCGTGCCCACCGGCCCCGGACCCACCGCATGCATCACATTTCTGACGCTGCGTCAGTTCCTGGGGGCCACCAGTTCAGCGGATACGGGCGGGACCGCGCAAGGGGTGGACGTAATCACCCCGCACGCCCGGAAGCCACGCCACCGTCCGTACCCACCCGCACCCGCCCACAGCCGGGCACCGCACACCCTCCCCCCAGGTCGTACACAGCACCTCACCGGAAGCTTTACCGTGCAGGGCCATTCCTGGCGTGCTGACATTTCAGTAACCTGACTGGGCGTCAGGTTTTAGCGCCGTCACACAGGAGCGGGTCTGCGATGCTTGGATCGACTCACGGCACCCTCACCACGCACTCCCGGCCGGCCCGCGTCGTGGCCTGCGGGGAGCAGCGACCGCACACCGTCCACGGCGTGACCGATCCGCAGGGCGGCAGCGGCGGACAGCGGGCCGACGGCACGGTCGACCGGGATGTCAGCGGTCGCCCGCTGCACGCCCCGGTGCCCGACCTGGACCGCTTCTTCCGGCCCGAATCGGTGGCCGTCATCGGCGCCTCCGACAGCGAGGGCCGCCCCAACACCGGTATCACCCGCCAGCTGATCGCCTGGGCGGAGCGGGTCGGCGCCCGGCTGCATCCCGTCAACCCCGGGCGCGCCCACGTCTTCGGCCGCCCCTGCCACGCCACCGTCTCCGACCTGCCGGAACCGGTCGATCTCGCCGTCCTCCTCGTCGGCGACCCACTTCCTGTCGTCGAGCAACTCGCCGCCGCCAAGGTGAAGTTCGCGGTCGCCTTCGCCTCCGGCTTCGCCGAGACCGGTGCGGCCGGCGCCGCCGCCCAGGCCCGGCTGGCCGAGGCCGTCCAACGCTCCGGCCTGCGGCTGCTCGGCCCGAACACCAACCTCAACGCCTTCGAGCGGTTCCGCGAGGACCTGACCGGACCGGCCATCGCCCTGATCACCCAGTCCGGCCACCAGGGCCGCCCGGTCTTCACCCTTCAGGAACTGGGCATCCGCCTCTCCCACTGGGCCCCGACCGGCAACGAGGCCGATCTGGAGACCGCCGACTTCATCTCGTACTTCGCCTCCCGCCCCGAGGTCGGCGCCATCGCCGCGTACGTGGAGGGGCTCAAGGACGGGCGCAGCTTTCTGCTCGCCGCCGACCGCGCGGCCCGTAACAAGGTCCCGGTCGTCGCGGTCAAGGTCGGCCGCACCGAGACCGGCGCCCGGACGGCCGCCTCACACACCGGCAAGCTCACCGGCGCGGACGGCGTCGTGGACGCCGCGATGCGGCAGTTCGGCGTGATCCGGGTGGACGGGCTGGACGAGTTGCAGGACACCGCGGCGCTGCTGGCCCGCGCCAGGAAGCCGGTCGCCGAGGGCGTCGCCGTCTATTCGATCTCCGGCGGGACCGGCGCCCACTTCGCCGACCTGGCGACCGCGGCCGGGCTGCGGCTGCCCGTCCTCACGGACGCCAGACAGCGCGAACTGCACCAGTGGATACCGGACTATCTCAGCGTCGCCAACCCCATCGACAACGGTGGCCACCCCGTCGGCGACTGGCGCGGCCGCAAGATCATCGACGCGATCCTCGCCGATCCCGCGATCGGCGTACTGATCTGCCCGATCACCGGCCCCTTCCCGCCCATGAGCGACAAGCTCGCCCAGGATCTGGTGGACGCGGCGGAGCAGACGGACAAGCTGGTGTGTGTGGTGTGGGGATCGCCGGTCGGCACCGAGGACGCCTACCGCGGCACGCTGCTCGGCTCCTCCCGCGTAGCGACCTTCCGCACCTTCGCCAACTGCATCACCGCCGTCCGCGCCTACTTCGACCACCACCGCTTCACGGCCGGCTACCGCTCCCCCTTCGACGAGGCGCCGCGTCTGCCGTCCCCCTCCGCCCGCAAGGCGCAGGCTCTGCTGCGCCCGGGACAGCAGCTCAGCGAGCACGCGGCGAAGCAACTGCTGCGCGCCTACGGCATCCGCGTACCGCGCGAACAGCTGGTGACCAGCGCGGCGGCGGCCGTACGGGCGGCGAGCCAGGTCGGCTATCCGGTGGTGCTGAAGGCATCCGGACCGCAGCTCGCCCACAAGACCGAACTCGGCCTCGTCAAGGTCGGCCTGACCTCCGCCAGCCAGGTCCGGGACGCCTATCGCGAACTCACCGACATCGCCCGCTACGAGGACCTCCCGCTGGACGGCGTACTGGTCTGCCAGATGATCGAGCGGGGGGTGGAGATGGTCGTGGGCGTCACGCACGACAGCCTCTTCGGGCCGACGGTGACCGTAGGTCTCGGCGGTGTGCTGGTGGAGGTGTTGCGGGACGTCGCGGTGGGCGTACCGCCCTTCGGCGAGGACCAGGCGCGCGCGATGCTCGGCGAACTGCGCGGCCACGCCCTGCTGACGGGCGTCCGGGGCGCCCCGCCCGCGGACCTCGACGCGCTGGTCGAGGTCGTGCTGCGGGTGCAGCGGATGTCGCTCGAACTGGACGCCGATCTCGCGGAGTTGGACATCAACCCGCTGGTCGTCCTGGCCCGTGGCCAGGGCGCCGTCGCCCTCGACGCGCTCGCCGTCTGTCACTGACCGCCCATGCCGACCGCGCCACTCACGCGGGTCACACCGGCCGTACCAGCCGCACCACCCACGTCGGTCACACCGGTCGCACCCGTCACACCGGCCGTACCCGTTACAACGGCCGTGCCGCCCGTGCCACGCGCGCCGTAACCACAGCCGTAACAGCCACAGCTGTAACAGCCACCGCCACAGCTTCTGGAGCCGCCCTCCCATGACACCCTCCCCCGCATCCCCCGGACGGCCCGACGCCCGGGAACACCACACCACTTCCGCCGGCCCTGCCGACCCTGCCGACCCGGCCGACCACTCCGATCCCGCCGCCCCGGCCGGTCCGGTCACTTCCGCTGATTCATTGGTACTCCATGCCACTGACAACGGCGTCTCGTGGATCACGCTCAACCGGCCGGCGGCACTGAACGCCGTCACCTGGGACCAGCGCGAACGCATCATCGGCCTGCTCGCGGACGCGTCGGCCGACCCGGAGGTACGGGCCGTGGTGATCACCGCGTCCGGCAAGGGCTTCTGCGCCGGTGCCGATCTGCGCGGCTCGCCACCGGCCGGCGACCGGGTCGCGGGCGATGTGGCCCGGCTGATCCGGCGCGGCGCCCAGCGGTTCATCGCCGCGGTACTGGACTGCGAGAAGCCGGTGCTCGCCGCCGTCAACGGCACCGCGGCCGGTATCGGCGCCCATCTCGCGTTCGCCTGCGACCTGGTGCTGGCCGCCGAATCGGCGCGGTTCATCGAGGTGTTCGCGCGCCGCGGCCTGGTCCCGGACGGCGGCGGCGCCTACCTCCTGCCGCGACTGGTCGGCCCGCAGCGCGCCAAGGAGCTGATGTTCTTCGGTGACGCGGTACCGGCCGCCGAGGCCGAGCGGCTGGGGCTGGTCAACCGGGTCGTCCCGGACGGTGAGCTGGCGGCAACCGCCCGGGAGTGGGCCGAGCGGCTGGCGACCGGCCCGACGCGGGCCCTCGCCCTCACCAAACAGCTGGTCAACGCCTCCCTCGACGCCGACCGGGCGACCGCCTTCGCCGCCGAGGCCGCCGCCCAGGAGATCAACATGACCACGGCGGACGCCCAGGAGGGGATCAGCGCCTTCGCGACCCGCCGCCGCCCGGCGTACCGGGGACGGTGAGCGGACGGAGCACAGCGCAGCCCCACCCCGCCCTTCCCATCTGACGATCCATCAGATTCAATGAGGGCATGATGGGACACGCTGGAATGGCGGCCACCGCCGTGCGGTACCTGCGCTCGGTCGGCGCGCCGACCACGTCCGCCACACCGGCCACCTCCCCCTCGCCCGTACCGCCCCGCCCGGCCCTGCGCGCCGTACGCGAGGACGAACGCGCCCCCGTGGACCCGGCCACGTTCCGCGCCGTCCTGGGGCACTTCGCCAGCGGCGTCACCGTCATCACCGCCCCCGGGGAGCCGGGCCCGGCCGGTTTCGCCTGCCAGTCGTTCGCCTCGCTCTCCCTCGACCCGCCGCTGGTCACCTTCCTGGTGGCCCGTACGTCCACCACCTGGCCGCGGATCGCCCGCGCCGGCGTCTTCTGCGTCAACATCCTCGGCACCGGGCAGGACGAGCTGTGCCGCGGCTTCGCGGTCCGCGGCGGCGACAAGTTCGCCGGCGTCCCCTACGTGGCGGCCCCCGCGACCGGTTCGCCGCGGCTGGTGGACGTACCCGCCTGGGTCGACTGCACGATCGAGGCCGTCCACACCGGCGGCGACCACCTGATCGTGGTCGGCCGCGTCGAAGCCCTCGGCACGGACACCACCGCCGCGGCCCGCGGCCCGCTCCTCTTCCACCGGGGCGCCTTCGGCCGCTTCGACGGGTGACGGCAAGGGGCCGGGCGGCGGCGCCGCTCTCGTCCGCTGCCGGCGTCCGGGCGCGTAAGCCGGTTCAGGCGGCTCCGGGGAACCCGGGCCGGCACCGTCGGACGGGAGGCACGAGTCGCGGCTCGGCCCGCGTCAGCCCACCTCAGCCGGCGAACCCCGGCACCACCAGACCGGACTCGTACGCGATCACCACCGCGTGGGTCCGGTTCTGCGCGCCGAGCTTGGTCAGCACGTTCCCGACGTGTGTCTTCACCGTCTCCAGGCTCACCGTGAGCGAGTCCGCGATCTCCGGGTTGGACAGGCCGGTGGCCATCGACCGCAGCACCTCCTCCTCCCGTCCCGTCAGCGCCGCCTTCGGCAACGCCTCGGCGGAGCCCAGCGGGCGGGCGGCGACCATCCGGCGCAGTGCCGCCGGGAAGAGGATCGCCTCGCCCGCCGCCACCACCCGCACCGCCTCCGCGATCTGCCGGACCGGAAGCCGCTTGAGTACGAACCCGCTGGCCCCCGCGCTGAGCGCGGCGGTCACGTAGCCGTCGTTCTCGAAGGTGGTGATCACCACGACCTTCGGCGGTTCGGCCGACTCGGCCAGCAGCTGCCGGGTGGCCTCGATCCCGTTGCGGCGCGGCATCCGCACATCCATCAGGACCACGTCCGGCCGCAGCCGCCGCCCCTGCTCCACCGCCTCGACGCCGTCGGCGGCCTCCCCGACCACCGCGATCCCCGGCTGCGCCGCGAGCAACGTGCGCAGACCGCTGCGGGTCACCTCGTCGTCGTCCGCGATCAGGAGCGTGACGGGGGTGCTGGTGGGGGTGCTGGTGGGGCCGGTGGTGGCGGGGCCGGTGGTGGCGCCGGTCATGACGGCCGGGCTCGCGTCAGAGCTGGTCGTGACGGCATCGCTCGTGTCAGAGCCGATCATGCCGACAACCGTACCGGCAGCCGGACCGCCAACCGCCAGCGCTGCGGCCCGTCCGGACCGACCTCGATCTCACCGTGCAGCAGCCGCACGCGCTCGGCCAGACCGGGCAGGCCGTGCCCGGACGTCGGGAAGGCACCCGCCCCCGTACCGGCCCCGGTCCGGTTGACCACCGCGAGCTCCAGTCCGTCCGGCGCGGCCGCCACCCGGACCTGGATCGGACCGCCCGCCCCGTGCCGCAGCGCGTTCGTCAGCCCCTCCTGCAAGATCCGGTACGCCGCCCGGGAGAGCGTCCCCTGCACCTGCGTCAGCTCGCCCGACACCTCCGGCGCCACCACCGCGCCCGCGTGCCGCAACCGGTCCAGCAGCTCGGGCAGATCGGCCAGGGTCCGGACCGGCGCCGCCTCCGCCGCCTCCTCGCGCAGCACGCCCAGCACATAGTCCAGGTCCTCCAGCGCCGCCCGGGTCGACTCCTCGATGCTGCGCAGGGCGGCCCGCGCCGCCGCCGGGTCGGCGGAGAGCACCTCGCCCGCCACCGCAGCCTGGATCGTGGTCGCCGTCAGCGTGTGCCCGATCGAGTCGTGCAGTTCGTGGGCCAGCCGGTTACGTTCGGCCAGCAGCAGCTCCCGCTCGGCCGCCAGCGCGAGCCGCTCGGCCGACGACGGCCCCAGCAGCCTCGGCGCCAGCCACCGCAGCGCGCTCGCCACCACCGCGCACACAGCCACCGCCAGCAGCACACAGCCGAGCGCTACCGCCCAGCTGCCCCAGCCACCCGTCAACCGCACCGACCAGCCGAACAGACTCAGCCCCGCCTCGGCGCCGAACCAGCCCCCCGGCAGGGTCAGGCCCGCGAGTATCAGCACCCCGCTGACCAGCGCCCCCGTCCACCCCAGCGCCACGTGCAGCAGCAGCCAGAGAGGAGTCCGCCAACGGTCGGCGCCGGACGGGACGGCGGAGGCCGGCGCCACAGGGGCCGGCCCGGTGCCGAGCAAGCTCGCGGACCGGCGTACGGCCACCGGATCCGGCAACGGCACCCTCAGCAGGCGACGGGCGCACACGATCAGCACCCGCCGCGTGGTGCGGGCCAGCCCGACCACGCCGATCAGTGCCGCCCAGACCAGCAGGATCAGAACGATCCGCACTCCCTCCGGAGCGGAGCGCCACACCAGCACCGGCAGCTGTGCGAAAGGCAGCAGTGGAATGCTCGCCAACGCCCCGCAATAGGCGAACAGCACACCCGAATACGTGGAGCCGCGCAGCAGCGGCCGGATTCCCCTGATCACAATGGGCCAGTATGGCCGGAAAGCTCATCGGCGACCTCCCTCGATCGGGGGAGCGATGTTTCCCGCCTTCCCGCGATGCGCACCCGAGCCCCCGGAAACCATGATCGTGTCCTGCCCAGTTTCACGGGAGGACGGCAGATGGATACGCAAGGGACAGAGACACCGCCGATTCACCCGGCGCCGGCCGAGGCCGCGCCGACCCGGACAGCGCCGAGTCGGACGGCATCGACTCGGACGGCAACGGCTCGGACGGCATCGGCTCGGGCCGCCGGACCGGACCCGTATGCCCCCCGGCCCCAGGGCCCCGGCTGCGGTGTACGGCCTCCGGTCGGCAGGAACGGCCTGGCCGTGGCCGCCATGGTGCTGGGCATCGTCAGCCTGATGACCTCGATCGTCTTCGTCGGCGGCGCGCTCGGCGTCATCGGCCTGATCCTGGGCGTCGTCGCCCTGAGGACGGCCAGGCGGACCGGCGTCGGCCGGGGCATTTCCCTCACCGGCGTGGTGATGTCGTTCCTCGCGATCGTGGTGTCCGTCCTGGTCGCCTTCTTCATGGTCTGGTACGCCAACAAGACGCAGGACTGCTACCGGCCCGACAGCCTCCAGCAATACACGCACTGCGTCCGTCAGCACCTCACCGGAAACTGACCGGCGGCCGGCAGAACAACCGGTAACGACCCCGGCCGCGGAGCACCGTCCGTGCCACCGGCCCAACGGCTTCTCAGCGGCGGGCGAATTCCCTTCCTCGACGGCCTCACCAACCTCCCGCCACAAAAGGGCGGAAGGCCCCGTCGTCTCCCCGACAAGGACGAGCACATTCATGCGAAACGGACGAACAGCGTCTCTCCTGGCCGTCGGCGCCGCGGCGACTTTCCTTTCGGCGCTTACCCCCGCGACGACCTCTGCCGCAGCTCGGTCCGCTGCGGACGAGGCCCCGCTGCGGCAGTACACACAGCAGAATCCCCGATGGCAGCGCTGCGACGCGAAGAGCCCCGCCACCTTTCAGTGCGCGACGCTCAAGGTGCCGCTGGACTACAGCAACCCTGGTGGCAAGAAGATTGACATCGCGATATCCCGGCTGAAGGCGAGCAGCGCAAAGGAACGTCGCGGCGTTCTGCTGCTCAACCCCGGCGGCCCCGGCGGACCGGGCCTGGATTTGCCGGTCACCCCGGTATTGGCCTTGCCCGAGGAGGTGAAGAGACAGTACGACCTCATCGGCTTCGACCCGAGGGGCATCGGCCAGAGCTCTCCGGTCAGCTGCGGTCTGACCGACGACGAAAAGAACGACGAGCGTCCGTACAAGGCCGAGACATTCGCAAAGGATGTGGAGTGGGCACGTACGGTGGCCGGCAAATGCCAGGCAAAGGCGGGTGACACGCTGCGGCACCTCACCACCCGCAACACCGCTCGCGATATGGACGTCATCCGTGCCGTGCTGGGCGAGAAGAAGATCTCCTACCTGGGGTACTCCTACGGCACCTACCTCGGCGCCGTCTACACACAGCTGTTCCCCCAACGGGCCGACCGGTTCGTACTGGACAGTGCCGCCGACCCCACGCGGGTCTGGCAGGGCATGTTCCAGGCGATGGCGGAGGGGGCCGAGCCCGCCTTCACGAGATGGAGCGAATGGACCGCCGAGCGGCACACGACGTACCACCTGGGCACTACCCCGGCCGAGGTCCGCAAGACCTTCTGGAAACTGATCGCCCAGGCCGACCGCACGCCCGTCGACTCCGGCGGGAGCCCCCTCACCGGTGACGACATCCGCTCCGAACTGCGCCCCGAGTTCTTCCACGTGCAGCGAGCCGCCGAAAGGGTCGCCGCACTGAAGAAGGCGGCCGAGGGCACGAAGCCGGCCCCGTCCGGCACCCCCGAGCGGGCCCCGGCCCCCGTCCCCTCGGCGTCCGCCCGTGCCGTCCCCTCGGACAATGACGCCGCGAGCACCTGGGCTGTCCTGTGCGCCGACACCCGCCCGTGGCCGCACGACCCCGAGCAGTACCGCCGCGACGCGATCCGCGACAAGGCCCGGTATCCGCTGTACGGCGATTTCGCGGCCAACATCAAGCCGTGTGCCTTCTGGAAGCCGGGCAGCGAACCCGCGACAACGGTGCACAACCAGGTCAGCGCACTGATCCTCCAGAACCAGTGGGACCCCCAAACCCCCCTGCCCAGCGCCCAGCGCATGCACCGCGCCCTGCACGGCTCCCGGATGGTCACCGTCGCCGGCGGCGAGGGCCACACCATCTACGGCGTCGCCGATTCCTGCGCGAACAAGAGCGCCACGGCCTACCTGACCACGGGCAGGCTCCCGGCCAAGGACCTGACCTGTCACACGCCGGCCGGGCAGCAGGAGAAGTCCCGCTAGTGCCGCTCCGCGGACGTTCGTGGAGGGGTGAGGATCAGGCGGCCTTGAGTGGGGTGCCTTCGTAGGTCCGGCGATAGGGCCTGGCGTTTTCGTTGTGTCGGATGACGTATGCCTCCAGCTTTTCGATCAGGTCGTCGCGGCCGGCGAAGTCGCCCGCCGCACGACGCGGAGGCCAAGAGGGGCGAATCGGCGGCGCCACTTGCGCACCGTGTTCACGCTGACGTCCAACTCCCGGGCGATCGCGCCGTTGGTGAGCCCGTCCGCCGCCGCGAGCACGATCCGGGCCCGCAACACCGCCCGTACCTCGGACTTCACCGAGGCCATGGTCCTCATCAGCCGGTCACGGACCTGCGAATCGATCGCCACCGCCGCTGTCCCCGCCCGTCGCTCACCCTCCACGACCAAGATCATGGCGGGCCGTGGCCGCACCCGGCAGGACGGGCCCGTGCCGAAGAACCCACCGGAAGCGATGCAGCACCACCTGCGCCAGCGTCTGAACCGTCACGTCCGCGAGCACCGGCCACACCTGAACGCCATCACGGTTCGCTTCCGCGCCGGATTCGCCTATGCGGCAGCCGAGCAGACCGTCCCGCTGCGCCGCCTGCGGTTCACCGACGTGCTGCGCACCTGGGGCTTCGCCCTCTACCTGGCGAGCAACGACAGCGACCGGGACAGCATCCTCCCCAGCGGACTGCCCGCCGGATCCCCGGAAGAAGCCCCCGACTGCGCAGGCGACCTCTACCTCAACGGATCGGCCATCTGGTCAACACCCCTCCACGAACTTCCGCAGAGGGGCGTCAGCCTGCGCGTTCTGTCTGGGGTTGCGTCCGGATCGTGATCCAAGCGTCCTGGGCCGGGCTGCTGTTCGCGCTGTTCGGCGCGGAGCGTGTGGCGGTGTCAGGCCACCACCTCGCTCTGCGCCCGTCCGAAGGGCTCCGGCGTGCCGTCGCCGAAGGGGTGCGGGGCGTCGTTCCCGTTGTCCGCCTGGTGTTCAAGATCTTGCTGACCGGCCCGGACGTAACAACCCCACGGGGCGCGGGCGCCCGCTGTCAGTGCACCGAGGGAGGGGCCATCACTCATGCGCCTCCGTGGCGCTCCGGGCTGGTGGGGGACGGTGGACTGGTGGGCGCCGCGTCTGCGCGGGCCTTGAAGAAGCTGATCAGTTCGCGGCTCAGCAGCTCTGGCTGTTCCTCCGAGAGGAAGTGGCCGGCGTCGGGGATCTCGACGAACCGGATGTCGGTCGACAGGTCTTCGTTCGAGGCGCGGGACAGTGCGAGGTAGCGGCCACCGGGCACCAGGACCGGCATGGTCAGCTTGGGGAAGTCGGCCGCGACTCGCAGGTCTTCGCGGAGTGTCCGGTACCAGCCGGCCACCGCGCGGATCGCGTCGACGGAGTCGTAGGCGCGGGCGTAGATCTCCCGGCTCTTCTCGTCAATGGCCTCGGGGGCGACGGTGAGCTGATCGGCGGACCAGTCGACGAGGGTCCGGTAGCGGCCCGCGAGCAGCCGCTCGGGAAGCTCGTCGAGCTGGTTGAAGCCCAGGTGCCACGCGTTCAGCCCATTCGGCACGGGCAGGGCGGGAAGGTCCCCCAGTTCACTCGTCGGTGCCCCCGGCTCCCACATCGCCAGTCTGGCGGTGCTCTCGGGGAACTGGGCGGCGAAGAAGTAGGCGATCCAGGATCCGACGTCCTCGCCCGCGAGGTTGACCCGTTCATGGCCCAGGTGCCGGACGAGCTCGTGGACGTCGCGTGCCATGGTGGCCTTGTCGTACCCCGATCCGGGCTTTTGGGACTCGCCCATTCCCCGGTATTCGCAGACGATCACCCGAAAGTGCTGCGCGAGCAGGGGAATCATCGTGCGGTACTGCCACCAGGTGCGGGGCCAGCCTGGGAGCAGTACGAGCGGTTCGCCCGAACCACTGCTCACATAGTGCAGACGGACTCCGTTGACCTGGGCGAAGCCGTGCTCGAAAGATTCGGATGGTTCGGGTTCGGTGGGCATGTGCGCTCTCCTGCGGGAAAGTACCGGCCGTCGGATGTGCAAGGGAGGGGTGTCCGCCTGGGCGGCCCCGACGGAGCCCGGCCGCCCAGGCCGTGCGGGATCGCGTCGCGCGGGCGGCTGAGTCACCGCGGA
The DNA here is from genome assembly GCF_046549095.1 of Streptomyces sp. x-80. Taxonomy (NCBI): domain Bacteria; kingdom Bacillati; phylum Actinomycetota; class Actinomycetes; order Kitasatosporales; family Streptomycetaceae; genus Streptomyces; species Streptomyces sp. x-80. The sequence continues at coordinate 209,502 of NZ_JAJPWM010000005.1, forward strand.
GGTTCTAGCTCGGGTCGGGGAGCATCTCCGTGGCATAACGCTCCATCAGCTCCGTCGGGGGCTCCCCGATGCTGAGCTCCCGAATGGGCGGTGCCGCCCCCGGCTCGGCCGGTGTGGCGCCGGCGAGGAGCAGTTCCTCCATGCCGCCCGGAGTAAAGAAGAAGATCATCTTGGCCGCGTGGTAACCGCGGTTACGGAAGCGGTGCCGAGTGCCGCGCGGGACGAAGAAGAATCCGCCCGCTCCGGCGGTCACGGTTTCGTCGCCGTTGAGGAACTCCAACTCCCCGGAGATCACGTAGAACGCCTCGTCGTGATCGTTGTGGACGTGCGGTTCGGGTCCCCCTTCGGGCGGCACCGTCGCCTCCAGGAACGTCAGCGCCCCGTTGGTCTCCTGTCCGCCGACCTTGAGGGTGTAGGTGTCGGCGAACACCCAGGCGGTCTCCCCCAGCCCGGAGGGCACGTAGATCGCGCTTCTCTTCGCGTACCGGGGGTCCGTCGAGTAGGGATCGATCAGGCTCATGGCTCTCCTCGCTGCCGAGCAGCAGTATCCTAACGATCGTTAATAAACTATTCCGCGCTCATGACGGCATGTCAACACCGGCCTCGATAGGCTGCGGGAGGGCCCCGCTCCGAGCGGGCGGCCGAGGCTCCAGCGGGCGAGAGAAGGGCAGGAGAGGTTCATGCCGGGTGGTCGGCCTCGCAGTTACGATCCCGAGCTGGCGCTGAACTCGGCCATGCTGACCTTCTGGACCCAGGGCTACGAGGGCACCTCCATGTCCCACCTCACGACGGCCATGGGGATGAGCGCCCCCAGCATCTACGCGGCGTTCGGGGACAAGGAGACCCTCTTCTACAAGGTCGTCGAACGCTATATGGCCGGTCCCGGGGCCTACCTGCACGCCGCCCTCGACCAGCCGACGGCCGAGGCACTGGCGCGCACTTTCCTGCACTCCGCCGTGGAGGCGGTCACCGGCGACCGCACCCCGCACGGCTGCCTGATCGTGCAGGGCGCGCTCGCCGTGGGCCCTCGCTCGGCCTCGGTGCGGGAATACCTGACCAGGCTTCGGGAGGACGGGGTGAAGTCCCTGGCCGACCGGCTCCAGTCCTTCTCCGGCGCCGACGGGCTGCCTCCCGGCTCCGACCCCTCGGCCCTCGCACGGCTCCTGGTCACGGTCGTCCAAGGACTCGCCGTTCAGGCCGCTTCGGGTGTGCCGCGCGAAACGCTTCACACCGTCGCCGACCAGATGGTCACGTGCTGGCCGCGTCGAGCGGATTGAACCTGGCGGCAGTCGGCAGCGGCCCATGGCCACCCGCGGTGGGGCCTTGCAACGACAGCGACCGGGACAACACCCTCCCCAGCGGACTGCCCGCCGGATCCCCGGAAGAAGCCCCCGACTGCGCAGGCGACCTCCACCTCAACGGATCGGCCATCTGATCCTCACCCCTCCACGAACTTGCGTGGAGCAGCGCTAAGTTCCCTTGTCCCGACACCTCCAGGAACCCAGGGAACCCCGGGAGCCCCGGGAGCCCCGGGAGCCCCGGGAGCGCACGACGGCTTCTGAAGCTCAGCTGCCCAGGGTGTTGATGTGGGGCCTTCCACCGCTGGAAGGCCCCACTTCACGTTCGTCACACTTCCTGCCCTGTAGGGAAGTTACCCAGGTGAAACCCACGGAGCTCGGCGATCCGTGACGGTTCTTGATCGCAGCGGTAGAACGTCGTCGTGCGGTACACACATGGGGGGCGAGCTGACGCCCAAGGAGCAGGAGAAGCGGGAACCGGTGCGCCTGGACGCCGCCGGCCCCCCACTCGTCTTCGGCCCCGGCGCCTGGGCCTCGTTCACGGAAACGCTGAAGTCCGGTGGCTTCACCACCTCCGGAGTTCGTACGGCGGCACGATGGGGCACCGGGCAAGGCCGGGGGCCCCATCGCTGCGTGCGGTTCAGCTCAGTGCCTCAAGTGCCTTCAGAATGAGCGCCCGCGCTTCCGCACCGTAGACGGCCATGCTCCGCAGTTGCTCGAACGCCTTGAGGTACAGGGCGATCTCGGTGGGCTGGGTGATGTTCACCTCCGCCGAGATCAGTTCCACCGACACGAGGGAGTCGTCATAGACGTGGAACGTCTCGCGCGGCCACTGCACCCGCTCGCGGGTCGCCATCGGGACGATGCCGAGCGATACGGACGGCAGGGCACCGGCCGTCAGCAGGTAACCCAGCTGGGCGGCCATCGCATCCGCGTCGCCGATCTGGTAGTACAGCGCCGCTTCTTCGACAAGTAGCACGAACCGGTGCCCCGGCTCGTGAATCACACGGGAGCGTTCGACTCGCGCCCGTGCGGCCTCCGCACTGTCGTCGAAGGGGAGTTCGCGGAAATCGGCGATCGTAGCCAGCACCGCGGCGGCGTAGCCCTCGGTCTGTAGCAGGCCGGGTACGAGGGTGCAGGAGTAGACCCGGAACAGCCGGGTCTCGTGGAAGAACTGAAGCAAGCTGTCCTGGAGTTGCTTCAACCCGCTGCGTACCTGGTGGCGCCACTCGGTGTACATCGACTCGGCGTTCAGGGACTGCGCAACAAGGTCGGCGGTCTGGTCGTCCGCCCGGCAGGCGCGGCACCACGCGTCAATGTCCTTGGCTGACGGTGCGGTACGGGCGTTCTCGATGCGGGATGTCTTCGCGTGGTGCCAGCCACACCGGTCGGCCAGCTCTGTGACCGTCAGCCCGGCCCCCTTACGCAGCGACCGCAACCGTAGTGCAACGGCTTCGCGGGCGGCCTGAGCGGACGAGGACGGAGATATGGGCATGAGCTGGCTGAACCGGTGCTTTCTGCTAGCGGATCTCGTACTGATCGTGCGGGGTGGCCCGCGACCACGCCGTTTCGAAGGCGTTGGCGCACAGCTTCGCGGCAGCCGGGTCGTCGGTGACCTCCTCGCCCATCGACGACCCGTCGCCGGCGAAGTGGTTCCAGTGGATCCACTGTTCGTCGAAGATCCAGAAGTCATTACCGGGGAGAGCGATGTCGGATGCCCGACGGCGGGGAAGCCATCGCACCTCTTCCCCTGCGGCGACATTGGTGAACGTGCCGTCGTGCAGGAACCGGGTGTATTCGCTAACCGGCTCGGACACGATGCGAACCCGCCGCACAACGATGCCGCGGGACACCGTCTCCTGCATCAGGTCGAGCCACGGCCGCCACCATGACTCCCGGTCTGCCGGGTCATGGCGGAAGCCGCCCTTCCAGTCGGCGAACGGCCCTTTCTCGTAGTCGACGGCGTAGGTATCACGCATCTCCAAGTGCACGGCGGATCGCGTGCAGTTGGCGATCAGGTCGTCAAACGCGCTCGATGGCATCGCAAGCCTCCCGAATCATGTGCACCATCCTGGCCGGTACCCGGATCACTGCTTCGTGGTCTGGGATCCCTTGCGCGTGCCCGGGAATCTCCGTGGCAGCGCACTCCGCTTCAAGCTCGACACTCGGCTTCCAGCCTTGGAATACGAATTCCTGGTTCTTCCGGTCGACCCACACAGTGGGGCTCTGTTTGTCACCGGTGTTCGGGTCGATCCCGATGAAGAGTAACGGCACGTCAGCCTCCGTTGAGTCGCTGTGCAGCTGTGTGCATCACTGTCATCGGTAGGATCCGCCGGGTCAAGGACATGAATGAGCCATGACCAGCCCAGACAGCACGTCATGCACAAATCTGCACACCGCTAACACCCACCCACGCCACATCCCTAGCCTTCTGCCCTGAACAGCGAGGTAGCGGGACGGCGTGGTGGCGGGACGGCGATCCATCAAACCGCCACCAGCTCTTCAGACTCCCGCCCGGCCGCCATTCCCTGGCAGGACTCGGCCGGAGCGGGCGGGCCCACAAGGGGGCCCTCGCACGTGCACGACGGCGCGCGGACAGTCCGTGCACCCTTCGGCACCGAGGAGATCACCATGCGATACCGCCTCGACCCGGTCAAGTACGGCGGCGACGAGGACGACGACGAGGGCGGCAGCCCCAACGGAGGCTGCGGCGACGGTGACGGTTGCGGCCGCCAGTAGCTCTCAGCGCGGCAGCGAGAGTCCTTGAACCAGGCGGCCCCGACGCCCCGGTGGCGGGGTCGCCCCTTCCCAGCAGGGAGAACGATGGCCAGTCCGCACCACCACGCCTACCTCTGGCTCGGTCACGGCGACATCCTCGTGCGGCCGGGCGACGCTCATCGGCGCCCGGCCCACCCGGAGTTCCGCGCCGCACAGGTGATGCCGCTGGAGTGCGCGGACTGGCTGCTGAAGCCGGCCTCGCGGATCGAGGCGACGTTCCACGAACCGAAGGAGGGAGCCGACTGGTACGCCGAACAGCTCGCGCTCCACGCCGGCCTCTTCGCCGGCTCGTACGCGCCGGCCCCGGCGTCCGAGGAGACCGTACGGGCCCTGGCCGCCGGTGCGGACCGGGTCGGCGGGTGGTGGGTGACCGGTGGCCGCTTCCTCTCGCTCAGCCTCATCGCCTGTAGCCCGCACCGCGCGCGTCCCGACTACGCATGCCCGCTGCGGTAGCGGCACCGGGCCGTACGTACCGAGCGCACCCCGCGCCGGGCCGCGCAGGAAGGGCCACGAGGGCGGCGCCCACGCCGGACAGGACGCCGCCCCCTCACGCCACGCCCGCCCCGTCCGCCCCCTTCCCCTGCCGGATGACCAGCGCCATCAGGGCCGCGAGTGCGCAGAGCGCGCCGGAGGCGTACCAGACGGGGTCGTAGGTGCCGAAGGCGTCCCGCGCGAGGCCGCCCAGGAAGGCGATGACGGCGGCGCCCACCTGGTGGGCGGCGAGTACCCAGCCGAAGACGATCGCGCTGTCCTCGCCGTAGTAGGCACGGCACAGGGCGATGGTCGGCGGTACGGTCGCGACCCAGTCCAGCCCGTAGAAGATGATGAAGAAGACCATCGGCGGGTGGACGGAGTCCGCGAGCAGCAGCGGCAGGAACATCAGCGACAGGCCGCGCAGGCCGTAGTAGACGGCGAGCAGGCGGCGGGTGTCGAAGCGGTCGGTGAACCAGCCCGAGGCGACCGTCCCGACGATGTCGAAGACGCCGATCACCGCGAGCAGCGAGGCGGCGGCCGTCATCGGCATGCCATGGTCGTGTGCCGCGGGGACGAAGTGTGTCTTGACCAGGCCGTTCGTCGTGGCGCCGCAGATCGCGAAGGTACCGGCCAGCAGCCAGAACGGACCCGAGCGGGCCGCCGAGGCCAGTGCCCGCAGGGCCCGCCGGGCCGCGCCCCGCTGCGGCGGCGGCTTGGGCACGAACTCGGTCGCCCCGTACGGCGCGACGCCCACGTCCGCGGGGTGGTCCCGCAGCAGCAGCCACACCAGGGGGACGACGGCCAGTGCGGCGAGCGCGACCGTCACCGCGGCGGGCCGCCAGCCGTGCCCGTCGACGATCCAGGACAGCAGCGGGAGGAAGACGAGCTGGCCGGAGGCGCCGGCCGCGGTGAGGATGCCGGTGACCAGCCCGCGCCGCTCGGTGAACCAGCGGCCGGTGACCGTCGCCGCGAACGCCAGCGCCATCGAACCGCTGCCCAGCCCGACCAGCACGCCCCAGTACAGGACGAGTTGCCAGCTGCTGGTCATGAAGACGGTCAGCCCGGAGCCGACCGCGATCACGGTCAGCGCGGCGGCGACCACCCGCCGGATGCCGAAGCGGTCCATCAGGGCCGCGGCGAACGGCGCCGTCAGCCCGTACAGCGCGAGGTTCACCGACACCGCGAAGCCGATGGTCCCCCGCGACCAGTGGAATTCACCGTGCAGCGGGTCGATGAGCAGACCGGGCAACGAGGCGAAACCGGCCGCGCCGATGAGGGTGAGGAAGGTGACGGCGGCCACCGACCAGGCCCGGTGCGGGCGCCGCCGACGCGGGGCGGGAGCGGCGCCCGCACCGGTCGCCGTACCGGTCGTCGCCCCGGCCTCCGTACCGGTCGTCGCCCCGGCCTCCGTACCGGCCGTCGCCCCGGCCTCCGTACCGGCCGTCGGCTCCGCTGTGGGCAGTTCGGGTATCTGTGTCACCAGAGCAGCTTCGGCCGACGCACCGGCCGGAACGAGTGGCCGGAAGGTCAGGCTTCGCAAGGATCGGGCCAGCGGATCGGGCCGGCGGGCGGTTCGTCCCTACGCGAACGTCAGTACGCCCCGCGCCACCCGCCCCTGCCGCGCGTCCTCCGCCGCCTTCGCGAAGTCCTCCACCGGATAGGTCCTGGTCACCAGCTCGTCCAGGAGCAGCCGCCCCTCGCGGTACAGCCGGGCGTACAGCGCGATGTCCCGCTGCGGCCGGGAGGATCCGTAACGGCAGCCCAGGATCGACTTGTCCAGATACATCGACGACACCAGGAACGACGCCTCCGCGGTGGCCGGCGGCACGCCCAGCAGCACCGCCTGGCCGTGCCGGTCCAGCAGCTCGACCGCCTGCCGGATCAGCCGGGTGCTGCCCACACACTCGAAGGCATGGTCGGCGCCGGTCGGCAGGACCTCCTTCACGGCCTTGACGGCGTCCGGCACCGCCGACGCGTCGACGAAGTGCGTCGCCCCGAACCGCCGCGCCACCGCCTCCTTCGCGGGATTGGCGTCCACCGCGACGATCACCGACGCGCCCGCGATCCGGGCCCCCTGAAGGACATTGAGCCCGATCCCGCCGGCCCCGATCACCACGACCGAGTCCCCGTGCGCCACCTTCGCCCGGTTGAGCACCGCCCCGACACCGGTCAGCACCCCGCACCCGATCAGCGCGGCCGAGGCCGGCGGAATGTCCTCGGCGATCTTCACCGCCTGTACCGCCTTGACGACCGTACGCTCCGCGAACGCCGAGTTCGACGCGAACTGGAACAGCTCCGTCGTCCCCCGCCGGAACGGCCGGCCCGGCATCCCGATCGCCTTCCGGCACATCGTCGGCCGCCCCCGGTCGCACTCCGCGCACGCCCCGCAGCTGGCCAGCGTGGACAGCGCCACATGGTCCCCGGGCGCCACATGCCCGACACCCGCCCCGACGGCCTCGACCACCCCCGCCCCCTCGTGTCCCAGCACCACCGGCACCGGGAACGGAATGGTCCCGTCGATCACCGACAGATCGCTGTGGCACAGCCCGGCCGCCCGGATCGCGACCAGCACCTCCCCGGGGCCCGGATCCCGTACCGCCAGGTCGTCCACGACCCGGGGCTGTTCGCCGTCGAATATGACGCCTCTCATGACCGCTCCTGTCGGGGGAGGCCGAGCACCCGCTCGGCGATGATGTTGCGCTGGATCTCGTCCGAGCCGCCGTAGATGGTGTCGGCCCGGGTGAACAGAAACAGCCGCTGCCACACGTCCAGTTCGTACGGCGTCCGCGCGCTCCAGTCGGCGGGCCCCACCGCGGCCGCGGCCCCGCGCACCCGCATCGCCAGCTCCCCGAGGCGCTGATGCCAGCCGCCCCAGAGCAGCTTCGCCACGCTCGGCGCGCCCGCGTCGCCCGCCGCGCCCAGGGTCCGCAGCGCGTTCCACCGCATGACCTTCAACTCGGCCCACTGGCGTACGAGTTGCTCGCGCAGTACCGGATCACGCACCGCCCCGCCCCGCACCGCCGCCTCGACCACCTCGCCCAGCTCCGCCGCGAACCCGATCTGCTGGACGAGCGTGGACACCCCGCGTTCCTGCGCCAGCAGCCCCATCGCCACCCGCCAGCCGGCGCCCTCCCCGCCGACCAGGTGTCCGGCCCGCGCCACCGCCCCGTCGAAGAACACCTCGTTGAACTCCGCCGTCCCCGACAGCTGCCGGATCGGCCGCACCTCGATCCGTCCCGGCTGGTCCATCGCCAGCAGCAGGAACGACAGCCCCCGGTGCCGCCGCGCGCCCGGATCCGTCCGCGCCAGCACGAAGCACCAGTCAGCCTCCACCGCCAGCGAGGTCCAGATCTTCTGCCCGCTGACCCGGTAGTCCGCACCGTCGCGCACCGCGACCGTCCGCAGCCCGGCCAGGTCCGACCCCGCTTCCGGCTCGCTGTAGCCCTGGCACCACAGCTCTTCGCCGCGCGCGACGGCCGGCAGGAACCGCCGCTTCTGCGCCTCGTCCCCGTACGCGATCAACGTCGGCGCCAGCAGATTCTCCCCGATGTGCCCCACCCGCCCCGGAGCCCTGGCCCGCGCGTACTCCTCGGCCCACACCACCTGCTGTGTCAAGGTCGCCGAACGGTTCCCGTACGCCTCTCCCCACCCCAGCCCGACCCACCCGCCAAGGCCCAACTCCCGCTCCCACGCCCGCCGTTCAGCCATCCCGAGATGCTCACTCCCCGGCCCGCCGACCCCCCGCACCCCCGCGAACCGCCCCCCGAGACGCTCCCCCAGCCACGCCCGCGCCTCCCCCCGGAACCTCTCCTCCGCAACCCCGAACCCGAACTCCATCCCGCCGCCCCCTCACCACCGAAGAAACCCACGACCGACCCCGCCTCCCGCCCCCGGCGCCCCACCACTGCACTCGAAAGCCCCGCGCAGCGGAAAAGAAACCCCGCCCGCCCCAGCGCGCCGCACCCGGCCGCGCAGGCAAGCCCGAATCCCCACCAGCCCGCGCAGCGGAAGGGCCCCGGCGCCCCACCACCGCACCCGAAAGCCCCGCGCAGCGGAAAAAGAATCCCCGGCCGACACTGCGCCGCACCCGACCGTGCAGGCAAGCCCAGATCCCCAAAAGCCCCGCGCAGCGGAAAAGAAACCCCGGCCGCCACGGCCCCGCACCCAACAACGTGGGGCAAAAACCCTCACGCATTGGGCCGCCGCCCCTCCCCCGCGGCCGCCGCCATCTCCTCCAGCCGGGCCAGCATCGGCATGGGGTCCACCCCCACCGACGCCGGCAGCACCTCGGCGACCCGCTCGGGCGTCCACTGCCCGTCGGTGTACACGGAGCGCAGCTCCCTCGGCTGGGCCCACACGGCGATCTTCGGCCCCGCCACCGTGTACACCTGACCGGTGATCCGCTGCTCGCGGGCCCGCTCGCTCAGCAGGTAGACGACGAGCGCCGCCACGTCCTCCGGCTCACCGATCTCCGTCAGCTCCATCGGCACGTTCGCCGACATCCGCGTCCGTGCGACCGGCGCCACCGCGTTGGCGGTCACCCCGTACTTGTGCAGGCCCAGCGCCGCGCTCCGCACCAGCGAGATGATGCCGCCCTTCGCCGCGGAGTAGTTGGCCTGCGCGACGCTGCCCTGGTGGTTACCGCTGGTGAAGCCGATCAGCGTGCCCGATCCCTGTTTGCGCATCACCGCGGCGGCCGCCCGGAAGACGGTGAAGGTCCCCTTCAGATGGGTGGCGACGACCGGATCCCACTCCTCCTCGGACATGTTGAAGAGCATCCGCTCGCGCAGGATCCCGGCCACGCACACGACCCCGTCGAGCCGCCCGTACTCCGCGAGCGCGGTGTCCACGATCCGCTGCCCGCCCGCCATCGTCGAGACGTCGTCGGCGACCGCCAGCGCCGCGCTTCGCCCGCCTTCCCCCGGGCCCGCGCCCGCGGCACCGGTCAGGGCCTCGATCTCCTGCACCACCGCCGCGGCGACCGCACTGCTCGGTTCGCCGCCGCCGATGGCGACCCCGTAGTCGTTGACGATCACCTTCGCGCCCTGCTCCGCGCAGGCGAGGGCGACCGCCCGGCCGATACCGCGCCCCGCCCCGGTCACGGCGATCACCTTGCCGGCCAAGAAGTTCCCCATACCGCACCCCTTTCCGCACTTTCTGACGGACCGTTAGATTTTTGAGCAGACGCGATACGAACACAAGACCCCGAGCCGGACCGAACCGCCCCCAGGAGGGCCCATGCCCCTGCCGCAGGAGTTCCACGACATCGCCGCACGCGTGAACAACTGGGGCCGCTGGGGCGCGGCGGACGAGACCGGCACCCTGAACCTGATCACCGACCAGGTCGTACGGGAGGCCGTCCGTACCGTCCGCACCGGCCGCCGGATACCCCTCGCACTGCCGCTGCGCCAGGACGGTGTGCAGACCGGCGCGATCCCCGGCCGGGTCAACCCCCTGCACACCATGACCGCCGTCAACCAGCAGCTCTTCGGCCCCGGCACGGTCGCCACCTCGGACGACACGGTCACCATGGGCCTCCAGGCCGCCACCCACTGGGACGGCCTCGCCCATGTCTCGCACTCCGGCCGGCTCTACAACAACCGCCCCGCCGGCTCGGTCACCGCGCACGAGGGCGCCGGCGCCCTCGGCATCGAGAAGGCCGCCCCGATCGCCTCCCGCGGCATCCTCCTCGACGTGGCCCGCGCACACGGTGCCGAGCAGCTGCCCGGCGGGTACGCCGTCACCCCGGAAGACCTCGACACCGCCGTGGAGTTGGCCGGTACGGCGGTCCGGGCCGGCGACATCGTCCTCGTACGGACCGGGCAGCTGCGGCACTACCTGGCCGGCGACCGGCAGGCGTACGCGTTCCCCTCACCGGGCCTCTCGCTGCGCACCCCCGAGTGGTTCCACGCGCGCGATGTCGCGGCCGTCGCCAACGACACCCTGACCTTCGAGATCTTCCCGCCGGAGATCGAGGACCTGTGGCTGCCGGTGCACGCCCTGCATCTGGTCGAAATGGGCATGCCACAGGGCCAGAACTGGAACCTGGAACAGCTCTCGGAGGTCTGTGCGGCGGAGCGCCGCTGGACGTTCTTCCTGGCCGCGATGGCCGAACCCTTCGTCGGCGCCACCGGCACACCGGTCGCCCCGGTGGCGATCCTCTGAGGGATCCGCCGGCCGGACGACCCCGTCGGGTGGCGGTGCACGCCCATGCGCGCCCCGAGCGCGGCACCGCGGACCGCCACCCGACTCCAGGTCGCGACCCGCACGCGCCAAGGCCCCGGACCGGAATCCCGGCTCCCCCCACGACCTCGGCGTCCCCTCCCAGCGGGCCGCCTCACCCAAGGTTGATCAACAAGTCACGCCACGTCAACACCTGGTCTGGACTAATCCCGTTACGCCCGATTTGTAATGGCCCATTGGGGTTCGTGCGCACACAGCTCGGCCCGCGCCGCCATCAGCAGCGACTGGCGGCGGTCCACCTCGCACCAGATGCGCTTGCCGCCACCCTCCCGCTGCCAGCCCCAGCGGTCCGCCAGGCCGTCCACCAGTTCCAGACCGCGGCCGTTGGTGTCGTCCCCGTCGGCGTGCCGCTGGCGCGGCGGGCGGGCGCTGGTGTCCACCACCTCGACCCGTACGGTCCCCACCACCGCGCCCGACCCGGAGAAGCACATCCGCAGCTCGGCGGCCGAGCCGGTATGGACCACGGCGTTCGTGACGAGTTCGGAGATCAGCAGAATCAGCGTCTCCGCGAGCGGTTCGTCCGCCCCTATGCCGGATCCCGCGAGCCGCGACCGGGCCCACCGGCGGGCCCGCCCCACCTCCGCGGGGTCCGGCCGTACCTCCAACTGAACCTGAAGCACCTGCACCGCTCACACCATCCGAACCGGCGGAAACATCGCCTCGCGCCTCCACGGGGTCACGGTGCGTGATCCCGGTGAAGCACAGCATGATTGACGTTCAGTCACCCCAACAAGCGCTTCGGGCATATTCCAGCGCAAGGGAGTAGGCATGCTGCATACTGTGCGACGCACATTGCGGGGAGTCGAACAAGGGGGGGTCTCGCACCCCCGTCCGAGGCGAGCGGCACGCAGTCCGTACCCCGGAGTCGCCGTACCGACGACACCGTGAGCGCTGCGCCACAGAACCACTCGCACCCAACGGAGCGTACCTGAGCGGAACGCAGACTTCCGCGTGTGACGAGTCACACAGAGGACACAACCTGATATCGACGCTCTGTGACCGCTTATGCCTGCGGAGCCCGACATTTAGCGCGCAAGTTGGCGGAGTCTGATATCGGCGGGCGCCGGACGGCGATGTCATCACTCCACCGCCCCGGCCGCGGGCCCCGCCTCCGCGCCCGTCACCAGCCCCTCCGCCAGCAGCTCCTCGGCCTCGCGCGCCGGCCCCCATCGCTCGGCCCGCAACCAGGCCCGCTTGAGATGCAGATGAACATCGGCCTCCCAGGTGAACCCCATACCGCCCTGGACCTGGAGACAGTCCCGGGCATTGCGCACCGCGGCCTCGTCGGCGAGCAGCTTCGCCCCGGCCACCTCAAGGGCATCACCAGTCACAGATGCCGCATATACCGCACTTCTGGCGATTTCGGTACGTACCAACATCTGCGCGCACAGGTGCTTCACCGCCTGGAAGGAGCCGATGGGCACGCCGAACTGCTCCCGCCGGCGCGCGTGGGCGACCGCCATCTCGACCGTACGGGCCGCGCCGCCCAGTTGCTGGGCGGCCGTGAGCAGCGCGGCCTCGCGGCGCAGCCGGGGCGCGTCCAGGGCCAGTGGGGCGGTGCGCGGGAAGTCCGTGAGGCGGGCGAGCGGGGTCAGCGGATCGACGGACGCCAACGGGGCGGCGGCCACCTCGGACGCCGCGGCCCGGAACGCCCCGCCGGGAGCGGGCCCACCGCCCTCGCCTTCCCCCGCCGCCCCCTCCAGCAAGATCAACTCGTCACAGTCGGCCGGGTGTTCCCACAGCACCGGACCGGCCGCCGCCTCGCAGAGCCCGGCGATCCGCTCACCGGTCGCGACGCCGTCCACCACCCCGGCCAGCACCTGGCAGGCCACCAGCGGACCCGGCAGCAGCGCCCGCCCGGCCTCCTCGAAGACCAGCACCGCTTCCGGCAGGCCCAGCCCGACCCCGCCGGCCGCCGCCGGCAGCCGCAGCGCGAAGAACCCCGCCTCGCCCAGCTCCCGCCAGAGCGCGCGGTCCAGCGCGGGCGCCCCGACCGCCGCGCGCAGCCGGTCCCGGCCGAAGCGCCCGGCCAGCAGCTCCCGCGTACCGTCCCGCAACGCCCGTTGGTCAGCGGTGAGTCGGAAGTCCACGGCGGCGGTCACCGGCCCTTCGGCAGGCCGAGGATCCGCTCGGCGACGATGTTCTGCTGGATCTGCGAGGTACCGGCCGCGATCGTGTACGAGAGGGCGGCGAGCCGGTCCGCGACCCAGGCGTGGCCGGCGTCCAGCGCACCGGCCCCCAGTACCTCGGCCGCCGCGTCGTACAGCTCCTGGCGGGCGTGCGAATAGCGCAGCTTGAAGACCGAGCCGCCGGCCCCCGGCACGCCCCCGGAGCGCTGCGCCTCGCTCACGTTCCACTGGGTGAGCCGCCACAGCGCCGTGAACTCCGCGGCCAGCCTGCCGAGCCTGCGGCGCAGTACGGCGTCGTCCCAGCGGCCGTTGGCGCGGGCCGTACGGGCCAGCTCGCCGAGCACCCGGCGGCAGGCGACGACCTCGCCGACGAAGGCGGTGCCGCGTTCGAAGGAGAGGGTCACCATCGTCACCCGCCAGCCGTCGTGCTCCGCGCCGACGCGGTTGCCGACCGGCACCCGGACCTCGTCGAGGAACATCTCGGCGAACTCCGCCGACCCGGCGAGCGTGCGCAGCGGCCGGACGGTCACACCGGGCGCGTCCATCGGCATCGCCAGCCAGCTGATGCCGCGGTGCCGGGGCGCCGTGGGGTCCGTACGGACCAGCAGCTCGCACCAGTCGGCGACCTCGGCGTGCGAGGTCCAGAGTTTGGACCCGCTGACGACATAGGTGTCGCCGTCGCGCACCGCCCGGGTACGCAGCGACGCCAGGTCGGAGCCGGCGTCCGGTTCGCTGAAGCCCTGGCACCAGATCTCGTCGCCGCGCAGGATCGGCGGCAGCCAGCGGGCGCGCTGGGCGGCGGTGCCCTCGGCGGCGATGGTCGGTCCGGCGTGCAGCAGTCCGACGAAGTTCGCGCCGACGTACGGCGCCCCGGCCCGTTCGGTCTCCTCCAGGAAGATCAGGTGCTGGGTCGGCGTGGCGCCCTGCCCGCCGGCCTCCCGCGGCCAGTGCAGACCCGCGTACCCGGCGTCGGACAGCATCCGCTGCCAGGCCGCGTCGTACGCCCGGCGGCCCGGCCAGTCGGCCGCGGCGGGCTTGGCCGGGAGGCGGGGCAGCACCTCGCCGAGCCACCGCCGCAGCCGCGCCCGGAAGTCCTCCTCTTCCGCCGTGTACGCGAGATCCACCCGGGCCCCCGCTACGCGCCGGACCGGACGGGGCCGGGGCGGGGGTCCGGATCGAGGCCGAGCATCCGGATCGCGTTGCCCCGCATCAGCTTGTGGACCGTCTCCTCGTCCAGGCCCCGGACGTGCTCCAGGGCGACGTCCTTGGTGTGCGGGAAGGTCGAGTCGACGTGCGGGTAGTCGGTCTCGAAGGTGGCGTTGTCGCGGCCGACGACGTCCAGCGAGGCGACGCCGTGCTTGTCGCGGAAGAAGCAGCAGTAGATCTGCCGGTAGTAGTACGTGGACGGCGGTTCGGGGATCAGATCGCGCACCCCGCCCCAGGCGCGGTGCTCCTCCCAGACGTCGTCGGCGCGCTCCAGGGCGTACGGGATCCAGCCCATCTGGCCTTCGCTGTAGGCGAGTTTGAGGCGCGGGAACTTCACCAGCACACCGCTGAAGAGGAAGTCCATCATCGAGGCCATCGCGTTGTTGAAGCTGAGCGACGCCTGCACCGCGGGCGGCGCGTCGGGCGAGGCGGCGGGCATCTGCGAGCTGGACCCGATGTGCATGCACACGACCGTGCCGGTGGCCTCGCACTCCGCGAAGAACGGATCCCAGTAGCCGCTGTGGATGGACGGCAGGCCGAGGTGGGTGGGGATCTCGGAGAAGGTGACCGCCCGGACGCCGCGCGCCGCGTTCCGCCGGATCTCGGCGACCGCGAGATCGATGTCCCAGAGGGGGATGAGGCAGAGCGGGATGAGACGCCCCGCGCTGTCCCCGCACCACTCCTCCACCATCCAGTCGTTGTACGCGCGGACGCAGGCGAGCGCGACCTCCTTGTCGTGCGCCTCGGCGAAGGTCTGGCCGCAGAAGCGCGGGAAGGTCGGGAAGCAGAGCGACGCCTCGACGTGGTTGAGGTCCATGTCCTTGAGCCGCTCGGCCGGATCCCAGCAGCCGCGCCGCATCTCGGCCCGGGTGATGCCCTCCAGCGTCATATCGTCACGGTCGAAGCCGACGGCGGCGATATTGCGCTTGTACGGGAACTTCAGGTCCTCGTAGATCCACCAGTCGGCCGGCGGCCCGTCCGGGTCCATGGTGATGACGTATTTGCCGCCGGTGTACGCCAGTTCGCCGATGCCCGTGGTCAGCGGGCGCGGTCCGCGGTCGCGGTACTTCGCCGGCAGCCAGGTCTCGAAGAGGTGCGCGGGCTCGATCACATGGTCGTCGACGCTGATGATGCGCGGTAGCTCCATCGGGCTCCCCAATCTGACGCCCTGTCAGAAACCTGTCAGGGAACGAGGCTAGCCCCGACCCTCTGGACCGACAAGGCGCGCAGCCCTACGCTCCCCAGGAAACCTGATGCATCGTCAGCCCACTGTCATGCGACTCCACGTCACTGCCACTGCCAGCCGGCCGCCCGGCCGTCGGCCGATGCCCCGGACACCGGCCGGCACCCCGGCCACGGAGAGGGGGACATATGCCCGCCACCCCCACCCTGTGGGACCTGGTCGCCCGGCGCGCCGCACAGACTCCGGACGCACCCGCCCTCATCCAGGGCGCCGAGAGCGCCCGGCACGAGCGCCGGATCACCTTCGGCGCCCTGCGCCGACGGGCGGAACGCGTCGCGGCCGGTCTGTACGAGCGGGGCGTACGCCCCGGCAGCCGGGTCGTCTGGCAACTGCCGACCCGCATCGAGACGGTGCTGTTCAGCCTCGCACTGGCCCGCCTCGGCGCCGTACAGAGCCCCGTCGTCCCGCTCTACCGCGACCACGAGGTGGACCAGGTGCTGCGGCGCACCCGCGCGGCCTTCTTCGCCGTACCCGGCACCTGGCGCGGTGTCGACCACACCGCGATGGCCCGCCGCCTGGCCCCCGGGCTGCCCGGCCCGCTCACCGTCGTCGAGGCGTACGACACCCTGCCGGACGGTGATCCCGCCGCGCTGCCCGCACCGCCCGCCGACGGCGACGCGGTCCGCTGGATCTACTGGACCTCCGGCACCACCGCCGCCCCCAGGGGCGTCCTGCACACCGACCACAGCCTGCTCACCGCGGGCGGCCGGCTGGCGGAGGCCCTGCGCATCGCACCGTCCGACGTCGGCTCCATGGCCTTCCCGTACGCCCATGTCGCGGGGCCCGACTACACCGTCATGCTGCTTCTGCACGGCATTCCGGCCGTCCTCCTGGAGCATTTCGCGCTGCCCGGCTCGCTCGCCGCCTACCGCCGCCACCGTGTCACCCTGGCGGGCGGCTCCACCGCCTTCTACGCCCTCTTCCTCGCCGAACAGCGCAAACTGCCGCCCGGCCGCCGGCTGCTGCCGTCGCTGCGGCTGCTGGCCGGCGGCGGCGCGCCCAGACCGCCGGAGCTGTACCACGAGGTGGTCGCCGAGCTGGGCTGCCCACTCACCCACGGTTACGCGATGACCGAGGCCCCGATGGTCACCATGGGCGACCCGGCGGACCACCCCGCGCACCTCGCCACGACCGACGGGCGGCCACCGGACGGCATGGAGATCCGTATCGCGCCCGGCAGCGGCGAGATACTGCTGCGCGGCCCGGCCGTCTGCCGCGGCTACCTCGGCGAGCCGGACCCCTTCGACGCGGACGGCTTCCTGTCGACCGGCGACCTCGGACACCTCACCGACACCGGCCATCTCGTCGTCACCGGCCGTCTCAAGGACATCATCATCCGCAAGGGCGAGAACATCTCCGCCCAGGAGATCGAGGGCCTCCTCCACCGGCACCCGGACGTGGCCGACGCCGCCGTCATCGGCCTGCCGGACCGGGAACGCGGCGAACGGGTCTGCGCGGTCGTCGAACAGCCGCCGGGTGCGGGCGAGTTGACGCTCGCCTCGATTGCCGCGCATCTCCGCGCCCAGGGCCTGGCACCGCACAAACTCCCCGAACAGCTGGAGGTACTGCCCGCCTTGCCCCGTGGCGCGACCCTCCGCAAGGTCCTCAAACAGGAGCTGCGGGAGCGGTTCGCGGGGGCGGATCCGGCGGGGTCCCGGATCGCGGATCATCCGTGATCGCCTCCGGAGGGCCTTGACGGGCCGGTGTTCCGCCCCCGCCCTGCGTGGCCCGCGGGCCGGGTCCGCCCTCGGATGCACCCGCAGGTCGCCGGAACGCCGACCATCGCGCTGCCGCCTCCCACACATGGGCATTCCGGGTGGTTTGGTGCGCATGAAGGATGTCGTCGTACGCGAAGGATGCCCCACCACACAGGCAACCTGTGCAGGCTCCCTGCCTTTATGTTATCTTCGCAATATGCCGAGGAGTGGGCACCACGGGGATTCGCCCGAGCCCGCCGAGCGTGCGCGGGTCACGATGACGCCGCCACGCTCCCTGCGGCGGTTCCTGCGTCCGGGCGGGAGAGCCGCACCGTCGGGCGCATAACCGAATCAATTGTCGGTGGAAACCGGGGTTTTGATCATGTCAGCGGAAATCTCCTTTCTGGGCATGGGCGACGTGCTGATCGATCGCGCAGCACCGAAGACCATTTTCGCGCACGTCGCAGATACGCTCCAGGCGGCGGACATCACATTCGCGAATTGTGAGCAGATGTACTCCGACCGTCTGGAGCACCCCGTCTCGCGTCATCCGTCCCATTCAGATCCGGCAAACATCGACGCTCTGGAGTTTGCGGGCTTCGATGTGTTGTCCCTGGCGAACAACCACACGATGGACTGGGGCGGGGACGCCCTTGTGGACACGGTGTCGAGGCTACGGGAGCGAGGGTTTTGGACCGTCGGAGCGGGCGCCGACATCGGTGCGGCGCGGAAGCCGGCCATCGTGGCAGCGAAGGGCGTCAAGGTCGGCTTCCTGGCATATGGCAGCACGGGTCCGGAAGCGTATGCGGCCGATGCGGAGAGTCCGGGATACGCACCCGTCCACGCGTGGACGGAGTACGAGACGCTGGACCGTCAGGCCGCCACGCCCCAGCTGATCCGGTCCGGCGCCAAACCGGCCGAACTCGCCGCCATGACCGACGACATCAAGGCACTCAAGAAGCTGTGCCATGCCGTGGTGGTCTCCTTTCACTGGGGAATTCATTTCATCCCGCGCGTCATTCCGGACTACTGCTATGAGATGGGCCGGGCCGCCGTCGATGCCGGCGCGGACCTCATTCTCGGCACACATCCGCACATTTTGAAGGGAGTTGAGACCTACCGGGGTAAAGTGATTTTCTACTCCACGGGGAACTTCTCCCTGGAGCTCGGCCCGACGCATATGGCGGACGAAAATGCCGTCCAGGCGCTCAAGAGGCTGCACAAGCTGTACGGCGTGCGCCCGGATCCGGAATATCCCACGTACCCGATGCCCCCCGAGTCGAAGGCTTCGATCATCGTGAAAGCCTCGGTCTCCCGCAGGGGGATCGAACGCGTCGGCTATATCCCCGTTCACATCAACCGCAACGCCGAGCCCGAGATTGTCGGTCAGCTCGACCCGCGCGGGCAAGAGGTCTTCGGCTATCTGCGCGGCATCACCGAGAGCGAGGAACTCCCCTGCGTTTTCCGGTGGTACGGCGACGAAGTCGTCATCGACACCGCCACCGACGCGTAGGCGCAGGGACCGGGTCGACGCGGGTTCAGCTGTCGGCGAGACGCTCCATGATGCGCGCCGCGTCCGCCAGCGTCCGGCGCTCGGCGGGCGAGAGATGCCGCTCGATGGCCGCTTCGAGCCATGCCTCGCGGATGGCGGGGATGCTCGAAAGGAGTTCGCGGCCCGCTTCCGTCATCGAGATGAGCGTCTTACGCCCGTCCGTCGGATCCGGCTCGCGGGTGACCAGCCCTTCCCGCAGCAGGGCGGCGACCGTCTCGGCCATCGACTGCGGGCGGACGTGCTCGGCCGTGGCGAGCGCGCTGGCCGTGGTGGACCCCTCCTCGGCGATGCGGCTGAGCGTGGTGATCTGCGACCACGTCCAGCGCCGGTCCGTGGGCGCGGACTCGGTCCGCAGCCGCGCTCGCAGCCGGACCATCGCGTGCGGGAGCCGGCGAGCGACGTCACGGGGGAGCGGGTCTGTCATGAGTGAGCACTCTATGTCCGGTTGTCCGAGATTGCCAGTCGGCCTGTATAGTTAGACAGGTAACCTGATAAGCTGCCCTGCGTACTGGGGTGGGCGACGGTCAAGGGCGACGGCGCAGGTCCGGCCCACGCCTGAGACACGGACGAGAGGCACGACTGTGACCATGCCGACCAGTGATCAGAGCATCGTCGCGCGGCGGACAGCGCTGATGCTGATGGACTACCAGCCCGCGATACTGGGCCAACTCCCCGGCCGGGACGCCTTGCTGGAGAACGCGCGGGCCGCACTCGGCTGGGCGCGCGAGCATGGCGTCAAGGTGGTGTTCGTACGGGTGGCGTTCGCACCGGAGGACTACGCCGCGATCCCCCGCCACCACAAGACGTTCGGGGCCGTGAAGCAGGGCCTCCTGTTCGCCGACGGGGACCCGTCCTTGGAGATCGATCCCGCCCTGGCGGTGCGCGACGGCGACCTCGTCGTCCGCAAGACCCGCTACGGCGCCTTCAGCACCACCGGCCTGCACACCCTGCTCGGGGACGCATCGATCGACACCCTGGTGGTGGGCGGCATCTCGACAGCCGGAGTCGTCTTGTCGACGGTCCGCGACGCCGCTGACCAGGACTACCGCATCTTCGTGCTCGCCGACGCCACCGAAGATCCCGACCCGGAAGTCCACCGGGTCCTCATCGAGAAGGTGCTGCCGCGCCAGGCGGACGTGATCACGACGTCCGATCTGAAAGCCCTGGTCCGCGACGCCTGACCCGCACTCGCCGTTGCCGTTGTCACGCCGCGGCCACGGCCACGGCCGCCGGACGATCGCCCCGCCCGAACGCCACCCGGCAACGGCAAACAGCGACGGCGGCTGAATCCGGCGCCCGGAACCACCGGTGACGGGACGCCGCCCGCCCGCGTACGCGGCGGGCACCACCGCGCGCCCCTCGCGAAGGAGGGATACGCCATGGCCGGGCGCGACACTCTCGGCGTCGGCGACGGCGACGCGCCCGTTTCGATGGCGGCGCCGCGCCGGGACGACCCACAAGTCCGGTTCACCGGTGGACAGTTGGCCGTCTCGTGGCGCCGGCGGAGGCCCCTCGGAACGGGATGCCCGAACTCGACGTGCGGGAGTCCGACGAGCCGGCCGGCCAGGCGCGGCGAGCGGCGGCGAGACGCGCCGCGCGCCGTCGCAGCGCAGCTCACCGGCCTCGTCGTGGCGCGAGTCCGCGCTCGTCGCGGGCGATCCGGTACCGGCGTTACGCCGTGCGGCATCCCGCCGAGGGCGCCGACTGCCGTGGGGGCCCTCGGGCGCCGCGAACGCGCGGGACCACCGCCCGCCCCGGTGAGCACGTACCGCGCGACACCTGCCGACCGCCCGCCACGGCGGTGCGCCCCTCGCACGTCCACCACGTCTGACACCACTGACACATCGCACACGTCTGACACGACTGACACGACTGACCTTCGGCCGGTCAAGAATCGGAAGGAGAACCAGTGCCCTCGTCACAGGCGGCACCCTCTGACGCGCACCGCGAGGCCGACGGCGCGAGCGGATCCGCTGCCGACCGGCAGCGCAGCGCGTTCTCCTGGCGATTCGTCACCCCGCTGTACCTGAGCTCGGCGCTCAACCCGGTCAACAGCTCGCTCATCGCGACGGCGCTGGTACCCATCGCCCACGCGATGGGCGTGTCGGTCGGGGCGACCGCGGTCCTGATATCCGCGCTCTACCTGGCCAGCGCCATCGCCCAGCCCACCGCCGGAAAGCTCGCCGAGCAGCTCGGTCCGCGCCGGGTCTTCCTCGTCGGCATCGTGCTGGTGCTCCTGGGCGGCGTCGTCGGCGGTTTCGGGCAGAACATGGCGGCGCTGACCGTCGCGCGCGTCCTGATCGGGACAGGCACCTCGGCCGGCTATCCGGCGGCGATGGTCATCATCCGGCGTCGCGCGATCCGGGCGGGGATGAGCGGGCCACCCGGCAGGGTGCTCGGCGGCCTGTCCATCGCCGGAACGGTCACGGTCGCGGTCGGCCCGCCCCTCGGCGGTGTGCTGGTCGCCGCGTTCGGCTGGCACTCGGCCTTCCTCGTCAATATCCCCATCACCGTCATCGCCCTGCTGCTGACGATGGCGTGGGTCCCCAGGGACGAACCGCTGGCGCGCCGTCCCCTGCGGGAGATCGCCGGCCGCATCGACGTCAGCGGCATCCTGCTCTTCGGCGGCACCATGAGCGCCCTGCTGGTGTTCCTGCTGTCGCTGCCGGACCCGGACTGGCTTCCGCTCGGCATCGCCGTCGCGCTGGGCGGCGGGCTCGTGCTGTGGGAGCTACGGGCGGCCACGCCCTTCATCGATATGCGACTGCTCGCCTCGAACCGTGCGCTGACCCGCACCTACCTGCGCGGCGCGCTCACCCTGCTGGCGTTCTACACCGTGCTCTACGGCCTCACCCAGTGGCTGGAGGCCGCCCACGGCCTGTCGGCCCAGGAGGCCGGGCTGGTGCTGTTCCCCATGGGCATCCTCGCCGCGCTCGTGTCACGGCCGATCGCGGTCCGCAACCTCGTCCGCGGTCCGCTGGTCGTCGGCGCCGCGAGCTTCGTCCTGGCCGCGGCCGCCGTCACGCTGTTCACCTCGGCAACTCCCGTCGTGGCCATCGTCGGTGTCACGCTGCTGTTCGCGATCACGCTGGGCGCGACCACCGTGAGCAACCAGACCGCCCTCTACACCCAGGCCCCCGCCGACCAGGTCGGCACCGCCGCCGGGCTGTACCGGACCTTCAGCTACCTCGGGTCCATCGCCTCATCCACCATCACCGGCATCGTCTTCCGCCACCACGTCACCGACTCCGGCCTGCATCTGGTCGCCTTGATCCTGGTCGGCGTCAGCATCGCCGTCCTGGCCCTGACCGTGCTCGACCGCACCCTCAGGACGCCCGGGACCTCGCGGTCCGACGACGGTGACGAACGCGCTCGCTGACGGACACCACCGGGCGCCACGCGCTGCGGGACCGGCGCCCGTCCGAGGCGCGAGCAGTGGCGGACCGCCTCGTCACCGGCACCGGCCGGCTCCTGCCCGTACTCCACGAGCGGGCGGCGCGCAGGCACCCCACCACTCCTCATCACTCCCCATCACTCCCTAGAATTACGCAAACATCCCTATGGATTCCGCTTCAGGGATGGTTAGATACGCATGTCGAGCAACCAGGAGACCGGAACCAGAACGAGAGGAACCCGGTGAACAGCATCTACACCTCCGACGAGGGTGCGCGCGTCCTCGCGCAGCGGTACGCCGCCTTCCTGGAGGAGTGGCCCGTGCCCGCCGAACGGCTGCACGTGCCCACCCGCCAGGGCGAGACCTTTGTCCTGGCCAGTGGGCCGAAGGGCGCGGCGCCCCTGGTCCTCCTGCACGGCTCCGGGGCGAATACCGCGATGTGGGCGGACGAGGTGTCCCTGTGGGCCGAGCACTTCCGCGTCTACGCCGTCGACATGATCGGCGAGCCCGGTCTGAGTGCCCGTTCGCGGCCCGCCCTGGATTCGGACGCGCACGCGCTGTGGCTGGATGACGTACTGGACGCGCTGAACGTGGCGAGCGCCGCGTTCGTGGGGACCTCGTTGGGCGGCTGGCTGGCGCTCGACTACGCGATCCGCCGCCCGGCCCGGGTGGCACGGCTGGCGCTGCGCTGCCCCGGCGGGATCGGCCGCCAGAAGATGGGGGTGGTGGTCGCGTCGGCGTTCCTGCTTCCGTTCGGGAACCCGGGACGGCGGGCCATGCTGAATCTGGCGATCGGCCCCACCCCTGCCGCGGCCACGGCCACAGCCACGGCCCAGGAGCGCGCCGTCGGCGAGTATGTGCTGCTCGTCCACAAGCACTTCCGGCCGCGGATGGAGCGGCTGCCCGTCTTCACGGACGGCGACCTGGGTGCGCTGAACATGCCGGTGCAGGTCACCCTCGGCGGCCGGGACCGGCTCATCGACTCCCACGGCACCCGCCGCCGTCTCCAGCGTGCCGCGCCCCGGATCGCGGTCGTCTTCCTCCCCGAGGCGGGCCATCTGCTCAGGATCCCGGCCCGGCGGACCCTGGACTTCCTCCGCGCGGCGCCGGCGGCACCGCCCGCCGCCTGACACGCTCGCGGGCCGCGGCCGGTCCCTCACCGGCGCCCCGCACGACGAGTTCGCGGCCGGACTCCGTGACGCGTGACCACGGGGGCGCTCACCGGCCTCCTCGCCCCGGGCGACGGCCGGCGCCGGCCGCGGTGCCGCGGTGCCACCGTCCCGCGGCCCCCGCTGAGAGGCGGCGTCGTCCCACAGGCGGGTGCTGTGGGCGTCGACGAGGGCGCCGATGCGGGCGAGAACGTCCTCGACCGGCCGCGGGTCGAGCCGGCGTCCGTCCCGCAGCCGCAGTGCGACATGGTCGTCGGCGGCTTCCCTGGCGCCGACGACGGCTTGGCAGGGAACCAGGCGGGCCTGTCGGATACGGGCGCCCAGGCTGCCGTGTTCCGGTCCCGTGGCCTCGGCCCGCAGTCCGAACCCGGCGCACCAGCGGCGCCCGCACGGCCATCTCCCGGCGGCGGGTCCGGGGCGCGCAGCGGCCGCGGCTCGCCGGGCGTCAGCCGGGCCGGTAGGCGTCCGTGGCCTGCTGGTAGAGGTGGTCCGCCTCGCGGCGCCCGCTGTTCGGGCCGATGACGAGGACGAGGTGGTAGCGGCCGTCGTGGATCATCGCGAGGTTGCGGACGTACACCTCGCGGCCGCTGCTGTCGCGCCAGGTGAAGGTGCCCTCCGCCATCGCGGTCTTCCCCACGTCCGTCCGCCGCAGCCGGGAGGACGAGGACCAGCCGGAGTCGCGGTACGGCTGCAACTCCGCCTCCTTGTCCTGCTGGTACGCCATCGGGTCGGCGCCGAAGTGGGCGGTGGTGTCGCGGCCGGGCACGATCACCAGCTCGTAGTCGCCGCCGACGTACCGGACCTGTCCCCGGTCGTTCTCGCCGCGCCGCTCCCAGCCCTTCCGGACCGCGACCTGGAACCCCTGGGGGTCCTTGCGCACCTCGAAACCCTTGGCGAGGCCCGCGGGCGCGGTGGTCTGCGTCGCACCGGCGCCCGCGCCGCCGTCCCGTCCGTCGCCCCGGCCCGCGGTCGCCGCGCCGGTACGGTCGGCGCCGGCCGGTCCGCCCCGGGTGTCCGCACCGGACTTCGGCAGGAACACGAAGGCGTAGGCGATCGCCGCCACGACCAGGAGCAGGATCACGGTGAGCAGCAGCCGGCCGAGGTGCCGCGGCCCGCGGGCGTGCGGCGCCCGCGAGGGTCTCGACGCGTCCGGCGGCCCCGGCGGACCGGTCAGCGCCGACGCCGCCCCCGCCCGCTCCAGTCCCACCTGGCCCAGCATCTGCTGCTCGTAGTGCTGTCCGGCCCGCTGCCGAGCGGACCTGGACGCCTTCTTGGGGCCCTTGACCGGCTTCACCGGTTTGGGCTGCTTGACCGGCTTGGTCTGCTTGACGGGCTTCACCGGAGCCATGGCCTTGGCCGGTCCGGTCGCCCGGGGCTGCCGTTCGGTCCGGGGCCGGCGAGGGGAATCCGGCTGCTCGGGGAGCCGCCGCGGACGGGGCACGGGAGCGGTCGGCGCCGCCGGTCCACCGGGGCCGCCGGACGCGGGGAGGGGCGTGGGGCCGGGCGTGGCGGACGGTGGCCGCGGACCCGGCGTACGGCGGTCCCGGCCCTTCTCCCGCCGCCCCTTGCGGACGAGTTCGCCGCGCCGCCGCACGACCGGCAGCCGTCGCGAATCGGCGGCCCCGTCCAGCGCCGGCATCGTCACCGCCCGGGTGCCGATCTCCGGCTCGGGCGCCGTACGGATCAGCGACCGCAGCCGGCCGCGCAGTTCCCCGATGTCCGGGCGGCCGGCCGGGTCCGGGCACAGCAGCGATTCGACGACGGGCCGCAGCGCACCGCACTCCTCGGCCGTGACGGGCGGCCACGAGCACACCAGCCGGGCCAGTTCGGCGGCGCTCTCCTCGGGGTACGGCGGACGGCCCTGCACCGTGCGGAAGAGCAGCGCGCCGACCGCCCACAGGTCGGTGGCCGGGCCTGTCTGCGGCGCCGACGGCCCCGCCTCGTGCACCGGTCCGGCCTGCTCCGGTGCCCAGCGTTCGGTGACGGGGCCGATGACGGCCAGCCGCGTCTGCCGCGCCCGCTCGGCGGCGAGCCCACCGAGTGGACGGCCGTACGCGGCGGATCCGGATCCGGATCCGGGTCCGGGTCCGGGTGAACTGCCGTCAGCAGGGCCGTACTTGGCGAGTTCGGCATCGCGCGGCGGGGCCTTGACCAGGAACGCGCCGGTCCCCGCGCCGCCGCCGGCCGCCCCGGGCTCCCGGGTCGCCGCCGTCTCCCGGTCCCCGTGTGCCTCCCCGGTCCCGTTCGCCTCCCCGGTCCCTTTCGCCGCCCCCGGCTCCCGCGCCTCCCACGACGCCCCCGCCTCTCCCGGCACCGGGTCGTGCCCGCACAGTGCCTCCTGGGCCGCGCCCACCGCCAGACCGCTCAGGACGGCCCGGCCGTCGTCACAGATCAGGACCGTACGAGCGGTGATATTGCGGTGGAGCCAGCCGTGCGCGTGCAGGGTGCGCAGCGCCGTGAGGACGTCTGCGGCTATTTCCGCGGCGCGGTGCGGGGAGAGCGTCCGTCCGGCGAGCAGCGCGGACAGCGGGCGGGCCGGGATCAGTTCGCCCGCGATCCAGAGGCTGCCGTCCTGCGCGAACACATCGAAGACCTGGTCGAGCCGGGGATGGTCGGGCAGCCGGGCCGCCGCCGTCGCGGCCTCCAGCGCCCGCCGTACGGCGGGATCCCGGGGGCTGCGATCGGCCACCCCCGTGCCCCGCGCACGGGCGCCCCGGAGCGAGGGGTCCGCACCGCTGTACGGGCCGCTCCACGGACCGCCACCGCGGCCACCGTCGTGCGCCGCCTCGTCGACGAACTCCGCCTCCACGACCTCCGGCAGCGGCACTTGGCGGAGCAGGATCTCCTGCCCGCTGTACGTGTCCAGCGCCCGGGTCTCGGTGAACTCGTCGTCGCCCGCCGGCCGCAGTGGCAGACGGTAGCGCTCGGCGAGCACTCTCCCCGCGTACGCGTCCACGGCGCCTCCCCACAGCGCGCGCTGTCAGCCGTCCCCGGAGCCGGACCGCGGCGCGCACCTACGGTCACTTCCGGTCGTTTTCCCGCCCATCGCGGAGGTGTACGGCCCGCGGCGTCTCACGATACGGGCCCGGCCGCGGAGTTGCGGCCCGCCCGGCGGCACCGCACCCGCCGCCGGGGCCCGGTGTCAGTCCTTCACCGTGAACGTCTTGAACGCCGTCTCGCGCAGCTGCCGGCACTCCGTGTCCGACCACGCGTCCGCCTTGCAGGTGATCATGATGGCGTAGCCGTGCTTGTCGTCGGCCTTGAAACCGCGGTTGAGCACCTGCACCTGCTCACCGCCCTGGGTGCGGGTGAACTGCCAGTCCGCGACGGTCGGATAGTCCCGCCATTTGACGGGGGCGATGCCGACCAGGTGGTAGTTGTCGCTGGAGCCGCGCACACTCGGCTCCTGGCTGTGCCAGGATGCCGCCGCGTCGGTGCCGGGCTTGGCGTTGTAGTCGACCTGGATACGCGGAAAGCCGCCCGACGCGCTGTAGATGGCGCCGGAGTTCTGCCCCGCGGTACCCGTCTGCCGGAAGCCCTTGGGCATCGCCATGGCGAACTTGTACTGGCCGTTGGCGATCGCGCCGAAGCCGTCCGGCAGCGCCTGGCCGTCCTTCGCGGCGCCGCTGCCCGACTGCGGCGGCGGGGTGCCCGGACGCTGCTTCGCGGGCTCCTCGCCGGTACCGGACCGGTCCGCCGTGGAGGATGCCTGGCCCGCGGACGCCTTGTCGTTCGTGCCGGACGCGTCCGTGCTCTGGCCGTCGCCGCCGAGCGCGAACGCCAGCACCGTGCCGACGATCGCCACCGCGATCACCACGGCGACGATGACGAGGGTGCGGCGCGGGACCACATCGGTCACCGAGGCGCGCGGCGGGGCCGGCCGGCTGCTGCCGTCGCCCGGTCCGGAGCCGGACCGGGTCGCCGCGGTGGCGGCCTCGCGTACGGACCGGAGGGCGCCGCGCATCCGCTCCTTGGCGGCGTCCGTGTCGAACCCCGGCCGGTCCGTCGCCGGACGGTCCCCGGCCGGGCGGTCCGTCCCGTACCGGCCCGCCGTCCCGGCCGGCGGCTGCCCGGACCCGGCCCGCTCCGGCGCACCCGGCGCCCCGGCCGCGCCGGTACCGGCCGTCCCCGGCCGCGCCTGCGGCGCGGGCTTCGGCTTGCGCTGCGGCTTCGGTCCGGCCGTCGCCTTCGGCTTCGCCGGACGGGCCGCGGGGCCGGCCGGGGCCCGCTCCTCGGGAACCGTCGGCAGTGCCATCGCACGGGTGGCGTCCAGGGCGGGCTCCGGCGCCTGCGGACCGGTGTCCTCCGGCCCGTGCACGACGTCCAGCAGCAGGGCGCGCGCGCCCGCGTCGTCCAGCCGGCCCGCCGGGTTCTTCACCAGCAGGCCGTAGATGACCTCTTCCAGCGCGCCGGCGCTCTTCGGCGGGTCGACCGGCTCGGTCATCACCGCCGTCAGCGTCGCGATCGCCGACCCCTTGTCGTACGGCGGTACGCCCTCGACGCAGGCGTACAGCAGCCCGCCCAGCGACCACATGTCGGCGGGCGGGCCGGGCTTGTGCCCGCGGGCCCGCTCCGGCGAGATGTACGAGGGCGCGCCGACGAGCATGCCGGTGGAGGTGACGGAGGGGTCGCCCTCGACCTGTGCGATGCCGAAGTCGGTCAGGACGACGCGGCCGTCGTCCGACATCAGGACGTTGGACGGCTTCACATCGCGGTGCAGGATGCCCTCGCGGTGGGCGGCGCGCAGCACATCCAGTACGGCGAGGCCGACCTCGGCGGAGCGGCGCGGGGTGAGCGCGCCGTCGTCGCGGATGACCTCGGCCAGCGAGCGGCCCTCGACGAGTTCCATCACGATCCACGGCCGGTCGTCCTCGTCGACCACGTCGAAGACCGTCACGGCGCCGTTGTTGCGGATCCGGGCGATCGCCTTGGCCTCGCGCAGGGTACGGGTGATCAGGCGGCGCTTCTCGTCCTCCTCGACCCCGCCCGGGAAGCGCAGTTCCTTGACCGCGACCGTGCGGCCCAGGACCTCGTCGCGAGCACGCCATACCGTGCCCATGCCGCCCCGGCCGAGAACATCGGCGAGCCGGTACCGGCCGGCGAGCAGCCTGCCCTCCTTGCCGTCCATCTCGACCTCGTCGCCCACTGAATCCCCTCTGTAATCCAGCCGAGTTGGCAGCTTCGCTTTTCCGTCGCTCACCAAACTGGCCCAACTCGGACAACCCACCCTGGCAGAGCCTTCATTCTCCCTCATCCGCAGCCGTGGGGAAGGCCCGGGTCCGCGACGGACGGCACCGCGCGCGCCCGTCATGATGGCCCCGACGAACGGGAGTCCCGATGACGCTGCGGTCACCTCGCGCCGCCTCGGCGCGCGCCGCCCGCCGCCGTGCCACCGCGCTCACCGCCCAGGCCGCCGCCCTGGCACTGGCCCTGACGGCCTGTACGGGCGTAGCGCGGCGCGACCCGGTCCCGTCCGCGGCGGCCGGGGCGCCGTCGGCCGCGACCGGGCGCGCCCTGGACCGGCTGGTGGCCGACGGGGCCCCGGGCGCCGCCTCGCTCAGCACGCGCGACGGCCGCATCCGCGCCTCCCGTTTCACCACTGCGGGTGTCGCCGATCTGCGCACCGGCCGCCCCATGGAGCGCACCGACCACTTCCGGGCCGGCAGCCTCACCAAGACCGTGGTCGCGACCGTCGTCCTGCAACTCGTCGCCGAGGGGAAGCTGTCCCTGGACGACACCGCGGACCGGCAGCTGCCTCAGGGTGTACCGGGCATCGGGCCGGACGAGCGCGGCGTCCTGCGCCAGGTAACGGTCCGCCGGCTGCTGGACCATACGACCGGCCTGTTCGACTACACCGCGGACCCGAGGCTCGCCCGGCAGCTGCGCGGCAGGGGGTTCGGCGCCCACCGCTACGACCACCACACCCCGGCGGAGCTGCTGCGGATCGCGCTGAGCCACGGGCCGGCGGCCGGTTCCCGCGCGTACGGCCCGGCGGGCGGACGGGGCGCCCCCTTCGCCTACTCCAACACCAACTACCTCGTCCTCGGCCTGCTCATCAGGGGCGTCACCGGGCACCCGTACGCCGAGGAGATCCGCCGCCGCGTCATCGGCCCCGTCGGGCTCCGCGACACCTCCTTCCCCGGCACCGACCCGGCCCTGCCCGAGCCGCACGGCCGCGCCTACGCCCGGGTCGGCGGCCGCCGGGTGGACGTCACGGCCCTGGACCCGAGCCGGGCGGGCGCGGCCGGCGAGATGGTCACCACCCTCGGCGACCTCAACCGGTTCTTCGCGGCGCTGCTCGGCGGCGCGCTCCTCCCGCCGCGTCAGATGGCCCAGCTGCGCAGCGAGCGGGGCACCGGCGGCGCCTACGGCCTCGGCCTGTACGCCACCGTGCTGCCCTGTGGCGTCACGGTCTGGGGCCACAACGGCGACATCAACGGCTCGTACGCGCAGACCGCGGGCACCGCCGACGGCCGGCACCTCGTCAGCTACCGCGTCAACACCGCGCCCCTCGCCGTCCCGGAGCACGGCACGGACGTGCTGACCGCGGAGTTCTGCGCACCGTCCCGGCGCACCGCGGGGCACCGGGCCGCCGCCACTCGCGGGCGGACGGCCCGGTCCGGTCCCTGACGGCCGCCGGGGCGCGGGCCGTCGCGCCTCCGCCGCCTACGACGGCACGATGTCCGGCGCGCCCAGCCGTGCCGCGTCCGCCGTCAGATCGTCCGGCTGCCGCTGCGACTCGCGCTCCGCCTCGACCCGTTTCTCGTAGTGGGCGATCTCCTTCTCGACCCGGTCGGTGTCCCAGCCCAGCGCGGGCGCCATCAGCTCGGCCACCTCGCGGGCGCTGCGGGTGCCCCGGTCGAAGGTCTCGATCGAGATGCGGGTCCGCCGGGTCAGTACGTCGTCGAGATGCCGGGCGCCCTCGTGCGTGCAGGCGTACACCACCTCGGCCCGCAGATAGTCGTCGGCGGCGGCCAGCGGTTCGCCCAGCGACGGATCGGCCACCACCAGCTCCAGCAGCTCCTCGGCGCGCGAACCGTAGCGGTTCAGCAGGTGCTCCACGCGCGCCACGTGCAGGCCGGTGCGCGCCGCAGTGCGGGCCCGCGCGTTCCACAGCGCCTTGTAGCCCTCGGCGCCGACCAGCGGCACGTCCTCCGTCACGCACTCCGCGACCCGCTGGTCCAGCGCGTGCACCGCCTCGTCCACGGCGTCCTTGGCCATCACCCGGTACGTCGTGTACTTGCCGCCCGCGACCACGACGAGGCCGGGCACCGGGTGGGCGACCGTGTGCTCGCGCGACAGTTTGCTGGTCGCATCCGACTCACCGGCCAGCAGCGGCCGCAGGCCCGCATAGACGCCTTCGACGTCGTCCCTGGTCAGCGGCGTGGCGAGCACCGAGTTGACATGCTCCAGCAGATAGTCGATATCGGCGCTGGACGCCGCCGGATGGGCCTTGTCCAGATCCCAGTCGGTGTCCGTCGTCCCGATGATCCAGTGCCGTCCCCACGGGATGACGAACAGCACGCTCTTCTCGGTCCGCAGGATCAGCCCGGTCGTCGAGTGGATACGGTCCTTGGGCACGACCAGGTGGATCCCCTTGGACGCGCGGACGTGGAACTGCCCGCGCTCGCCGATCAGCGCCTGGGTGTCATCGGTCCACACCCCGGTGGCGTTGACGATCTGCCGGGCGCGGATCTCGTACTCGCCGCCCGCCTCGACGTCCTGCACCCGCGCGCCGACCACCCGCTCGCCCTCGCGCAGGAAGCCCACCACGCGCGCCCGGTTGGCGACCTGGGCCCCGTACGCCGCGGCGGTCCGCACCAGCGTCATCACGAAGCGCGCGTCGTCCATCTGCGCGTCGTAGTACTGCAACGCCCCGACCAGGGCCTCCTTCTTGAGGCAGGGCGCCACCCGCAGGGCGCGGCGCTGGGAGAGATGCCGGTGTACCGGCAGCCCGCGGCCGTGCCCGGACGAGACGGACATGGCGTCGTAGAGCGCGACGCCCGATCCGGCGTACCAGCGCTCCCAGCCCTTGTGCTGCAACGGGTAGAGGAACGGCACCGGTTTCACCAGATGCGGCGCCAGCCGCTCCAGCAGCAGTCCGCGTTCCTTCAGCGCCTCCCTGACCAGCGCGAAGTCCAGCATCTCCAGATACCGCAGGCCGCCGTGGATGAGCTTGCTGGACCTGCTGGAGGTACCGGAGGCCCAGTCGCGCGCCTCGACCAGTCCGGTGGTCAGCCCGCGCGTCGCCGCGTCCAGTGCCGTACCGGCGCCGACGACTCCGCCGCCGACCACCAAGATGTCCAGCTCCCGCTCCGCCATTCGGGCGAGCGCCTCGGCACGCTGCGCCGGTCCCAGTGTCGCTGTCTTCACCACTGCCTCCCGCTGTGATCGGGGCCACACCCCCCGTCGGTCGATTCTGTCCGCGCTACGTGCCGCCAGTCCCCCTTCGCCGCGGGCGGCGGCAACACCCCGCCACCTCGATCGGCCAATATCCATTCTGAGTCGAATGTCGGCTTAGTCTACTTATGCGCCATCCGGAATCGCTCGGGAAGGGCGGCAGCAGCCATGCCCGCAGACCTCGCCGTCATCGGCCTCGGACACCTCGGCCTCCCTCTTGCCCAGGCCGCCACCACCGCCGGCATCAGCACCGTCGGCTACGACCCCGACCCGCACGCGGCCGCCCCCTCGGTCGCCGACGGGCCGCTGTCCGCCACCGAGATCCGCCGCCTGCTCGCCGGCGGTTTCCGCACCACCGCCGACCCCGCCGCCCTCGGCAAGGTCCGGACGGCCGTCATCTGCACCCCCACACCGCTCGGCGAGGACCGCGCCGTGGACCTGACCGGCGTCGCCGACGCGGCCCGCACCCTGGCCGCGCAGCTGCGCCCGCACACCACGGTCATCCTCGAATCGACCGCCTACCCGGGCACCACCGAGGAATTCCTGCGCCCCCTGCTCGAAGCGGGGTCGGGACTGACCGCCGGCCGCGACTTCCACCTCGCCTGCTCACCCCACCGGCACGACCCCGGCAACCGCACCCACCGCTACGGCAACACCCCCAAGGTCATCGGCGGCCTCACCCCCGCCTGCACCGAGGCCGCCGCGGCGTTCTACGGGCGGCTGACCGACAAGGTCGTCCGCGCCCGCGGCCCCCGCGAGGCGGAGACGGCCAGGGTCCTGGAGACCAACTACCGCCACGTCAACATCGCCCTGATGAACGAGATGGCGGTCTTCTGCCACGACATCGGCGTCGATCTGTGGGACGTCATCCGCTGCGCCGAGACGAAACCCTTCGGCTTCCAGGCGTTCCGCCCCGGCCCCGGCGTGGGCGGCCACGCGGCCCCCATCGACCCCAACTGCCTCTCCTACAAAGGACGTTCACCGGGCTACCCGCTCCGCATGGTCGAACTCGCCCAGGAGGTCAACAGCCGGATGCCGCGCTATGTCATCCAGCGCTGCGCCACCCTGCTCAACGAACACGGCAAGTCCGCCCGCGGCGCCCGCGTCCTGCTCCTCGGCGTCAGCTACCGGCCCGACACCGGCAACCAGGAGGGCTCCCCGGCCCGCGAGATCGCCACCCGCCTCATGGCACTCGGCGCGCAGCTCACGTACCACGACCCCTACGTCCCCCGGTGGAACGTGCGCGGCCGCCCCGTCCCCCGGTCCGACTCCCCCTACGAGGCCGCGGCCGACGCCGATCTGACGCTCCTCCTCCAGCCCCACCGCACCTACGACCTCCAGGGCCTCGCGGCGAAGGCCCAGCTCCTCCTGGACACCCGGGGCTCGACCCCGACGGGCACCGCCCACCGGCTCTGACCCGCAGCCGGTGCGGGACGGTCCCGGAACCGGAAAACGCGGCGGCCCGGCGACATGATGTCGCCGGGCCGCCGCGTCGCGTACGGGGACCCCGTGGCCGCGCCCCGGGGCCTCGCCGCCGCTAGCGGTTGTCGTGCTGCGACGGCGCGACCGTCACCTCGACCCGCTGGAACTCCTTGAGCTCGGAGTAGCCCGTGGTGGCCATCGCCCGGCGCAGCGCGCCGAAGAAGTTCATCGACCCGTCGGGCGTGGTCGAGGGCCCGAGGAGCACCTCTTCCGTCGTGCCGACCGCGCCGAGGTCCATCCGCTTGCCCCGCGGCACGTCCTCATGCACCGCCTCCATGCCCCAGTGGTGGCCGCGGCCGGGCGCGTCCGTCGCACGGGCCAGCGGCGAGCCCATCATCACCGCGTCCGCGCCACAGGCGATCGCCTTCGGCAGGTCGCCGGACCAGCCCACACCGCCGTCGGCGATGACATGCACATACCGGCCGCCGGACTCGTCCATGTAGTCCCGGCGCGCGGCGGCGACATCCGCCACCGCCGTCGCCATCGGGACCTGGATGCCCAGGACGTTACGGGTGGTGTGCGCCGCGCCGCCGCCGAACCCGACCAGCACACCGGCCGCACCAGTCCGCATCAGGTGCAGCGCCGCGGTGTACGTGGCGCAGCCGCCGACGATGACCGGGACATCCAGCTCGTAGATGAACTGCTTCAGATTCAGCGGCTCGGCGGCCGACGAGACGTGCTCGGCGGAGACGGTGGTGCCCCGGATCACGAAGATGTCCACGCCCGCGTCCACGACCGCCTTGGAGAACTGGGCGGTGCGCTGCGGCGACAGCGCGGCGGCGGTCACGACACCCGAGTCGCGCACCTCCTTGATCCGCTGCCCGATCAGCTCTTCCTTGATCGGCGCGGCGTAGATCTCCTGCAACCGCTTGGTGGCCGTCTCACCGTCCAGCTCCGCGATCTCCGCGAGCAGCGGCTCCGGGTCCTCGTACCGGGTCCACAGACCCTCCAGGTTGAGGACGCCCAGGCCGCCCAGCTCACCGATGCGGATGGCGGTCCGCGGCGAGACCACGGAGTCCATCGGAGCGGCCAGGAACGGCAGCTCGAAACGGTAGGCGTCGATCTGCCAGGCGATCGAGACCTCCTTCGGGTCGCGGGTGCGGCGACTCGGGACGACGGCGATGTCGTCGAAGGCATATGCCCGGCGGCCGCGCTTGCCGCGTCCGATCTCGATCTCAGTCACGTGTGTGGCCTTTCCCTCTACGTCTGCCGTTCCAGTATCCCCGACACACGAAAACCCGCGGCCGCGGTGCGGCCACGGGCTTCCGCCACGCCTGCGCGCGCACGCGCCACGCTCAGCGACGCGAATGTCCGGCGCCGCCGGCGACGCGAACAGTCCGGCGCCTCGGTCGCCATCCGCCCCCAGCCCCCCCCGGGGGCAACCCCCGAACCCCCGGCCGGAGGGCCCGTCCTAGCGACGCGAGTAGTTCGGCGCCTCGGTCGTCATCTGACCCCATCCCCCGGGGGCAACCCCCGGACCCCCAGCCGGAGGGCCCGTCCTAGCGACGCGAGTAGTTCGGCGCCTCGGTCGTCATCTGGATGTCGTGCGGGTGGCTCTCCTTGAGGCCCGCGGAGGTGATGCGGACGAAGCGGCCCTTGTCCTTGAGCTCCTGGATGTCGGCGGAGCCGACGTAGCCCATGGAGGCGCGCAGACCGCCGACGAGCTGGTGGGCCACCGAGGAGAGCGGGCCGCGGTAGGGCACCTGGCCCTCGATGCCCTCGGGGACCAGCTTGTCCTCGGAGAGGACGTTGTCCTGGAAGTAGCGGTCCTTGGAGAAGGACTTGCCCTGCCCGCGGGACTGCATCGCGCCCAGCGAACCCATCCCCCGGTACGACTTGAACTGCTTGCCGTTGATGAAGACCATCTCGCCCGGCGACTCCTCGCAGCCGGCCAGCAGCGAGCCCAGCATGACCGTATCCGCACCGGCCGCGATGGCCTTGGCGATATCGCCGGAGTACTGGAGGCCGCCGTCGCCGATCAGCGGTACGCCCGCGGCGTGCGCGGCCTGCGCGGCCTCGTAGATCGCGGTGACCTGCGGCACGCCGACACCGGCGACGACGCGGGTGGTGCAGATGGAGCCGGGGCCGACCCCGACCTTGATGCCGTCGGCGCCCGCGTCGATCAGCGCCTGGGCGCCGTCGCGAGTGGCGACGTTGCCGCCGACGACATCGACGCGGATGTTGGACTTGACCTTGGCGATCATGTCGAGGATGCCGCGGCTGTGGCCGTGCGCGCTGTCCACGACGAGGAAGTCGGCACCGGCCTCGACCAGCGCCTGCGCCCGGTCGTACGCCGCGTCGCCGACACCGACGGCCGCGCCGACGACCAGCCGGCCCTCGGCGTCCTTGGCGGCGTTCGGGTACTTCTCCGCCTTGACGAAGTCCTTGACGGTGATCAGACCCTTGAGGACGCCCGCGTCGTCGACCAGCGGAAGCTTCTCGATCTTGTGGCGGCGCAGCAGCTCGATGGCGTCCTCGCCGGAGATGCCGACCTTGCCGGTGACCAGCGGCATCGGCGTCATGACCTCGCGGACCTGCCGGCTGCGGTCCATCTCGAAGGCCATATCGCGGTTGGTGACGATGCCCAGCAGCTTGCCCGCCGCGTCGGTCACCGGCACACCGCTGATCCGGAACTTGGCGCACAGCGCGTCCGCCTCGGCGAGCTCCGCGTCCGGGCGGACCGTGATCGGGTCGGTGACCATGCCGGACTCGGAGCGCTTGACCAGATCGACCTGGTTGGCCTGGTCCTCGATGGAGAGGTTGCGGTGCAGCACACCGGCGCCGCCCTGGCGCGCCATGGCGATCGCCATCCGCGCCTCGGTGACCTTGTCCATCGCCGCGGACAGCAGCGGGATGCTCACCGTGACGTTCCGCGAGACCCGGGAGGCGGTGCTCACCGCGTTCGGCAGCACCTCCGACGCGCCGGGCATCAGCAGAACGTCGTCGTATGTCAGCCCGAGCATGGCGAATTTGGCGGGCATACCGTCGACGTTGTCACTCATGACACCTTCCCCAATGCTCTTGCCTCAGCGCGGACACCCATGCTAACGGCCTGGAGAGGTGTCCCATTCCACGGCCGATGAGGGCCTCATCACTCGTACGTTTCTACCGAGCCGCCCCGCCGTCCCGAAGGGGGATTCCCGCGGAGCACCGGGGCGCTCCGCGGACCGCCCCCGTCCGCTACTGCTCGGCGAGCGCTCGCAGCCGGCTGAGCGCGCGGTGCTGGGCGACCCGCACCGCACCGGGCGACATCCCCAGCATCTGCCCGGTCTCCTCGGCCGTCAGCCCGACCGCGACCCGCAGCAGCACCAGCTCACGCTGGTTCTCCGGCAGGTTCGCCAGCAGTTTCTTGGCCCACTCGGCGTCGCTGCTCAGCAGCGCCCGCTCCTCGGGGCCGAGGGAGTCGTCCGGCTGCTCGGGCATCTCGTCGGACGGCACGGCCGTACTGCCGGGACCGCGCATCGCGGCCCGTTGCAGATCGGCGACCTTGTGCCCGGCGATGGCGAAGACGAACGCCTCGAAGGGCTTGCCGGTGTCGCGGTAGCGCGGCAGCGCGCAGAGCACCGCGACACACACCTCCTGCGCCAGGTCCTCCACGAAGTGCCGGGCGTCCCCCGGCAGCCGGGAGAGCCGGGTGCGGCAGTAGCGCAGGGCGAGGGGGTGCACATGGGCCAGGAGGTCGTGCGTGGCCCGCCGGTCGCCCTCGACGGCGCGTGCGACGAGATCACTGATCTCCTGATTGCCGTCATCGCGCATCGGTCCATGGTGCCTTGACGCGGCGCCGCTCTCGGCATCACCCCTGTTGTTGTGCACCGAACCGTTACGAGCCGTCGTACTGGAACCCACGTCCCACGCCTCCCCCGATCGGGTTGTGCCCATACCGGCCCCGGGACCCTGTCGGTAGCTTGTAGCCCGTGCCGAACGGCACCGGGCAGGGCTTGTCCGTCATCAGGGTCTCTTCTGGCCGAGTGAGAAGCCCCGGCCTCCGCCGGGGAGGAGTCACACGTCAAGGATGCGGCATCGCGTGACGTTTCGGCGCCGGGCGCCCACGCGGTGGGGCTGCGGCCTTCGCCACCTCATCGAGGGACGAACGCCGCAACCCCGTTACGCAGCGCGTCACACCACGGTCAGCGGACCAGTCCCCAGCGGAAACCCAGCGCCACCGCGTGTGCCCGGTCGGATGCGCCGAGCTTCTTGAAGAGGCGCCGGGCATGCGTCTTGACCGTGTCCTCGGAGAGGAACAGCTCCCGGCCGATCTCGGCGTTGGAGCGGCCGTGGCTCATGCCCTCCAGCACCTGGATCTCCCGGGCGGTCAGTGTCGGCGCCGCGCCCATCTCGGCGGACCGCAACCGGCGCGGGGCGAGCCGCCACGTCGGGTCGGCGAGCGCCTGGGTCACCGTGGCGCGCAGCTCGGCGCGCGAGGCGTCCTTGTGCAGATAGCCGCGGGCACCGGCGGCGACCGCTAGCGCGACCCCGTCCAGATCCTCGGCCACCGTGAGCATGATGATCCGGGCGCCGGGGTCGGCGGACAGCAGCCGCCGCACGGTCTCGACACCGCCGAGACCGGGCATCCGTACGTCCATCAGAATCAAGTCCGAGCGATCGGCGCCCCAGCGGCGGAGGACTTCCTCGCCGTTGGCCGCCGTCGTCACACGCTCGACGCCGGGCACGGTCGCAACCGCCCGACGGAGCGCCTCTCGGGCAAGCGGGGAGTCGTCGCAGACGAGGACGGATGTCATGACCGTCCTCCGCAGCTGATGCGCGTCACCTTGAGCCTCCAGGCTGATACATATCGTCACCTGTGCGATTGACGGCCTCGGACAGATGCCCGACGGCTACCTCTGCCAATCGCCTCCGCACTCTCAACGACGGTCACTCGAAAGAGTTACGGCCTCGACGACCGAGTTCGGCACGCTCCGTAAGGGACCGGATACGCAGACGGTTCATCGCTGTACCGGCGGTCGCGCGCGCACCCTATGCCCTATTTGGCCCTCTTCCTTTCATTTTCGTGCCAACTGCGGCTAGATTCGCAATGAGTCATATTTACATCTACTTAGACAGTAGATGTACGGTCTTCAGCACCGAGCCCGAATCAGCATCGCTTCGAGGGGACACGCAATGGCAGATTTCTCCCGCCTCCCGGGCCCGAACGCAGACCTCTGGGACTGGCAGTTGCTGGCCGCCTGCCGCGGCGTGGACAGCTCGCTCTTCTTCCACCCCGAGGGCGAGCGCGGAGCGGCTCGTAGCGCGCGTGAGACATCGGCGAAGGAGGTCTGCATGCGCTGCCCCGTACGGGCCGAATGTGCGGCGCACGCGCTGGCGGTCCGCGAGCCCTACGGGGTCTGGGGCGGACTGACCGAGGACGAGCGCGAGGAACTCATGGGCCGGGCCCGGCACCGGCTGGTCCCCGCGACCTCGATGACCCACCACGTCGGCGTGACCGGCATCTGACCGTCCGGAGCCGCCGCACCGGAAGCACGCACGCTCCGCGAAAGCCCGCCGCGAGCAGCGGGAAGGCCCCGGGAGAACCCGGCCGGGCCTTCCCCGGATGGCCGGCGCCGCCGCGGGCGGCGCCCCACGCCCGTCCCCCTCGTCACTGATTCATCGCGGCGCTTCTCGT
The DNA here is from genome assembly GCF_046549095.1 of Streptomyces sp. x-80. NCBI lineage: Bacteria > Bacillati > Actinomycetota > Actinomycetes > Kitasatosporales > Streptomycetaceae > Streptomyces > Streptomyces sp. x-80. The sequence goes on from NZ_JAJPWM010000005.1 coordinate 248,187, forward strand.
CACTGATTCATCGCGGCGCTTCTCGTCACTGATTCATCGCGGCGCTTCTCGTCACTGCTCCGCTGCGGCACTTCTCGTCGCTGCTTCACCGTGTCGCTTCTCGCCGCTGCTCCGCTGCGGCACTTCGTCGCCGCGTCGCGCTCCGGTCACTCGAACGGCGGCCAGCCGTCGCCCCGTATGAGGAGCACGTCCGCACCGGGTGAGGACCACCGGATGAGCCCCCACCTGAGACCCCACCTGGTGAACGACGCCGGGTGAAACCCCACCGGGTGAACGCCCACCTATGGAATCCCGTCGGCCCTGTGGAATCCCGTCGGCCGTCCCGTGCCGTCAGTGTCCGGCGGCCTCGACCAGCTGATCGAGCATCGCCTCTACCGCGGGGACCTGTGCCAGGTCCGGCAGCGTGAGCGCGACGATCTCGCGGTGCACGGCCGGTTCCAGCCGTACCGTCGTGGTGCCCTTGGGGCGTACGGACGCCAGGGTCAGCTCGGGCAGGGCGGCGACGCCCAGACCCGCGCCGACCAGGCCGATCACCGCCGGATAGTCGTCGGTGGCGAAGTCGATACGCGGGGTGAAGCCCGCGTTCTCGCAGACCTCCACGAGGTGCCCCCGGCAGCGCGGACAGCCGCCGATCCACGGTTCGTCGGCCAGCTCGGCGAACCGGACCGTACCGGCCTGCGCCAGCCGGTGGCCGTCCGGGACCAGTCCGATCAGCCGGTCCGCCAGGATCGGGCGGGCGACCAGGTCGTCCCACTCCGCCCCGGCGGCCGGGTCCGCGCCGCGCACCTCGGGATAGCGGAAGGCCAGCGCGATCTCGCAGTCGCCGTTGCGCAGCATCTCGATCGAGCGCGGTGGCTCGGCCTCGACCAGCGAGACCCGGGTGCCGGGGTACGCGGCGCGCATCGCCGCCAGCGCGGTCGGCACCAGCGTCGAGCTGCCGGAGGGGAACGACACCAGCCGCACCCGGCCGGCCCGCAGGCCCGCGATGGCGGCGACCTCCTCCTCCGCGGCGGTGAGCCCCGCCAGGATGCCGACGGCGTGCCGTACCAGCGCCTCACCCGCCTGCGTCAGCCGCATCTCGCGACCCGTACGGACCAGGAGCGGGGTGCCGGCGGACTGTTCCAGGGCCTTCATCTGCTGGCTGACGGCGGGCTGGGTGCAGCCCAGCTCGCGGGCGGCGGCGGAGAAGGAACCGGTCCTGGCGACGGCGCGCAGCACACGGAGATGACGGGCCTCGATCATTCTTCAAGCATAAGCGAGCCTTGGAGAGAAAGCGGATTACTCACTGCGCGCTTTGGCTGATTTGGCTTAGCGTGAGCGCATGAAACTGCTTTCCGTGAATCTGGGGCGTCCCATCCCGTCCGAGCACACCGACGCCCCGGCCGGGACGGGTATCGACAAACAGCCCGTGGACGGCCCGGTGGCGGTCACCGCGCCGGGCCCCAAGGGCATCGGTGCGAGCGGGCTGGCGGGCGACGCGGTGGTCGACACCCGCCATCACGGCGGCAACGACCAGGCCGTGTACGCCTACGCCCGCGAGGACCTGGACGCCTGGCAGCGGGAGCTGGGCCGCGAGCTGGGCAACGGCGTGTTCGGCGAGAACCTCACCACCGCCGGCGTCGAGGTCAACGGCGCCCTGGTCGGCGAGCGCTGGCTGATCGGCGACCGGCTGCTGCTGGAGGTGACCGCACCGCGGATTCCGTGCCGGACGTTCCAGGGCTGGCTGGGCGAACATGGCTGGATCAAGCGGTTCACGGCGGCCGGGGTGCCCGGCGCGTATCTGCGGGTGCTCGAACCGGGCGAGATCCACGCCGGGGACCCCGTCGAGGTGGTGCACCGCCCGGACCACGGCGTGACCATCGCGCTGATGTTCCGGGCGCTGACGACCGAGCGGGAGCTGCTGCCGCGGCTGCTGACGGTCGGGGACGCGCTGCCGGAGGAGGCACGGGCCAGGGCGGCCAAGTACGTGGCGCAGGCGGCGAGCTGACGGGAAGCCGGCCGAAGGGGGCGGGCGGCGGGAGCGGGTGCCGGCGCGTCCCAGGGCATCGGCGCCGCGCCCGGTGCGGATAGCGTGCCCCGTATGACGACTGCACTGATCACGGGAGCGACGGCGGGCATCGGGGCGGCGTTCGCCCGGCGGCTCGCCAGCGACGGCCACAGCGTGGTGCTGGTGGCGCGCGACGAGAAGCGGCTGCGCGAGCAGGCGACCGAACTGCACGACCGGCACGGCATCGAAGCGGAGGTGCTCCGCGCCGATCTGGCGACGGAGCAGGGCATCACCGCCGTCGAGGAGCGGCTCGCGGACACCACGCGTCCGGTGGATCTGCTGGTGAACAACGCGGGGTTCGGCAACAAGGGCGAGTACCTCGAAGTGTCGATGGCCGATGAGCTGACGATGCTGAAGGTGCACTGCGAGGCAGTGCTGCGGCTCACGACGGCCGCGGTCCGCGGTATGCGGGACCGGCGGCGGGGCGCGGTCGTCAATGTCGCGTCCGTGGCGGCGTTCGTACCGCGCGGGACGTACGGGGCGAGCAAGGCGTGGGTCGTGCAGTTCACCCAGGGCGCCGCGCGGGACCTGGCCGGCAGCGGGGTCCGGCTGATGGCGCTCTGCCCCGGCTTCGTACGGACCGAGTTCCACCAGCGGGCCGGGATGGGCACGGACAACATCCCCGGCTGGTTGTGGCTGGACGCCGGCAAACTGGTCGACGCGGCGATGCGGGATCTGGCGCGCGGCAAGTCACTGTCCGTTCCGGACCCGCGGTACAAGGCGCTGGTGGGCGCGGCGAAGCTGGCGCCTCGCGGGGTGCTCGGCGGGATCACTTCGCGGACGGGGCGGAAGTATGGTCCGCGGTAGTCGCTGGCGCTCCGTTTTTCCCCACGATGCTGGGTGCGGCGCCGTAGTCGCTGGCGCTCCGCCTTTCTCCACGATGTTGGGTGCGGCGCCGTAGTCGCTGGCGCTCCGCCTTTCTCCACGATGTTGGGTGCGGCGCCGTAGTCGCTGGCGCTCCGCCTTTCCCCACGATGTTGGGTGCGGCGCCGTGTCGGCGGGTGAACTCTTCCGCTGCGCGGGGCCGTAGTCGCTGACGCTCCGTCTTTTCCCACGATGCTGGGTGCGGCGCCGTGCCGACGGGTGAACTCTTCCGCTGCGCGGGGCCGTAGTCGCGGACGCTCCGGATTTTCCCACGATGCTGGGTGCGGCGCCGTGCCGACGGGTGAACTCTTCCGCTGCGCGGGGCCGTAGTCGCGGACGCTCCGGATTTTCCCCACGTTGTGGGGTGCGGCGCCGTCCTTTCACGTCGTACGGGGACGTTCCCGTTGGTGCTGCGGATTGCCCGCAGCGCCGCGCTCGGCGGCACTTCTCCATATTGCCGAGTGCGGCGCCGCTTATCCGCTGCGCGGGACATCACTCCCCCGCATTGCCGGGTGCGGCGCCGCATTTCCCTTTCCACTGCGGGGGGGGGGGGACGCCGCTCCCCCGCGTTGCCGGGTGCGGCGCCGTTGCCTTCCCTTCCGCTGCGCGGGGCCGTAGTCGCTGGCGCTCCGTCTTTTCCCACGATGCTGGGTGCGGCGCCGTACTTTCCCGACGTCCGGGATCACCCCCGTTGGTGCTCAGGATTGCCCGCGGCGCCGCGCTCGGCGGCACTTCCCCGCGTTGCCGGGTGCGGCGCCGCTTTTCCCTTTGCGCTACGCGGAACGCCGCTCCCCCACGTTGCCAGGTGCGGCGCCACTTTCCCTTTCCGCTGCGCGGAACGCCGCTCCCCCGCGTTGCCCGGCGCGGCGCCGCTTTTCCGCAACGCGGGACGCCACTTCCCCACGTTGCCCGGTGCGGCGCCGCTTGTTTTGTTTTCCGCTGCGCGGGGCTTTCAAGGGGCGGTGAGGGGCCGCAGGGGTCGGGTGCGGGGACTGCTTCGCTTTACGTCCCCGCACCCGACCCCTGCGGCCCCTCACCTTCCGTGGGTGGGTGGTGGGGAAGAAGAGCTGGGTGGTCAGGAAGGAGAGGTGCGTGGTGGGGGGAGAGTGGGTGAGTGGTGGGGGAAGGGCAGGTGGGAGGTGGTGCCGTCGTGCCAGGTGACGTGGATGGCGTGGGGGGTGATGCGGGTGGTCGCCAGGGTGTGCAGAGGGGCGGGGGTGGGTTCCGCGGTGAGGGAGGCCAGGGAGAGGAAGAGGGTGCCCTGGGGGTCGGAGACGGTGCCGTCCAGGGTGGCGGTGCGGGTGTGCGGGCCGAAGGGGGTGCTGCCGGTGGCGGTCTCGCGGGGTGGGCCGGAGTAGCCGTGTACGGGATGGAGTTGGGCGGTCGGGCCGTCGGGCGTGGTGGCCCAGCCGGTCTGGCGTACGGGGGTGCCGGGGGTGGCGCCGGTGACGAGGTGGGCGCGGAGTTCGGCGCGGCCGTGGACGAGGGTGGCGGACAGGATCCGGACGCCGGGGAGTTCGGTGCCGTCGGCCTGGCGTGGGGTGTGGGTGGAGGCGGCCCAGTCGGGGCCGGTGCCGTGCGGGGTGGCGGGGCCGCGGGTGGTCGGGCTGCCGTCGATGAGCAGGGCGAAGTGGTTGTCGGAGGTGGAGTCGCCTGCCAGACCGTCGGGGGCGGAGTCACCTGCCAGGCCGTCGGGGGCGGAGTCGCCGGCCAGGCCGTCGGGGGCGGAGCCGCCGACCAGACCCTCGGGGGCGGAGCCGCCGACCAGACCCTCGGGGGCGGACCCGTCGGCCAGGGCGTCGGGGGCCGTGGGGCCAGCCAGGGCGCCGGAGGCCGTGGGGCCGATCGGGCCGTCGGAGGCCGTCGGACCGGTGCGGGTGGAGTAGGCGTAGCGGGTGTAGTACGGGTCCGCGTCGCTGAGGACGGAGTTGCTGCCGTGGTTGTGGAGGCGGACCAGGCCGTCGGACACGGTGGACTGGACGAGCAGACCGGTCGGCCCCAGCGGGAGGACGGCGTCGGCGGTCTCGGCGGGGAGGGGCTCCTCGGGGGCCGTCCAGGCGGGGTGGTCGGCGGGCAGCAGGAGGCCGAGGAATCCCTTGGAGGCCCAGTAGGGCGAGCCTGGTCCCGAGTAGACCTGGAGCATCGGGGCGTACTCGCCGTACCAGCCGAGCGGCAGCAGACCGTCCTCGGTGACGGCGCCGCGGTCGAGGAAGTGGCGCAGGGCGCCGGAGGTGAGGCGGCGGGTGGCGCCGGGGGTGAGCGGGGTGTGGCCGGTGAGAGCGCCGAGCCAGGGGGCGGCGGTGGCGGCGAAGCGGTAGGTGAGCGAGCGGCCGAAGGGTATGGGTGCGCCGTTGGCGTCGAAGAGCAGTGTGTAGGAGGCGAGTTGGGCGTGCAGGCGCTCGCCGTAGGTGGCCAGCAGGGCGGCGTCGTCGCTGAGGTGGGCGTGCAGGACGGGATAGAAGTGCAGGGCCCAGGCGTTGTAGTGGTCGAAGGCGCTGTTGTCTCCGTCGCTGTACCAGCCGTCGCCGCGGTACCAGCCGTCTATGCGGCTCAGCGCGCGGTCGATGGCGGCCTGCGCCCGTACGGTCTCGATGCCCGCGTCGAGCAGGAAGCCGCCGACGGTGAGGCCGAAGAGCCACCAGTTGTTGTCGATGGGCGGCGCTTCGAGGGTCGGCAGCAGCCATTCCACGACGCGGGCGCGGACCCGGTCGTCGAGGGTGTCCCAGAGCCGGCGGCGGGTCAGCCGCAGGCCGAGGGCCACCGAGGCGGCCTCGACGTACGCCTGCCGGACGGTCTCGATACGGGGCCAGGAGTCCGGTTGGCCGGGCGCCAACTCCGTGTCGAAGGTGGGGTTCTCGGTTCCGGCGGTGAGGCCCTCGGCGTAGCGGTCGAGGAGGCCGTGCGGGTCGCGGCCGTCGTCGCCGGCGATCCTGAAGGCCGCGAGCAGGAACGTCCGGGCGAAGCCTTCGAGGCCGTCCGAGCGGGGGCCGGAGAAGCTGGGACGGGGGCCGGGGAGGGAGATGAGGCCGTGACGCCGGGAGGCGTACGGGGCGGTGGCGTTCAGCAGGCCGTCGGCCGCCGCCTCCCAGTGGGCGCGGGTCCAGCCGGTGTACGGGCTGCGGTCGCGGTCCTCGGGAGGGAGCGGGAAGGGGTACGAGCGGCGCTGCGCGGCGGAGTGGGACGGGAGTTGGGGCATGGGCTTCCCCTGAGTGGCTGGGCGGCCGGGTGACGCGGGAATCCTTCAGCCGCGAGCGATCCATCGTCAAGAGAGCGGGATCGAATGATCGATTGAGCGTTCTCCGCTCCGGTCGATTCGGAACGATCGGGCTGGACTAGGCTCGGCCGCCATCCGGCCGCCTCGGGCCGCCTGCTGGGAGGGGAACGCCGCCGTGCGTGAGAGTGCAGTGCAACGCCACGACCGCCTGCTGACCTTGGTACGGGAGCACGGCACGGCCCGGGTCACCGACCTCGCCGCCCGGCTCGGGGTGTCGCCGTTGACCATACGGCGGGACGTCGAGACGCTGACCCGCAAGGGCCTGGTCGAGCGGGCGCACGGGTCGGTGTCCTGGCCCCGGCCGCGCACCGGGGAGGCGGGGGCCGGCGGAGCCGGGGCCACGCCGGTGCTCGGGCTGCTCGCGCCGTCGGCCACGTACTACTTCGCCGAGGTGATCCACGGCGCGCACGAGGCGGCGGCGCGGGCCGGGGCCCGGCTGGTCCTGCGGATATCCGACTACCGGCCCGAGGGGGACCGGGCGCGCGCCGAGGGGCTGCTGGCGGCCGGCGCCGAGGGGCTGCTGATCGCGCCGGGCTGGCGCGACCGGGCAGATCCGGCCGAATACGGGGGCTGGCTGGCCGGTCTCCCGGTCCCCGCCGTGCTGCTGGAGCGGACGGCCGCTCCGGGCGGACCGCTGGCGGCGCTGGACCGGGTCTGCTCCGACCATGCGCACGGGGTGCTGCTGGCGCTGCGCCATCTGGCCGGGCAGGGCCATGCGGCGCCGGTGCTGGTGGCCCGCGCGGACAGCCCGACGGCGCTCGCGGTGCGCACCGGTTACGACGAGGCGCTGCGCGCCCTGGGGCTGGAGCTGCCGCATCCGGTGATCGACGCGCCGGCCGGCGGCGATCCGGAGGGGTTCGAGCGGGGCGTACAGGCGCTGTGGACGGCGGTGACGGCGGGGCGGGTGACGGCGGCGCTGGTGCACAACGACGTGGACGCGATCCAGCTGGTGCAGCGGCTGGCGGAGCTGGGTGTACGGGTGCCGGGCGAGCTGGCACTGGTCGCGTACGACGACGAGGTGGCGGCGCTGGCGGACACCCCGCTGACGGCGGTGGCCCCGCCCAAGCGCGAAGTGGGACGGCTGGCCACCGAGTTGCTGCTGGAGCGGTTGCGCGGGCGGGCGGGCGGCGGGGCCGTGGGCTGCCCGGAAGGCGGGCGGCCGGGCGGTGCGGGAGACGGGACGGGGGGCCGGGCCGAGCCCGCGCCGCGGCGGCATCTCGCCCTGCTGCCCCGTCTGCGGGTGCGGGCCTCCTGCGGGGCGGCCGAGGCGCGGGCGGCGCGCGGGTAGCCGCCTCCCCGGCCGGTCCGGCCCCGCCGTTCCGTCCCGTCTCCGAACACTCACACTTTGTTCTTTTTTCGATCATTCAATCTTTCGCTCTTGACTTCGCTCATTCCTGGCCCAAGGATCGCCGCCATCGCTTCCCGCTTTCCTTCCGTCGTCAGGCCGTCAGCCCAGGAGCCGTGTCATGAGCCGCAGTTGGAGCAGAACCTCTGTCGCGATCGCCGGTGCCACGGCCGCCCTCGCCGTACTGACGGCCTGCGGCGGCGGTGACCCCGCCGCCGGAGGCGACGGCGGACACGTCACGATCACCTACTGGGGCTGGGCCAAGGGCACCAAACAGACCGTGGACGCGTTCAACGCCACCCACGACGACATCACCGTGAGGTACGAGGAGATCCCGTCGGGCGGGGCCGGCGGCTATGCGAAGATCGCCAACGCGGTCAAGGCGGGCAACGCCCCCGACCTGGTCAGCATCGAGTACCCCTCGCTCCCCGAATTCGTCAGCCAGGGCTCGCTCCAGGACATCAGCCAGTACGTCACCGACGACCTCAAGAAACAGCTGCTGCCGCAGGCCGTGGAGCTGACCACGCTGGGCGGCAGGAACTGGGCGGTGCCCTTCGACGCCGCACCGCAGACGTACTACTACCGCAAGGACTTCTTCGACCGGCACAAGATCGAGGTGCCGAAGACCTGGGACGAGTTCCGGACCGCGGCGGCCGCCGTCAAGAAGGCCGACCCGAAGGCCCGGATCGGCACGTTCTTCCCGGACGACCCGACGACCTTCGAGGCGATGGTCTGGCAGGCGGGCGCGCGGTGGTTCGCCACCGAGGGCGACGCCTGGAAGGTGGACACCACCGATCCGGCCACCAAGAAGGTCACCGCCTACTGGCAGGGCCTGCTCGACGACGGCCTGGTCAACAGCGCCACCTCCTTCAGCCCCGCGTGGACCGGCGCGCTCAAGAACGGCGACACCGTCGGCTACCTCGGCGCCTCCTGGGGCGCGGGCGCGCTGAAGGGACTCGTCCCCGACCAGAGCGGCAAGTGGGCCGCGGCCCCGATGCCGACCTGGGACGGGAAACCGGCCGGTGGCATGCTCGGCGGCTCCACCTGGGCCGTCACCAAGGACAGCCACCAGGCCGCGGCGGCCGTGAAGTTCGCGACCTGGATGTCCACCTCGCCGGACGCCATCAAGGCCCGGCTCTCCTCCGGCGACTCCAGCGCCTACCCGGCCGCCGCGGCGCTCCGCCCGGTCGCCAAGAAGGCGTTCGACACCGGTTTCTTCGGCGGCCAGGACCTCTACGGGCTCTTCGACGGCGCCGCCGCCGCCATCAAGCGGGACTGGGCCTGGGGCCCGACCGGCGGCACCACCAACACCACGCTCAAGGACGCGTTCGGCAAGGCCGCGGACGGCAACGGCACCCTCGCCGACGCCGTACGGTCCGCCCAGGACGCGACCGTGCGGGAGCTGCACAAGCGCGGGCTGAAGGTCGCCGGCCGGTGAGCCCCAAAGCGCGCGCCGTCACCGTCCTGCTGACGCCGTTCTTCGTCCTCTTCACCGTGGTGATGGTGGTGCCGATCGGCTACGCGCTGTGGCTGAGCCTCTTCACCGAACAGCAGTCGGGGCTCGGGTTCGGCGGTACGCAGACGGTCTTCACCGGCCTCGGCAACTACCTCACGGCGCTGGGCGACCACGCCTTCCGCGACGGTTTCCTCGTCCTGATCGGCTACTGCGCGCTCTACATACCGCTGCTGCTGGCCGGCGGGCTGACGCTCGCGCTGCTGCTGGACTCGGCGCTGGCACGGGCCCGGCGCTTCTTCCAGCTCGCGCTCTTCCTGCCGCACGCCGTGCCCGGCATCATCGCGGCGCTGATCTGGGTCTACCTCTACACCCCGCAACTCAGCCCGGTCATCGGCGCGTTGCAGTCCGGCGGCCTCGACTTCTCCTTCCTCTCCCCCGGCGGCGCGCTGCCCGCCGTCGTCAACATCGCGCTGTGGGAGTGGCTCGGCTACAACATGGTCATCTTCTACGCCGCCCTCCAGGCCATCGACCGCTCGGTGATCGAGGCCGCGACGGTGGACGGTGCCGGCTCCTGGCGGATCGCGACCGGTGTCAAGATCCCGCTGATCCGCTCCTCGGTCGTGATGGTCGCCCTCTTCACCGTGATCGGCTCCCTCCAGCTCTTCACCGAACCACTGATCATCAACCAGGCGTCCTCCGCCGCACTCACCTCCTCCTGGACACCGAACATGTACGCCTACGCCGCGGCCTTCACCCGCAACGACTACGGACTGGCGGCCGCCGCGTCCGTCCTCCTCGCGCTCGCCGCGGCGGTGCTGTCCTTCGCCATCACCCGCCTCTCGCAACGCGCCCCCCGGTCCCGGACGAAGGGCAGGACAACGTGACGGACCGCACCACGGCCGGCCCCGCGACAGCGGACCCGGCCGACGGAACCGGCCGGCCCGGCGACCGGGCCGCCAACGGGGCCGCTGCCACCCCCGCGGGTGCCCCCGGCACCGCTCCCGTACGGCCCGCGCCCCGCGGCACCGTCCGCGCCGCCGCCCGCCCGTCCCGCAGCCGCTGGCTCTCCAAGGCCGCCGTCAACGGCACGCTCGTGCTCGCCGTGCTCTACACCCTCTTCCCCCTCGTCTGGCTGGTCACCGCCGCCACCAAGGACGCCGGCGGGCTGCTGGCCGGGAACGCCTTCTCCTTCGAGGGCTTCGACCTCGGCGGCAACCTCTCCCGCCTGGCGTCCTACAACGACGGCGTCTACTTCCGCTGGTACGCCAACAGCCTGCTCTACGCGGGCGGCGGCGCCCTGCTCTCCGCGCTGGTGTCCGTGGCCGCCGGATACGCCTTCGACACCTACGAATTCCCCGGCAAGGAGCGGCTGTTCGGCGCCGTGCTGCTCGGGGTGCTGGTGCCCACCACGGCGCTCGCCCTGCCGCTGTACCTGCTCGCCGCCAAGACCGGCCTCGTCAACACCTACTGGGCGGTGCTGATACCCGTCCTCGCGCATCCGTTCGGGGTCTATCTCGCACGGGTCTTCAGCGCCGGCTATGTGCCCGGTGAGGCGATCGAGGCCGCCCGTATGGACGGCGCGGGCGAGCTGCGGATCTTCTGGTCGATCGGCCTGCGCATGCTCATGCCGGGCTTCGTGACCATCTTCCTCTTCCAGTTCACCGCGATCTGGAACAACTTCTTCCTCCCCCTGGTCATGCTCTCCGACCAGCGCCTCTTCCCGCTCAGCCTCGGCCTGTACGCGTGGAACAGCAACACCCACGCCGAGCCGTCCTACTACCCCCTCGTCGTCACCGGCTCGCTGCTCGCCGTCATCCCGCTGGTCATCGCCTTCGTCGCCCTCCAGCGGCACTGGAAGGCCGGCCTCGCCGCCGGCAGCGTCAAATGACGACGGACCGCCGGACGACCGCGCGCCCGTGCGACCGCGCGACCGCGAAGGAGCACTGGTTCCACCATGCACCCCACCACTGACAATCCCCCCGGCCCCACCGCACCCCCGGCCGCCCGGCCCGGTCTGCTGCTGTCCATGGGCCCCGGCATCGCCGACCGACTCCTCGCACCCCGGCACCACACCCGCCTCACGGCACTCACCCGCACCAACTCCCGTCTCGTCGGCCATGAGTTGGCCGACCCGACCCCCCAGGTGGCCGCCGCCCTCGCCGGCGCCGAAGTACTCCTGACCTGCTGGGGCGCCCCGCCGCTCACCGCCGGGGTACTGGCCGCGGCCCCCCGGCTGCGCGCCGTCGTCCACGCCGCCGGTTCGGTCAAACACCACATCACCGAAGCCTGTTGGGCGCGCGGCATCGCCGTCACCTCGGCCGCCGCCGCCAACGCGCTGCCGGTCGCCGAATACACCCTCGCCGCGATCCTCTTCGCCAACAAACGGGTGCTGCACACCGCGCACCGCTACCGCGGTCTGCGTGCCCCGCACGACTGGCAGCGCGAACTGGCCACCGCGGGCAACTACCGCCGCACCGTCGGCGTCATCGGCGCCTCCCGCATCGGCCGCCGCGTCATCGATCTGCTGCGCCCCTTCGACCTGCGCGTCCTGCTGCACGACCCGTACGTGGACGCCGCCGAGGCCGCCCGCCTGGGCGCGACGGCGGTCCCCCTCGACACCCTCTGCGCGGACAGCGACATCGTCACCGTGCACGCCCCGGAACTGCCCGCCACCCGCCATCTGATCGGCGCCCGCGAGCTGGCCCTGATGCCGGACGGCGCCACCCTCATCAACACCGCGCGCGGCTCCCTCATCGACGAGGCCGCGCTGCTCCCGGAACTGACCCGCGGCCGCCTCAACGCGGTACTGGACGTCACCGCCCCCGAACTCCCGCCGTCCGCCTCGCCGTTGTACGACCTGCCGAACGTCCTGCTCACCCCCCATGTGGCCGGTTCGCTCGGCGGCGAACTGCACCGCATGGCCGACCTCGCCCTGGACGAGGTCGAGCGCTACACCCGGGGCCGCCCGTTCGCCGACCCGGTACACCCCGAGGGCCTGCACCGGTCGGCCTGACGCGCGGGCCGCGCCCCGCACCCCGGGACGCGGGTGGCGCGGCGGTTGGCCGAGGTGCCGCGGTCCCGGCCCGGCATCCCCGGCCGAGGTGCCCGCCGGGAGTGAGAGAGTGTGCCCATGAGTGAAAAACCAGGGCACCAGCAAGGCTGGTGGGCGCCGCTCAGCGGGGAGCGGGAGGGGCGGTCCGTGATCTGCCCGCGGATGTGCGGCGGACTGCTCACGGCCCAGCCGGCCGGCCCGCTGATCCACTGGACGTGCCAGAACCCGGGGTGCGGCTACCACATCCACAGCTAGCGCCCTCCCGGCAAGCTCCGCCCCGTCGCGCCACCCAGCACGCACGTACCGGACGACGCTCTCCAACGGGGCAGACACTGCCGGTCACGGCACCAGCGGGTACGCCACGGCCCGGCAGCACTCCGCCGGGCCGTGGCCGGGCGCCCCGTCCGCGCACCCGCCACCCCGCCGCGTTCGCCACCCCGCCGCATCCGCGAAGCGCGCGAATTCCGCGAATCCCCGTGTGCCCGACGACGGTTTGTGCGCACAGTCTGTACATGAACAGTTACGGAGACGCGACCCCCGCCTACCTGGCGATCCGGGTCACCCACCAGGAGAGCCCGATCGCGGCCCTCGCCGAACGGGAGGCGTGGCAGGCCAGAGAGCGCTACCCCGAGCTGATGGGGGTGGGTCTGCCGGAGTTCTTCCACGCCCGGGAGTGCGAGACGGGCGGCTGGGAGCTCTCCGAGTACGGCAGCGATACGCCGCAGGGGGCACGGGACATGCTCGGGGCGGACTTCCGGCGGCGGGCCAAGGCGGCCGAGGACTCCGGCGCGGAGCGGGCGCGGCGCAAATGGCTGGCGGCGGCCGCGCGCATGGACCGTGAGGTCGTCGACGAACTGAGCATCCTGGGCACCAGGTTCACGATCGCGCGCGCCTCGCGCTTCATCCGGATGGGCACCGGCGGCCCCGAGCCGCCCCGGCCCACCGACCCCGATCCGGCGGAGGTCGGCGAATCGCACCGGCTGCCCTCGCGCACCAAGGGCTTCGTGATCGACCCGTACACCGGCACCGGGCTGGCCGACGGCATCCTCAAGCTGGATCTCATCCAGTTCGTCGGGGCCCCGCCCGGCGCGCCGCCGGAGATCGTGGCGGATGCGCGGCGGGCCTGTGTGACGCATCCGGGCGGGGTGCTGATGCCCGCCGTGTTCATGGTCGCCGAGCGGACGGACGGGCACTGGCAGTCCCACAACCCGGGCGCGTCGCACTCGACACCGCAGGGCGCGCGGGACGCCCTGGCCGGGTGGCTGCGGGTGATGGCCCCGTTCACACTGGATCTCGACGAGGCGGAGCGCGCGGTGTACGCACGGGTGGCGGACCGGCTCGACGCGAAGCGGAGCAACGGGGCGAGCGTCGCCGGGAGCCGTTTCCGGGTGACCCGGGTCGAGCGGCTGGTCCGGATCGGCCCGGACGGGCCCGAGGGCCCGCGCCCTTCCGACTACGACCCGGAGCAGCCCATCGAGGTCCAGGTCCGCGACCTCAAGGCGCGGGGGCTGTGGCGGGGCGAGGACGAGCCGCTCGAACTCGACGAGCGGGCCGAGAAGTTGCGCGGTCTGTGGGAGCAGGAGGAGGCCCGCCGCCAGGCCGTCCGCCGCGGCAGGTGACGGCGGCAGACGGCAGCCGCCGGCCGGGTGCCGCACATGACCGAGGCCCGGTCCCCGCGCAGAGCGGGGACCGGGCCTCGGCCGTGGTGCATCACACCGGCGGGACTGCCCGCGTCAGTGGGAGTGACCGTGGCCGTGGCCGGCCTCGGCGGACTCCTCCTCCGCCGGCTTCTCGACGACCAGGGTCTCGGTCGTGAGCAGCAGCGAAGCGATGGACGCGGCGTTCTCCAGCGCGGAGCGGGTGACCTTGACCGGGTCGATGACGCCGGCCTTCACCAGGTCGCCGTACTCGCCGGTCGCGGCGTTGAAGCCCTGGCCCTTGTCCAGCTCGGCGACCTTCGAGGTGATGACGTAGCCCTCAAGGCCGGCGTTCTCGGCGATCCAGCGCAGCGGCTCGACGACGGCGCGGCGGACGACGGCGACACCGGTGGCCTCGTCGCCCTCCTTGCCCAGCGAACCCTCGAGTGCCTTGGCGGCGTGCACCAGAGCGGAGCCACCACCGGAGACGATGCCCTCCTCGACCGCGGCGCGGGTCGCGGAGATGGCGTCCTCCAGACGGTGCTTCTTCTCCTTGAGCTCGACCTCGGTGGCCGCACCCACACGGATGACGCAGACGCCACCGGCGAGCTTGGCGAGGCGCTCCTGGAGCTTCTCGCGGTCCCAGTCCGAGTCCGTGGACTCGATCTCGGCCTTGATCTGGTTGACGCGGCCGACGACGTCCTCGGAGTTGCCGCCACCGTCGACGATGGTGGTGTCGTCCTTGGTGACGGTCACGCGGCGGGCGGTGCCCAGCACCTCAAGACCGGCCTGGTCGAGCTTGAGGCCGACCTCCTCGGCGATGACGGTGGCACCGGTGAGGGTGGCCATGTCGCCGAGCATCGCCTTGCGGCGGTCGCCGAAGCCGGGGGCCTTGACGGCCACGGCGTTGAAGGTGCCACGGATCTTGTTGACGACCAGGGTCGACAGGGCCTCGCCCTCGACGTCCTCGGCGATGATCAGCAGCGGCTTGGAGGAGCCGGCCTGGATGACCTTCTCCAGCAGCGGCAGCAGGTCCTGGATCGAGCCGATCTTGCCCTGGTGGATCAGGATGTACGGGTCGTCGAGGACGGCCTCCATACGCTCCTGGTCGGTGACCATGTAGGGCGACAGGTAGCCCTTGTCGAAGGCCATGCCCTCGGTGAAGTCCAGCTCCAGACCGAAGGTGTTGGACTCCTCGACGGTGATGACACCGTCCTTGCCGACCTTGTCCATGGCCTCGGCGATGAGCTCGCCGACCTGCTTGTCCTGCGCGGACAGACCGGCCACGGCGGCGATGTCGGACTTGTCGTCGATCGGGCGGGCGGTCGCGAGGAGCTCCTCGGACACGGCCTTGACCGCGGCGTCGATGCCCTTCTTCAGGGCGGCCGGGGAGGCACCCGCGGCCACGTTGCGCAGGCCCTCGCGGACCAGCGCCTGGGCCAGCACGGTGGCGGTGGTGGTGCCGTCACCCGCGATGTCGTTGGTCTTGGTCGCCACCTCCTTCACGAGCTGGGCGCCCAGGTTCTCGTAGGGGTCGTCGACCTCGACCTCACGGGCGATGGTGACACCGTCGTTGGTGATGGTCGGCGCGCCGAACTTCTTGTCGATGACGACGTTGCGGCCCTTGGGGCCGATCGTCACCTTGACCGTGTCGGCAAGCTTGTTGACGCCGCGCTCAAGGGCGCGACGGGCGTCCTCGTCGAACTTCAGGATCTTCGCCATGGGGTTGCTTCAAGTCCTCTCGTTGCGATCCCGGTCCGCGCCCGGCGGCCGTCATCGCGTCAAACGAACTACGCCCCGGCCCCGGGTTGTTTAGACGCGGGAACCAGGGGCGCAGATCTAGGCAATTCTGGGTGAATTACTTCTCGATGATCGCGAGAACGTCGCGAGCCGAGAGAACGAGGTAGTCCTCGCCGTTGTACTTCACCTCGGTGCCGCCGTACTTGCTGTAAAGCACGATGTCACCGGTGCTCACGTCGAGCGGAAGACGGTTGCCGTCCTCGAAGCGGCCCGGACCAACGGCCAGGACGACGCCCTCCTGGGGCTTCTCCTTGGCAGTGTCCGGAATGACCAGGCCCGAGGCCGTGGTCTGCTCGGCGTCGAGCGGCTGGACCACAATGCGGTCCTCAAGCGGCTTGATGGCAACCTTGGAGCTGGCGGTCGTCACGATCCGACCTCCCCCTTCGGAGATCTCACGGGGTTAACTGTCTGAGGTGGCGACCAGGTGGATCCGTCGTCGCGGGTGCCGGATCTGCCCGTCGCTGTGTTTGGCACTCCCCGGTGGAGAGTGCCAACGCTGACACTATGACGCGGTTAGCACTCGGTCAAGCGGAGTGCCAGCGCGGCGGTGCCGGCACCGGCGTTCCGCGGGCCGCCCCGGCGCCCCGGCCACCCGCCGTCCCCGGCGGCGGTCACAATGCAGGCAGGACGAGAGCAGAACGAGATACGGCGGGGTCACCCGACAACGTGGGGCACGGAGCAGATGCGCATTTTGGTCGTCGAGGACGAAGACGGGCTCGCGGATTCCCTGCGGCGGGGGCTCGGGGCCGAGGGGCACTGGGTGGACGTCGCCCACGACGGCCACCGCGGTCTGGAGCTCGCGCTGACCGGGCCGTACGACGCGATCGTGCTGGACGTGATGCTGCCGGGACCCAGCGGATACGAGATCTGCGGGCGGCTGCGGCGGCACGGCGACTGGACGCCGGTGCTGATGCTCACCGCGAAGGACGGCGAGTACGACGAGGCCGAGGGGCTGGACGCGGGCGCCGACGACTACCTGACCAAACCGTTCTCCTTCGTCGTGCTGCTGGCCCGGCTGCGCGCGCTGGGGCGGCGGACGCGGGACGGGCAGGCGCGGCCGCGCACCCTCCAGGCCGGCGATCTGACGCTGGACACCGAGGGCCGCCGGTGCCGCCGCGGCGACGTCGAGGTGGAGCTGACCGCCCGCGAGCTGGGCGTGCTGGCCTGTCTGATGGCGGGCGACGGGCAGGCCGTCGCCAAGCAGGACATCCTCGACGAGGTGTGGGACTCCCCCACCGAGATCGACCCGAACATCGTCGAGGTGTACGTCTCGTCGCTGCGCAAGAAGATCGACGTGCCGTTCGGGCGGCGGTCGATCCGGACCGTGCACGGGACCGGGTACCGGATGGCGGCGGACGGTGCCTGACCGCCCCACCGGGTGGCTGCGGCGGCTGCCGCCGCGTACGGTCCGTGGCCGGGCCGCGGTGGCCGCCGCGCTGACCATGGCGCTGGTGCTCACCGTCGGCGGCGGCTGGCTCGCCGCGACGCTGCGGGCCAACCTCCTGGACAACACCACGGGCCGCACCGAACTGGCCGCCCGTAAGGTCGCCGCGCAGGTCGACACCGGCGCCCTCCCCGAGCAGCTCGGCGCGCCCGCGTCCGGGGTCGATGTGGTGCTGGTGACGGACGGTGCGGGCGGGGTCGTCGCCGCGAGCCGGTGGCAGGCCGCGTCGATCGCCGCCGACCTGGCCGGTTTCCGGCCGCCGGCGGAGCAGGACTCCGCCTCGCAGATCATCGTCGGCGGGCCGGTCGCGACGGACGAACGCGCGGACGTGGTCGTGGTGCGGGCCGCGCCGCCCGGTGGCGGGGAGCGGTTCGTCTACGCCGTGACCGTGCTGTCCGACGTGGACGACGCCACGCACGCCATCCGGGTGGGGATGCTGGTGGTGGCGCCGCTGCTGATCATGCTGGCGGCGGCCATCGCCTGGGCGGTGACCGGGCTGGCGCTGCGGCCGGTCACCGCGATCCGTACGGAGCTGGCCGCCGTCACGGAGCGCGAGCTGGACCGGCGGGTGCCGGACCCGGCGGGCGGTGACGAGGTCGCGCTGCTGGCCCGTACGGTCAACGCGACCCTGGACCGGCTGGAGGAGGCGGTGGGGCGCCAGCGCCAGCTCGTCGCCGACGCCTCGCACGAGCTGCGCAACCCGATCGCCGCGGTCCGCTCCCGGCTGGAGGTGGCGCTGGCCGGCGAACCGGGCCCCGCGCTCGCCGAGGCGGTACGGGCGGCGCTCGGCGACACCGAGCGGCTCCAGCGGATCGCCGCCGATCTGCTGCTGCTCGCCCGGCTCGACGCGCATCCGCCGCGGGCCGCGGAGCCGGTGGACCTGGCGCTGCTGGCGGCCGAGGAGGCGGCCCGGCGGCGGGCGCCGCGGGTGCCGCTGGCGGTACGGGCCCAGGCGCCGGTTCCGGTCCGCGGTGACCCGGCCCAGCTGGAGCGGCTGCTGACCAATCTCGTCGACAACGCGCTGCGGTACGCCGGCTCCCGGGTGCGGATCACGGCCGAGCCGCTGCCGGGCGGCGGGGCGCGGCTGGAGGTCGCCGACGACGGGCCGGGGATCGCCCCGGCCGACCGGGAGCTGATCTTCGAGCGGTTCGCCCGGCTGGACGCGGCGCGCGACCGCGAGCGCGGCGGGAGCGGCCTCGGCCTGGCCATCGCCCGCGGTATCGCCCGCGCCCACGGCGGCGACCTGACGGTGGCCGCCGGGCCGGACGGCCTGCTCACCGGGGCCCGCCTGGTGGCGGCCTTTCCGGCGCCGCTCCCGCCGGCCGGGCCCCGTCCGCCGTTCCGGGCGCCCGGCTCCTGAAGGACTTTTCAGAAGTTTCAGGTCTTCTTCAGGAAGCGCCGCCCACCCTGGTCGAATGAAGCACCGTCAGCATGGTCGGACTGTGACACGGCGTCGGCGCGCGGTATCGCGCAGGGGCGCACGGCGACGGCTCGGGCGCCGGATTCTGGTGACTCTGAGTGTGCTCCTGCTCGCCGCCGCCGGCTGCGGCTGGTACCTCTACGACGATCTGACCCGGCAGATCGGCTCCTCGCACGCGCTCGACAAGAACGCGCCGCGGTCCGCCGGCGGGGCCACCAACATCCTGCTGATGGGGCTGGACAGCCGTAAGGACCAGGAGGGGAACGATCTGCCGGCGGACGTGCTCCAGAAGCTGCACGCCGGCAGTTCCGACATCGGCGGCTACAACACCAACACCCTGATCCTGCTGCACGTCCCGGGGGACGGCGGGCGGGCCAAGGCGTTCTCCATACCCCGGGACGACTTCGTCGAGATACCCGGGCACGGCAAGGACAAGATCAAGAAGGCGTACGGGCTGGCGAAGGCGGCCAAGGAGGACGCCCTCGTGAAGCAGGGCGTCACCGATCACGGACAGCTGGAGCGCGAGGGCCGGGAGGCCGGCCGCAAGGCCGAGATCGAGACCGTACGGAACTTCCTCGGGGTGCCGATCGATCACTTCGCCGAGGTGAACCTGGCAGGCTTCCTGCACATCGCCGAGGCGCTCGACGGCGTGCCGGTATGCCTGAAGCACCCGGTCAAGGACCGCTACTCCGGCGCCGACTTCCCGGCCGGCAAGCAGACGCTGAACGGGCCGCAGTCGCTCGCGTTCGTCCGCCAGCGGCACGGGCTGCCGGCCGGCGACCTGGACCGCACCCGCCGCCAGCAGGCATTTCTCGCCTCCGCGACACACAAACTGAACTCCGCGGGCACCTTCACCGACCCGCTGCGGCTGGTGCGGCTGATGGACGCCGCCAAGAAGGATCTGGTCATCGACCAGGGCTGGGATCTGCTGTCGTTCATCCAGCAGGCGAAGAACCTCTCCGGCGGGAACGTAGAGTTCTCGACACTGCCGATCGAACGTTTCGGTCGGCACAACGGGGAGGACATCAACGTGGTCGACCCGCAGACGATCAAGCGGCTGGTCTCGAAAGCCATCGGTGCCAACTCGGACACACCTGCCACGTCCTCCGCAACCCCGCCTGCGTCGTCCTCGTCTACCTCCTCGACTGCCGAGCCGAAATCCGGACCCACTTCGTCCGGATCCGCGGCCAAGACGATCGATGGCGGAGGAATCCCGTGCGTGGACTGACCGGCGCACCCAGGACCGACGAGCCGGAGGGTGATGCCGAACGGACGATGACGTTCGCCGCCCTCGCGCAGGCGCCCAACCGCCGCAGAACCGAGGCGTGGCTGCTCGGCTTCGTCATCCTGATCACGGTCTTCGGGTACGCCTACACCGGCCTGTCGATGACCGGCAAGCTGTCCGACGGGCTGGCCGGCTTCGCCGTCAGCGTCTTCTTCGTGGCGCTCGTCCCGCACCTGGTGGTCCGCCGCTTCGCACCGCGCGCCGACCCGCTGATCCTGCCGCTGGCCACCCTGCTGACAGGGATCGGGCTGGTGCTGCTGCACCGCCTGGACATCACCTACGCGGCGAAACCCCGGCTGAAGATCGCCCAGGCGGCGAGCGGCCAGCTGGTGTGGACCGTGATCGGGGTGGCGGTCTGCATAGCGATCCTGTTGCTGCTGCGCGACCACCGCATCCTCCAGCGCTACATCTATCTGACGATGGCGGTCGCGCTGGTGCTGCTGATGGCGCCGGCCTTCTTCGGTGCCGACCAGTTCGGCGCCAAGCGGTGGATCCTGCTCGGGCCGCTGTCGATGCAGCCCGGCGAGTTCGTCAAGATCATGATCGCGGTGTTCTTCGCGGGCTATCTCACCGTCAACCGCGACGCCCTGGCGCTGACCGGCCGCCGCGTCATGGGCATCCAGCTGCCACCCGGCCGGCAGCTCGGGCCGATCTTCACCATCTGGGTCATCAGCCTGCTGGTGCTGGTCTTCGAGCGGGACCTCGGCACCTCGCTGATCTTCTTCGGCGTCTTCGTGATCATGCTGTACATGGCCACCGAGCGGACCAGCTGGGTGCTCTGCGGCCTGGCGATGGCCGTGGCGGGCGCCGTCACCGTCGGTTCCATCGAGCCGCACGTCAAGGGCCGCATCATGGCCTGGCTGCACCCCATGGACATCTTCCTGCCCGAGAACCAGCGACCGCCCGGCCTGATCTCCGACCAGGCCGCCCAAGCGCTGTTCAGCTTCGGCAGCGGCGGCATCAGCGGCAGCGGACTGGGCCAGGGCCACCCGGAGCTGATCGGCTTCGCCGGCAACAGCGACTTCATCCTCACCACCGTGGGCGAGGAGCTGGGCCTGGCCGGGGTGATGGCGATCCTGATGCTGTACGCGCTGCTCGCCCAGCGCGGCCTGCGGGTGAGCCTGACCGCCCGCGACCCGTTCGGCAAGCTGCTGGCGGTCGGGCTCGCCGGCGCGCTGCTGCTCCAGGTCTTCGTCGTCGCCGGCGGTGTCACCGGCCTGATCCCGCTCACCGGCAAGGCCCTGCCGTTCCTGGCCAAGGGCGGTTCGTCCCTCGTCGCGAACTGGGTGATGATCGCGCTGCTCATCCGCATCAGCGACAGCGCCCAGCGCCGCCGCGAACCGGTGGGCCCGGGAGCCAACCGGCCGGGACGCCGCGGGCGCGGCCGCCGCCGGGCGGAGCCCGAGCTCGAACCCGAGGCGTAGCCCGCCCCCGGCCGCCCCGCCGTTCCCCGGCCGCCCCGCACGTGATCCGCCAGGGCCGCACGCAGTCCGCCGACCGCGCAACGGCACAGCCATGGCGCACAGCCGTCCGCAGCACCCGGCGCACCACCTCCGGGATCACACCACCCCGGCCACACCGCCCCGACCCGGGCCGTCCCGATCCGCCCCACCCCGGGACAGGCCCCACCCCGCACGTGATCCGCCAAGGCCACACGCAGTCCGCCGACCGCGCAACGGCACAGCCCTGGCGCACGGCCGTCCGCAGCACCCGGCGCACCACCTCCGGGATCACACCACCCCGGCCACACCGCCCCGACCCGGACCATCCCGGGGCGGGCCCCGCCCCGCGCTCCCCTGCGCCGCGCCGCAGAAGTCCGGCACGACGCGGGACACCGGATCGCGGCAGCGCCCCCGCGCCGCACCGGGGCGCTCCCGCCCTGCGCGCCGAAGCGGTCCGCCGACTGGCCCACAATGGGGCAGGTGACCGACCTCGACACCTTCTCCGCGCTGCTCGCCCCCGAGGGGCAGGCGCTGCTGACCGCACTGCGCGACCACGATCCGGCCGACGAACTGACGACCGCGACCCGGCTGCGCCGGGACCATCCGGCGCCGCTGGTCTCCGCGGCGCTCGGGCAGGCGCAGCTGCGGCAGCGGGCGGCGGTGAAGTTCGGGGCGGACGCGCGGCTGATGTACTTCACACCGCACGGTGTCGAGCAGTCCACCCGCGCCGTCGTCGCCGCGCACCGCGCCGCCCGGCTCGCCGCGCTCGGCGTCCGTACGCTGGCCGACCTCTGCTGCGGTATCGGCGGGGACGCCCTCGCCCTGGCCAGGGCCGGGATCTCGGTGCTCGCGGTCGACCGCGACCCGCTGGCCTGCGCCGCCGCCCGCGCCAACGCCGAGGCGCTGGGGCTGGCGGAGCTGATCGAGGTCCGCTGCGCCGATGTCACCGAGGTGGACACCGCCGGATATGACGCCGTCTTCGTCGACCCGGCCAGGCGGGGCGGGGCGCGGGGCGGCCGGATCTTCGACCCGGAGGCGTACTCACCGCCGCTGTCCTGGGCCGTCGAGGCCGCCCGTACCGCCCCGTACGCGGCGCTGAAGATCGCCCCCGGGGTGCCGCACGACGCACTGCCGGAGGATGCCGAGACGGAGTGGATCTCCGACGCGGGCAAGGTGAAGGAGGCGGTGGTCTGGTTCGGCGGGGCACCGGGGAGCGCACCGGCCGCGCCGGACGAGGTGGCCGGTGCCGCCCACCGCATCGTCCCCGGCGGCCGCCGGGCCACGCTGCTGCCGGCCGGTGACTCCCTGCTCGGCGCGGGGCTGCCGGACCCGGAGCCGGGGCCGGTCGGCGCCTGGCTGTACGAGCCGGACGGCGCGGTCATCCGCGCCCATCTCGTCGCGGACGTCGCCCGGCAGACCGGCGGCTGGCTGATCGACCCGACGATCGCCTACATCACCGCGGACACCCTCACCGAGACCCCGTACGCGACCGCCTACGCGATCACGGATGTGCTGCCGTTCAACGTCAAGAAGCTGAAGGCGCTGCTGCGGGAGCGCGAGGTCGGCATCGCGGTGATCAAGAAGCGCGGTTCGGCGGTGGAGCCGGAGGAACTGCGCAAGAAGCTGAAGCTGGGCAGCGGGCGGCGCTCCTGCACCATCTTCCTCACCCGGGTCGCCGGCGCCCCCACCATGCTGCTGGGGCACCCGGCCGCCGAGCTCACTCCCGGTCGGTGAGGTCCTCGGCGTAGATCTGCGAGAGCGGCTGCGGGCCGATGTACTGCTGGCAGGTGCACCGGCCGGCCTCGTACCGGATCGGCTTCTGGTCCGCGTCCCAGGCGACCGGCACCTGGACCAGCTCATGGCACTTGCCCTGCTTGTCGTGCTTGGCGAGATGGTGCGTACAGCCGCACACCGGATCCGGCGTCTTGTCGGCGGCCGCCAGCTCCTGGCGCTCCTGGCGCGCGGACTCCAGGCGCTCCATCTTGCGCTCGTGCCGGGTGCGCAGGGCCGTCCGGCCGGCGTCGGCCACCTTCGCGAAGCCGCCCACCGCGAAAAAGATGAACACCCACCAGAACCAGTGCACAGTCCGCCGCCTCCCCGTGTGCGTGCGTGCCAACCGCTCCCGCTCAGGGTAAGGCGTTCGCACGGGCGGCGGGGAGCCGGGCGGCGGGGGCGGAACCCGTGCGGACCGGGCGTCAGGAGTAGAGGTTGTCCTTGCTGACCTCGTGGACGTGGTCATGACCGTGCGCGTGCGGATGGTGGGCGTGGCCGGGGCCCGCCGCCGACGACGGCTCGCCGGGGACGTGCGGGTCGGTCACCGGCAGGGAGGAGTCCGCGGACAGGTCCCAGGCGGAGGCCGCCCGGCCCCGGGCCACCATCTCCGCGCCGAGCGCCGCGACCATCGCGCCGTTGTCCGTGCACAGCTTGGGCCGCGGCACCCGCAGTGTGATGCCCGCGTCCTCGCAGCGGCGCTCCGCCATCGCCCGCAGCCGGGTGTTGGCCGCGACCCCGCCGCCGATCATCAGATGGTCCACGCCGTGGTCCTTGCAGGCCCGGACGGCCTTACGGGTCAGCACGTCCACCACGGCCTCCTGGAAGGACGCCGCGACATCCGCGACCGGGATGTGCTCACCGGCCGCCCGCTTCGCCTCGATCCAGCGCGCGACCGCGGTCTTCAGACCGGAGAAGGAGAAGTCGTAGACCGGGTCGCGCGGGCCGGTCAGCCCGCGCGGGAAGCGGATCGCGTCCGGGTTCCCCTCGCGCGCGTAGCGGTCGATGACCGGGCCGCCCGGGAAGCCCAGGTGCAGCACCCGCGCGATCTTGTCGAACGCCTCGCCCGCCGCGTCGTCGATGGTGGCGCCCAGCGGGCGGACGTCGGCGGTGATGTCCGGGGCCAGCAGCAGCGACGAGTGGCCGCCGCTCACCAGCAGCGCCATGGTCGGCTCGGGCAGCGCGCCATGCTCCAGCTGGTCGACGCAGATGTGCGAGGCGAGGTGGTTGACGCCGTACAGCGGCTTGCCCAGGGCGTACGCGTACGCCTTCGCGGCCGAGACACCGACCAGCAGCGCGCCCGCCAGGCCGGGCCCCGCGGTGACCGCGATGCCGTCCAGATCGCTCGCCGCGACCCCGGCGTCCTTCAGCGCGCGCTGGATCGTCGGCACCATCGCCTCCAGATGCGCCCGCGAGGCCACCTCGGGCACCACCCCGCCGAAGCGCGCGTGCTCGTCGACGCTGGAGGCGACCGCGTCGGCGAGGAGGGTGTGCCCGCGGACGATGCCGACACCGGTCTCGTCGCAGGAGGTCTCGATGCCGAGGACCAGCGGTCCGCCGCGTGAGTCAGCCATGGTTCTCAGGTTCCTTGTACGGGGTCGGAAGGGGCGGTGGGGGCGGTGGAGCCCGGCGGGGCGCCGGTGACACCGGCCGGATCGGCGTCGGCATCCGGGGCGGTGTCCGGGTCCGGGTCCGGGTCGGTGTCCGGGTCCGTACCGGTACGGCGCATCACCAGCGCGTCGACGTTGCCCGGCTGGTAGTAGCCGCGCCGGAAGCCGATCGGCTCGAAGCCGAAGCGCTCGTACAGGCGCTGCGCGCGGACGTTGTCGACCCGCACCTCCAGCAGCACCTCCCGGCACTCGAAGGCGGTGGCCGCCGACAGCAGCTCGGTCAGCAGCCGGGCGCCCAGGCCGGTGCCCCAGTGGTCGCGGGCGGTGGCGATGGTCTGGATGTCGCCGGTGCCGTCGACGGCGGCGAGCCCGCCGTAGCCGACCAGCCGGCCGTCCGTCTCGGCCACGACGTAGCGGCGGTTGGCCCGCGGGCCGCGGGCGTGCGCCAGCTCGGACCAGAACATCCCCGGCGACCAGGCGTCCTCGGGGAAGAGCGTGCGCTCCAGCTCCAGCACCGCGTCCAGGTCCCACCAGCGCAGCTCGCGCAGCACGGGGGCCGGGACGGGCACCTCGCCCGTCGGCGCTCCGTTCCTCGCGGCGGGCGTCACGTCGGGGTGACCACCTTGTAGTTGGCCGGGACCTGGGCGTCCGGCCGGCGCAGGTACAGCGGCTGGGCGGGCAGGAACTCCGTACCGGCCGCGAGCTTCTCGGCGGCCAGCGCGGCGAGCGCACCGGCGGACTGGTGCTCGGGCCCCTCGCGCCGGACGCCGGTGAAGACCGACGCGTACAGCAGCGCGCCCGCGCCCACCGCCGGGACGCCGGCCATCTGGTCGGCGAGGTCCGCGGGGCGGTCCACGGCGGGTTCGGTCAGCCGGGTCCGGGCATCGCCGTAGCGCGCCCAGTAGACCTCCTTGCGGCGGGCGTCCGTCGCCACCACGAAGGGCTCCGTCAGGCCGGACGCGTACGCGAGGCCGTCCAGGGAGCACAGACCGTGCACCGGGACGTCCAGCGCGGCCCCGAACGTCGCCGCGGTGACCAGCCCGACCCGCAGGCCGGTATACGGGCCGGGGCCGACGCCGACGACGATGTCGCTGACCGCGTCGAGGGTGCGGCCGGCCTCCGCCAGCACCCGGTCGACGGCCGGCAGCAGCAGTTCGCCGTGCCGGCGCGCGTCCACCTGGCGCGACTCGGCGAGGACCTGGGAACCGTCGTGGAGCGCGACGGTGACGGCAGGGGTGGCGGTGTCAAGAGCTAGCAGCAGCACGCCTTTAAGACTACGGCTCGGCCGGTGGTGCCCGGCGCGGTGCTACGGTCGGCCCACATCCAAGCAGTTAGTCAGCCAGGCACGGGGCCTACCGCCGCCGGCGGAGAGTACGGAAAGGTGGCACAGCGGTGCCCGCTAAGAGCAGCTCGATCGTCGTCGCTCTGACCGCGGCGGCCGTGGTCGTGGTCGGCGTGCTCGGCTACCAGGCCGCGGCGTCCGCGCCGGACCAGCTCACCCAGGCCCGGAAGGGCGGCGGTCCCACCACCCCCAAGACCCCGGCGGACCCGCACGCCAAGAAGGAGAAGGCCCCCGCGCCCCCCGCGATCCCCGCGGCGTCCGGCTCCGGCGAGCGGGTCGTCTACGCGCTCGGCGCCAAGCGGGTCTGGCTGGTCGGCGCGGACGGCAAGGCGCGGCGTACGTTCGCGGTCGCGCCGAGCACCGTCAGCCCGCCCCTGGGGACGTACTCGGTCACCTCGCGTTCGGTGAGTGTGACGGGCTCCGACGGCATCGCGATCGAGCACGTCGTGCGGTTCGCCAGCGTGGACAACGTCGTGATCGGTTTCAGCGCGGCGGTCGACGGCTCGAAGCCGGACCTGGACCCGGCCAAGAAGACCGGCGGTGTCCGCGAGTCGCGGGACGACGGCAAGGCCATGTGGGACTTCGCGCTACGCGGTGCGAAGGTCGTCGTCGTCGCCTGACCGCCCGCCCCGCGGGTCGCCCCTACGCCCGTGTGTCGCCCCTACGGATGACGGCGCCCGCGGATCACGCCGCGTCGCACCCCTGGGTGGCCGTCGGCGGGCGCCCGCTCCCGGTCCGCGCTTCCGTCCCGGGCCCTGCCGCCGTGTGCTCGGCGTCCGCTGCGTCCGCTGCGTTCTCGGTGGGCACTGTGTTCTCGGTGGGCTCGGTGTTCTCGATGGTCCCGGCGGTCTCAGCGTCCTCGTCGACAGGCCCCGCGGGTTTGCCCACCCGGGCGGCCGCGGGGGCTCTCGGGGGCGTGGAGACGGCGCTGGCCGCGGCGCACGCCGCCAGCAGCTGGTTCATCGTGGGCGGCTGCTCGGGCGCATCGTCCTCGGCGCGCCGGGCCGCCGTGAGGGGGGCGCGCCCGCGGTCCTCGGACGTGCGGGAGGTGTGGTGGGCCGACATGAACGCCTCCCGGGCTCCTGGGGCAGGCAGCGGAAGTTAGGTTGACCTAACCAGCTCTCTGCATCCATGTCACCATGCCCGGCACCGCGCGCGCAACATCTTGCCGACGACCTGTCGGAAACTGTCGGAAAGTGCGGAGTCCACCGGCCCCGGCCGGGCGGGGTACGGCGCGGTCAGCGGGGTGCGAGGGCCGGCAGACCGGCGTCGGCCCAGCGCGCGCCGACACCGGTGACCGTCACCTCGCGTACGTCGTCCACGTCGCTCTCCAGGGCGTCGGCCACACCGCCCGGCGCGTCCGCCCCCACCGCCCGCGCGATGACGACATGCAGCCGGTCCTCGGACAGCTCCTCGACCTTGCCGTCGCCCCACTCCACGACCACCACCGACTCCGGCAGCGAGACGTCCAGGTCCAGGTCCTCCATCTCGCCGAGACCGCCGCCGAGCCGGTACGCGTCCACGTGCACCAGCGCCGGACCGCCGGTCAGCGAGGGGTGCACCCGGGCGATCACGAAGGTCGGGGAGGTCACCGCGCCGCGCACGCCCAGGCCCTCGCCCAGGCCCCGGGTCAGCGTCGTCTTGCCCGCGCCCAGCTCGCCGGTGAGCAGCACCAGGTCACCGGGGCGCAGCAGCGCGGCCAGTCTGCGGCCCAACTCCTGCATCTGGTCGGGGGACTTGATCGTGACGTGGGTGGTCGCGGCAGTGGTGCTCATGCCGCAAATGGTACGGGCCCCGCGGCCGGCCGTGCCGGGCCCGCGTCCGGCCGGTGGCCCGGACCGGCCGCCCCGGCCGGGCCGGGCCGTCCGGGGTTCCGTCCGGGGCGGCCGGGTCCCTCGTTCAGGCCCGCGCCGAGCGGGAGCTGCGCGCCGTCGCGCACGCCCGCTCCACCAGCGACACCAGTTGCTCGTTGACCTCGTCGGGGCGCTCCAGCATCACCAGATGTCCGGCGCCGGGGAGGCACACCAGCTCGGCCGTGGGCAGCAGCTCGGCGATGGCCCGGCTGTGGTCGGCCGGGGTGATCAGGTCCTTCTCCCCGGCGAGCACCAGCGCGGGCACCCGGTCGTACGCCACCAGCGACTCGGTCTTGTCGTGCTCCGCGAAGGCCGGGTAGAACTCGGCGACCACATCGATCGGGGTCGCCTCGATCAGCCGCTCACCGAACCGGGCGACGCCCGGGTCCACGTCCTCGGGCGTACCGAACGAATAGCGCTTGACGATCCCCGCGAACAGGTCGGCGGTGGCCCGGCGCCCGCGCTCGACGATCTCGGTCTGCGCGCCCAGCGCCTTGAGCACGCCGGGCGCCAGCCGGTGGAACGCCTTGACGCCCAGCGCCGGCAGCCCGAAGGCGACCTCGCTGAGCCGGCCCGCGGAGGTGCCGATGAGGGCCACCCCGGCCACCCGTTCCGCGACGTACTCGGGGAACTGGTCGGCCAGCGCCATCACCGTCATCCCGCCCATGGAGTGCCCGACCAGCACGATCGGGCCCTCGGGCGCGGCGGCGTCCAGCACCGCCTTCAGGTCTCGCCCGAGCAGGTCGATGGTGACCGGCTCGGAGCCGTCGAGCTGGGCGAGCCCGCGGGCCGAGCGGCCGTGGCTGCGCTGGTCCCAGTGGACGGTGCGCACCGTGCCGCGCAGCGCGGCGCGCTGGAAGTGCCAGGCGTCCTGGCTCAGGCAGTAGCCGTGGCTGAAGACCACGGTGAGCTCCGGGGAGCGCCGCCCGAGCGCCGCCCGCAGCCGCTTGCGGTAGGTGCCCTGGCCCGCCGTCCCGGAGCCGCCGGACCGCTTCTTCGGCGCCTCGCCCGACGCATGGCCCGCCGCGCCGCCCGGCTCGTCGATCTCGTAGTACAGCGCGGTGCCGTCCTCCGCGATCACCGTGCCGGGGGTGCCGCGCAGCGTGCCGTACGGGCCCGCCGCGTCCAGCGCCAGCCGGGCCCGGCGGCGCATCCCGCGGCCGACCGTCATCCGCTCCAGCGCCACCCCGGCCGCGGCGCCCGCCGCGACCACGCCGATCGCCGCGCCGGCGATACCCGCGTGCCGCCCGGCCCTGGACCAGTTACCGGCCGCGTCGGCCGCCGCCCCGACCGCCCTGGCCGCGGTCTCCTTGCCTTCCGTCATGCCCTGCCCCCCTGGCCGCCGACTCCTTCGTCGTGCTCATCACTATCCAGGAAGACGCGCGGCACCCGGGTGCCGATCCGGGTGACGATCTCGTAGCCGATGGTGCCGGTCGCCCTGGCCCAGTCCTCGGCGGTCGGCTCACCGCGGTCCCCCGGCCCGAACAGCACGGCCGGATCGCCCGGCCGCGCACCGTCGCCGCCCAGGTCCACCACGAACTGGTCCATCGCGATCCGGCCGGCGACCGTCCGCCACTTGCCCGCGACCAGCACCGGCCCGCTGCCGGAGGCGTGCCGCGGAATGCCGTCGGCGTAGCCGAGCGGGACCAGCGCGAGGGTGGTGTCACCGGGCGTCGTGTAGTGGTGGCCGTACGAGACGCCGTGGCCGCCCGGGACCCGCTTGACCGACGCCAGCGACGCCTCCAGCGTCATCGCGGGCCGCAGCCCGAAGTCCTCCGGGATGCCGATCTCGGGGCTGGGCGAGACGCCGTAGACGCCGATACCGGAGCGGACCAGGTCGAAATGCGCCTCGGGGAGGGTGAGCAGCGCCGGGGTGTTGGCGATATGCCGTACCTCGGGGCGCAGCCCGGCCGCCGCGGCGGCCGCCAGTGCCTGCCGGAAGGCGGTCAGCTGGAGCGCGATCGAGGGGTGTCCGGGCTCGTCGGCGCAGGCGAAGTGGGACCAGACGCCGGTGACCGTGAGCGCCCCCGCCACCTCGGCGGCGCGGGCGGCGGCGATCAGCTCCGGCCAGTCGGCGGGCTGGCAGCCGTTGCGGCCCAGACCGGTGTCGGCCTTGAGCTGGACGCGGGCGGGGCGGCCGCAGGCCCGCGCCGCCGCGGTCACCTCGCGCAGCGCCCACAGGCCGCTCACCGAGACGTCGATGTCCTGCTCGATCGCGGTGCGCCAGGGGCCGCCGGGCGTCCACAGCCAGCACATCAGCCGCCCGGTGTCCCCCGCCGCCCGCAGCGCGAACGCCTCCTCCGGGAGCGCCGTACCCAGCCAGCTCGCACCGGCCGCGCGGGCGGCGCGGCCGCACCGCACCGCACCGTGTCCGTAGCCGTCGGACTTGACCACGGCCATCAGCTCTGCCCCGGGTGCGCGGCGGCGCAGTGCGCGGACATTCGACCGGACGGCGGCGAGGTCGATGGCGGCGCGGGCACGCATTGCTGTCTCGTTCATCTTCCTCAGTGTCTCAGGCGGCACCGCCGCGCTCCGGGGGACCGGCGCCCAGGGGTCCCCTCGTAGCACCGGCACGGGGTACCTGACCTGGGCACACCCGCGCCGGACCGCCCGGTCGGTCCTGTACGTCCCGCCAGGCCGCGGCCAGGTGACCGGCGACCTCCGACGCCAGGATCGGGGCGCCCGTCGGACCGGCCGCGCGGCGGGCCGCCAGACCGTGCAGATACGCGCCGACGGACCCCGCGTCGCGGGCCGGCAGCCCGGCGGCGAGCAGCGCGCCGGTCACCCCGGAGAGCACATCGCCGCTGCCCGCCGTCGCCAGCCAACCCGTCCCGGTGGGATTGACCCGTACGGGCCCGGCCGAGTCGGCGACCAGCGTCGTCGAGCCCTTCAGCAGCACCGTGGCGGCGTACCGCCCGGCCAGCTCCCGTACGGACCGCAGCCGGGCCGCCTCGACCTCGTCCCGGCCCCGGCCGAGCAGCGCCGCGGCCTCGCCGGCGTGCGGGGTCAGCAGCGTGCCCGCGGTCCTGGCGCGGACCCGCTCCGGGGTCAGGAAGCGCAGCCCGTCCGCGTCCACCAGCACCGGCACATCCGCGGCCAGCACCTCGTCCAGCGGGTCCGCGTCGTCACCGAGGCCCGGTCCGATCACCCATGCCTGGACCCGGCCCGCCTTGCCGGGCGGCCCGGCGTGCACCAGCGTCTCCGGGAACCGCGCGAGCACCGCGTCGGCGGCCGGGCCGACGTACCGTACGGCGCCCGCGCCCCCGCGCAGCGCGCCCGCCACCGCCAGCACCGCCGCGCCCGGATAGCGGGCCGAGCCGGCGACCACGCCGACCACCCCGCGCCGGTACTTGTCGCTCTCGGCCGTCGGCCGCGGCAGCAGCTCCGCCACGTCCGCGTGCTGCAACGCCTCCACATCGGCGGCCGCGGGCAGCGCGAGCCCGATGTCCACCAGCCGCAGCGCGCCCGCCGCCGCACGCGCCGGGTCGATCAGCAGCCCCGGCTTGTACGCCCCGAACGTCACCGTCGCATCGGCCCGTACGGCGTCCCCGCGCACCTCGCCGCTGTCCGCGTCCACCCCGCTCGGCAGATCGACGGCCACCACGGTCGCCGACTCCCGTGCCGCGCGGGCGAGCCGGGCCGCCTCGGGGCGCAGCCCGCCCCGGCCGCCGATGCCGACGATGCCGTCCACGACCAGATCGGCCCGCGCGAGGTCCCGCGCCGCGTCGGCCGACACCCGCCCGCCGGCCGCCCGCAGCGCGGCCAGTCCGCCGCCGTGCGCCCGCTCGGGCGACAGCAGTACGGCGGCGACCCCGGCCCCGCGGCGCGCCAGCCGGGCGCCCGCGTACAGCGCGTCGCCGCCGTTGTCGCCGCTGCCGACCAGCAGCACCACCCGGGCGCCGTACACCCGGCCCAGCAACTCCGCGCAGGCGGTGGCCAGTCCGGCCGCCGCCCGCTGCATCAACGCCCCGTCCGGCAGCCGGGCCATCAGCTCCCGCTCCGCGGCCCGCACGCTCTCCACGCTGTAGGCAGTCCTCATGCGGTCAGTCTCACACCCGCGCCGCGGCGGGCACCGCACCCGGACGGGGAGCGGAGCGCCGCACCGGGACGGCCGCCCCGCCGCTACCCCTCGGCGATCACCACCGCCGACGCGACCCCCGCGTCATGGCTGAGCGACACGTGCCACGCCCGTACGCCCAGCTCCGCCGCGCGCGCCGCGACCGTGCCGCGGACCCGCAGCCGCGGCTGACCGCTGTCCTCGACGTACACCTCGGCATCCGTCCAGTGCAGCCCGCCGGGCGCGCCGAGCGCCTTGGCCACCGCCTCCTTGGCGGCGAACCGGGCCGCCAGCGAGGCGGTCCCGCGGCGCTCGCCGCTCGCCAGCAGCAGCTCCTCTTCGATGAACAGCCGCCGCGCCAGCTCCGGTGTCCGCTCCAGCGCCGCGCCGAACCGTTCGATCTCGGCGACGTCGATCCCCACCCCGATGATCACCGGTTCACTCCACCGTCACGGACTTGGCGAGGTTGCGCGGCTGGTCGACCTCGTTGCCGCGGGCGGTGGCCAGCTCACAGGCGAAGACCTGGAGCGGCACCACCGACACCAGTGGCTGCAACAGCACCGGGGTGCGCGGGATCCGTACGAGGTGGTCGGCGTACGGGGCCACCGCCTCGTCGCCCTCCTCCGCGATCACGATGGTGCGCGCCCCGCGGGCCCGGATCTCCTGGATGTTGGAGACGATCTTGTCGTGCAGCACCGAGCGGCCGCGCGGCGACGGCACCACCACGACCACCGGCAGATCCTCCTCGATCAGCGCGATCGGCCCGTGCTTGAGCTCACCGGCCGCGAACCCCTCCGCGTGCATGTACGCGAGTTCCTTCAGCTTCAGCGCGCCCTCCAGGGCCACCGGGTAGCCGACGTGCCGCCCCAGGAAGAGCACCGTGTTCTTGTGGGCGAGGCCGCGCGCCAGCTCGCGCACCGGCTCCATCGTGCCGAGCACCTCCTCGACCTGGGTGCCGATGGCCGCCAGTTCGCGCACCACGTCCCGGATCTCGTCGCCCCATTTGGTGCCCCGCACCTGCGCCAGGTAGAGCGCGACCAGATAGCAGGCCACCAGCTGCGTCAGGAACGCCTTAGTGGAGGCGACGGCGACCTCGGGCCCGGCGTGCGTGTAGAGGACCGCGTCCGACTCCCGCGGAATCGTGGACCCGTTCGTATTGCAGATCGCGAGCACCTTCGCGCCCTGCTCACGGGCGTGCCGCAGCGCCATCAGCGTGTCCATGGTCTCGCCGGACTGGCTGATGGCGATCACCAGCGTCCGCGGGTCCATGATCGGGTCGCGGTAGCGGAACTCGCTGGCCAGCTCGGTCTCGCAGGGAATCCGCGTCCAGTGCTCGATCGCGTACTTGGCGATCATGCCCGCGTGGTACGCCGTCCCGCACGCCACGATGACGACCTTGTCGACCTCGCGCAGCACCGACGGCGCGATGCGGACCTCGTCCAGCGAGAGCACCCCCGAGGCGTCGATCCGCCCCAGCAGGGTGTCCGCGACCGCCTTCGGCTGCTCGGCGATCTCCTTCAGCATGAAGTAGTCGTAGCCGTCCTTCTCGGCCGCCGACGCGTCCCAGTCGACGTGGTACGCCCGCACCTGCGCCGGGGCGCCGTCGAAGTCCGTCACCGTCACACCGTCCCGGCGCAGCTCCACGACCTGGTCCTGCCCCAGCTCGACGGCCTCCCGGGTGTGCGCGATGAACGCCGCCACGTCCGAGGCCAGGAACGCCTCGTCCTCCCCGACGCCGACCACCAGCGGCGAGTTGCGGCGCGCCCCGACGACCAGATCCGGTACGTCGGCGTGCACCGCGACCAGCGTGAACGCGCCCTCCAGTCGCCGGCACACCTGCCGCATCGACTCCGGCAGATCGCCGCACGACGAGTACGCCTCGGCCAGCAGGTGCGCGACGACCTCCGTATCCGTCTCGGACTCCAACTCGTGCCCACGGTCGGCCAGTTCGGTCCGCAGCGCCGCGAAGTTCTCGATGATGCCGTTGTGGACGACGGACACCCGGCCGGCGTTGTCCAGATGCGGATGGGCGTTCTGGTCGGTGGGCCCGCCGTGCGTGGCCCACCGGGTGTGCCCGATCCCGGTCGTCCCGGTCGGCAGCGGACGGTCCGCCAGCTCCTTCTCCAGGTTGGCGAGTTTCCCCGCCTTCTTGGTCGCCGCCAGCCCGCCATCGGCCAGCACGGCGACCCCCGCCGAGTCGTAACCCCGGTACTCCAGCCGCTTCAGCCCGGCCAGAACGACATCAAGGGCAGGCTGCCCGCCCACATATCCCACGATTCCGCACATGGAGGCAGCCTACGACGCACCGACACCGGGCCTCGCGGCACGCCGCGCCTTGGTGCGGGGGCCGGACGGGGGCGGCCCTGCTCCCCCACCCGCGCCTCTCGGCTCGGAGTGCGATGGGCCCCGCGTCCGCGACGAGGTCGCCGGCGACAGGGCCGCCCGAAGGTGACCCGACCCGCTGAACGCAACACGCTGAGGTGGACGGGATATCGGCCAGGACCAGCCTGTGCGCCCGGAGTCTCCTGTGCCCGTCCACCCATCGGGGCTTGATTCGACCAGCCCGGCCCTGCGGTTCCCGTCCCGCCCGGCGCACGGCGTTCGCGATCCTCGCGCAGCCCCGCGACCGGTCGAGGGCGTCGCCGGCATGCATCTCGGGGAGCAGGCGGCGGTGCGGCCTTTCGACACAGCACGCCGCGCGTTCTGCTCGATACGGCACCCGCAGTGTTTCCGACGTTTTCCAAATCGTTCGAACCGTTCCTTCCGGCCAGTTCCAGTCCTGCCGGACGTGATCAAACTTTTGCCCTGCCCGCTGACCTGGAGAGGATATGCGCCGCAGTGCCCTGGGCACGGTGAAATATCGGAGCAACCCACTGGCCGGTTCGCGCGTACGGAGTTGCCGACTTGTCGTGTACCTGGGAATGATCCGAGCCGATACGCCCCCTCAACCGCCAGGAGGAAGAACGCAATGGTGTACTCGGACCCCCAGGAATTCGGCGAACTCACCTTCATCTTCAGCGACGGTGAGGGCAAGCCACCGAACGGCTATTTCAGCCTTGCGGGGCACATCTATCCCGCCGAAGAAAGCCGCCGCCCCCCGATGGTCTGGGTAAAGGAGACCAGGTCCGGTTCCGGTGCACTTGCCAAGCCCATCGACTGGAAGCCCCTGAAATGGGAGGGCAAAGTCCGGCACTACCGGCCCGTCCCCCCGCCTGGATACCGGGCGTTGAGCGATTTCCCTGGATCCGGCTCCACCATTCCCCGCAGTGACTTTCGTTGCATCAGGGAAGTAATCAACGGACGCAACTACGTCGCCAAAGGTCTGCTGGACACGGAGACCGGCACGCTGGGTGCGGAGCCCAGGCCGCCACAGGCGATCCCCGACGATTCCGGAGTTCTCCTCGTGCCAGGCAATTGCTTCTGGTTCTGGGACGAAAGCGATCACGCAGGGGAAGACCCTGGCAACGTTTACGTTCTGGACGTGCCACCCCATTCCGTCAGGGGAGATGACTTGATCGCCCCCGTCCTCAGAAATTATGACACCGTACCCGACCAACAGTGCGATGTGACCGACCACCAGGTCACCGTCCCGTGCACTGCCATCTTGGACAAGGACAAGACCGCGGAATGGATTGTCCGAAACTCCCCCGTCTACACGGTACGCCGCAAGCGTTGCTACACGATCATCGGCTCGGACAACAGGAAAAACTCGGACGCCGACGGGAGCCTCAAGGAAACGGTCTCCTGGGGAGTCACGAAGACCGAAGCCGAGTCGTTCCACGCGTCGGTTGGCGTTACCGTGGGATACGAAGTCGGGATCAACTTTGAGGTCGTCGAGGCTAAAGCTTCATTTCAGCTGGCTCTGCAACTGGGGTATGACCGAACGCACTCGGTGTCCGTTATGAAAAATTATTCCCGCGATGCCACTACCACCACGCTGGCGCATCACACCACAGCCTTCTACGCCGAGACCCACACTTTAGACGTCGTCCGCAAGGACGGAACACACGCTTCCGGCCAGAATGGTCTGACCTTCAATGCCGGGAAACATGTCACGACGTGCCAATGGCCGCCCGCCAAACAGCCACCGGGGCCGCACCCGGGGCACCCCCAGAACTGAGCCGACCCGACAGGAAATCAGCCACAAGGCCCCCTGTGCCTCTTTCCGGGAATCCCGGAAAGAGGCACAGGGAAACACACTCCCGGGCTGACCGTTTACTCAGCCACTCTGGCAACGACGAGCCGGGGGATTTCCACACTCCCCTGGCCGGCGAAACCATTGTGCTGCACAACCAGCCTGTCATGGTCGTACGTACTTAATTCCAGCGTGTTCGTGGAGCCGGTCACCCACGGAATGCTCCAGTAGATCTTCACCCACTGGTCCGGGTTGTCGCCGAGCTGGTAGATGACCGTGCCCGTTGTCCCGGTCGCAGTGCTCTGCCGACCACTGGAACGGAACGCCTCACCATCGAACTTCTTTTCGAGGTCGACGGGTGCGTGGTTCCCTAAATCCGTCCACTTTCCCCAGTCCAGGTGCTCGTACTTGAGCTTGAGCAGCCCGCCGGTGAGGTTCTTCAGCTGGCAGCCGAAAACCAAGTTCTCCGACATCTCTTTCCTTTCACACTCGGGAGGAGCAACAACACGGAGAACATATAAGGCGATGTCCGGCGGCAGGGAGAATCCAGCCATCGCTTAAGGAATCGCCACTACGAGTCATTTAGGCGATCAAGATTCTGACCTCTCCTAATGGCATCGAGCCGCTTTCAGATACCGCTTGACGGTTGCAATATGTGCGCGACCAGTGCGGTTCCGAAGCCTCTGATCAGCAGAAACGTTAATTCCTTCGGAACGTCTCAATCCTTCCCCATGCCAAGTAGGAGGTGACCCGCAATGGCACAGGTGATCCTGAGGAGAGATGCCGAATCGCTACCGCCGGCCAGGGAACGGCTGGTCCGGTCGGCAGCAAGGGGGCACACACGCTGTACGGCAGCATCAGCTCGTGGCGACCGGGGATAGCCGTGATGCCGGTGAGGAGAACGTGGTCGAACGGCAGCCAGGTGCCAGGTGATTCAGCGGGGCTCATGCGGAGTCCGTCGGATGTGAGCACGACGCGTCAGGGTGTGATCGCGCCGGCGCTCTTGTGCGCCGGCCGCCGCTTCCTGGCAGTGGCGGGCGTCGAACCGATGGCCGGAAACCCCACGGCGGCCAAAGTCGGGTGGCCCTCGAACGGCGGGGCACCCCACTCGCGGGCTGGTCTGGACTCAGGTTGCCGTACGGGGGAATTAAGCCCTCCGGACCAGGAGGTCCGTGCTGTCCGTCCGGGAGATCTTCCACGTGATTTGCGGCCCGCGGACGGAGCGTTCCCGGCGTCCCAGGCATGAGCCGAGGCCGTTTTTGCAGCGGCCTTTTCCAGGCTCGGCCTCCGCCGACCCGTCCGTCCCGGTCAGCATGGGGAGCTGGATTCTGCCGAGCACCGGGCCGACGGACGCCAGGCCGAGATCACTGGGCGTGAGCGGCTGATCAACCGCATCGGAGAGGACTCCCGCGAGCAGTGCGGGCACCGGCGGGCGGCCCCGCTCCCCCACCCGCGCCTCCGGTTCAGAGTGCGATGAGCCCCGCGTCCGTCGGCCGGAATCCACAGGCATCGACGTAGAGCGCCCGCAGACGCCCCTCGAAGTCGACATGCAGCCCCCGCCACTCGCGCGTGACCATCACTACGCCTCGAACGCTCCGGCCTTCACCCCGCCGACAAACGCGGCCCAGGCGGCGGGCGCGTGGAACTGCGTCCCACCGTCGCGGTCTTTACTGTCCCGGACGGCGCGGCCGCCGTCGGCGGTGTGCGCGACTTCTACGCAGTCATTGGTCGGCCCTGAGGAAGCACTGGCCTTCTTGAATGCGGTCACGAGTTCTCGGTTCTTCATAGCGCACCTTTCTCGCTTCCAAAGAAATTCAGCAAACTGGCCACTCGGGATGGAGAGGGTCACATTCGCTGGACGCCCCCAGGAGCACGACGCCAACACAGAGACCGTGGCCATCCCCCGCCTGCTCACGCTCCCCCGTTCTCCGCGGTGGCGCCGTTCCCCATGAAAGTCACCGGTCGAACGCTCCGGCCTTCACGCCGACGACGAACGCACCCCAGGCGGCGGACGCGTGGAACTGCGTCCCACCGTCGCGATCCTTACTGTCCCGGACGGCGCGGCCGCCGTCGGCGGTCACAGCCACCTCCACACATTCCTGATTTATCCCCTGCGACGCACTGGCCTTGACGAATTCAGTGACGATGTCCCGAGACTTCATCGATGTCACCCCTCACCCTTCGGAATACCCGCTATCACTTTCTCCAGGAACACCAGGCTTTGCTTCGGACTCAACGCGGCCGACCGGAGCGCTTCGAAGATCCGCGCATGCTT
This sequence comes from Streptomyces sp. x-80, assembly GCF_046549095.1. Classification (NCBI taxonomy): domain Bacteria; kingdom Bacillati; phylum Actinomycetota; class Actinomycetes; order Kitasatosporales; family Streptomycetaceae; genus Streptomyces; species Streptomyces sp. x-80. The sequence continues at coordinate 286,295 of NZ_JAJPWM010000005.1, forward strand.
GGCCACGTCTTCCAAGTCCTCAATGATCACGGTGCTCGTCGTGCTGTCGAACGCGACGGCTTCAGGAGCAGGCTCGGGCCCGAACGAGTACAGGACGAAGTGCGACGCCATGTGTGCGGCACTCCATTCCGAATACGGCAGGATCTGCACCGTGACGTTCTGCCGCCGGGCAGTGTCGAGGACGTACATCAACTGCTCCCGATGCACTTCCCTTGACGGCATGGGGGCGGTCAGCGCCGGCTCCCAGACGACCGCGGCGAAATGTGATCCGGCTTCTTCAATGACCCGTTTACGCTCCCGCCGGACCGCCATAGCCTTTTCGATGGTCTCGGGCGAGTGCACTGTCAGGCTGGCGCCGACAAGCGTCTTGAAGTAGCCGGGCGTTTGCAGCAGTCCAGGAATGAAGAGCGGTTGCCACGTCCGGATGTACGACGCGTCGGTCTCCAGCGCGATCAGATCGGCATGCTCATCGCTGACCATGCCTGCGTAGTCGAGCCACCAGCCACGCTTGTTGCTCACCCGGGCGAGGTGCTCCAAATGCACCCTTACGTTGGCGTCGTCCACGCCGTAGAGGTCCAGCAGGACCCGCACATCACCGACGCGCGACGCACTGATGCCCGCTTCGACGCGGCTGACCTTCGCCGTGGAACAGCCGAGCGCCTCGGCCGCATGCTCCTGGTCGAGATGAGCGGCGAGCCGGTACCGCTTGAGGGCCGCGCCGAGCCGCCGACTACGCACTGTGGGCTTCCCACCTGCGGGCATGCCGTCTCCCTGTCTTCCGCTTCCAGGATGCACGGTAACTGACCACGCACACCAGGCTGTTGAGACTCCGAGTAGCTCGTAAATTTACACCTACCGAGGACTTGCAAGTTGCCCCACCGCGCCTCTAGCTTCAGTCACATCACTCCGTGCCATCACAACGAAACCGTGAGTGATCAAGGTTCCGCCTGCCCACCACCCTTGGGGGACATATGTCCGGGCGCACGCACGTGACGAGGTTCCGGATCCGCAGGAGCTCCGTACCCGCAGCTCGCCACCACGTCGAAACGCTCCTGAAGGAGTGGAGGCTCGGCGGCCTCGTTGACGTCGCCGCCCTGATCACAAGTGAGTTGACGGGAAACGTCATCAACCACGCCAGGGGAACAGGCGAGTTCTTCGACCTGGGCCTGCGCCGCCGAGGTGGCCTCCTGATCCTGGAGGTCTCCGACTCCTACCAGTGGCAGATGCCCGAACTCCGGAAGCCCGGCCCGGACGACCTCTCCGGCCGGGGCCTGCTCATCGTCGACGCACTGTCCGAGAACTGGGGCGTCCGGCCACGCGACCCCGGCAAGACCGTGTGGGCGCATCTCACGATCAACCGCGTGGAACACCGATAGGCCAAGCCCCTTCCACCGGCGTCCCATCAGAGGCTTCCCCGCCCTCCTCGGGCGGGGAGGTACGAGCGCTTCCCCTCGGTTCGTGATCAGCGGTGGGAACGGGAGCCACCCCTATCAGGTGACATCGCATGACGCCGGGCGGTGTGGGAGTGTCCGCGGATGCGATACGGACGTGAACCGATGGCTTGGCGGTCCCGGGCCCGGCTGCCCCGTGTCCCTGACAGGCGCGGTTCAGAAGGGCCCGGCCCCGTCAGGGCCTCTCCGTAGCTCGGACGTTGTCTGGACGCACCGAGCCCCTAGGGCCTGTGGTTGTTGTGATCAGTACTGCTTGGTCTGTGGAGCGGGCCGTCGACGAGGTGCCTCGGCTGAGGTCCTCGTCGACGGCCTCTTTCCGGACCGAGTGTCCGGCTTCCCAGTGCCGGGTTCGGTGAACCGCTGTGTATGGGGTGTGCGAAATACCTCTGGTTCTTCTGGCTGTCAGCACCGCGGGTCTGGTGGTCGGGGCGGGCACCCTCGCGGACGGACGCCGTAGTTGGCAGAGCCTGGCCCGGTGATCAGGGCTTGGGAAGCGTTCCCGGCATCAGGTACTTGTCCTCAGGTACCTTGTCGCCCCTCCACTGGGCGAAGAACTCGGTGAGGTCCTGCCCGGACACCTGCGTGAACATCCGCGCCATGTCCTCCCAGCCGCGTACCTCTCCGGCATTCTCGGTCTGCCACTTCTTCAGTACGGCGTCGAAGTTCTCGGCGCCGATCTGATGCCGGAGAGCGTGCAGGAAGTAGCTGCCCTTGCTGTACGCACCCATCCCGTCGAGGGTGTTGTCGGCCCACCATTTCGCGTCGTCCTTGCGCTCAAGGATCTCGCTCCGGTAGCGGGCGTCGATGTCCTTCCCGTTGTGTTCGTCCCACAGCCACGCCGCGTACTGGGCGACGGACTCGGTGGTGATCGCATCGGCCGGGGCGTCACCACCGGACACTGCCATCCCGAACCACTGGTGTGTCCACTCGTGCGCATAGGCCGGCTCGTCCCAGTACTGCAATGGAGCTGAGAAGTGGACCCTTCCTTGAGTCGCCAGGAAGGGATAGTTCTCGTCCGCCGGTTCGGCGAACAAGGTGCCCAGCGAGGAGAACGGGTAGGGCGTGCCGAACTTCTGGGCGAGGAAGTCGATGATCTCCTGCTGCTTGGCCACGTAGGGGGCGGCCTTCGCCTTCAGCCCTTTGCCGTAGGCGGTGTAGACGGGCTTGCCGTCCTTCAGCCGGGATTCCTCGATCTCCCACGGGCCGATACTGATGACCGATTCCTTGAGGGCGTCCAGGTCCTGTGTGGTGGCCCAGTGATAGGTGTCCCGGTCACCGGTGTGCTCGGTGTCTGTCTTGGTGCCGTTGGACATCGCCGACCAGCCGGCGGGCACCGTAGCGGACACCTTCAGTGAGGCCCGGTCCATGACACCCGCATGGGAGGCGAACCAGGGGGTGTTCTCCATGCTCATCAACCCGCCGTCCGTGGTGCCGAACAACCTGGCCCCCTCTGGGGCACCCGCGTACTTCACCCGGACGGTGAACTCCTGGCCGCGTTCGATCTTCCGTGCCGGACGGACGGTGAGGGAGGAGTCGTAAGGGTCGTCCGGATTCGTCTCGAAACCGGCCTTCACGCCGTCGACCTCGACACTCTCCGTGGGGAAGACCAGGCCGAGCCGCAGAGTGTCGAGATCCTGGTCGGCCTTCGCGTTGATGTCCGTGATCCCTGACAGCTCCTTGGCCTCGGGGCGGTAATCGAGCTTCACTTTGTAAGAGCTCACGTCGAAGTCCTTGCCCGGGGCCTGCGCCGCACCGGCCGGAACGCTTGCGAGCACCGATCCTCCCAGCACGACCGCGCCGCAGAGAACCGCGCTGCCGAACCTCTTTCCTGCATACATGTCCCGATCTCCTTCACGTTGCGTACCTCCGGCACCGGCACACTAGAGAGTCGAATTGACGGGACTTAGCCCAGATTGCGACCGCCCCGTGACAGTCTGGTTCTTCCGCTTGGGCCTGTGTTGCGATCAAACTTCAGGTCCCGTCCCCGTACGCGGACGGGGGGCCGGTAGACGCTGGGTGTGACGCGTAGGCAACTGAGCGGCGGGCAACGGACGTTCATCGAGCCCTGTCTGCCGATCGGCGGGTTCGGCCCGTACCCGAGCGGCTGCGGGACCAGTTCGAGGGGGTGATCTGGCGGTTCAGGTCCGGCGCCCAGCGGCGGGAGATGCCCTGTGAGTCCGGTCCCTGGCCGACGGTCTACGGCCGCTTCCGGGCCTGGAGGGATGCCGGTGTCTTCACCGCGCTGGCCTTGCGGGCCTCGATCGCGACCAGGTCTGCTCACCGAGCCGACCCTGAGCGCGGTGGTCGATCCGGCGACGACCACCGCGGCGGGCAGCTGCCGGTGCAGCAACAGCACCTCGATCAGTATCCGGGTGCCCTCCGCTGCCCGGCCTTCGTCTTCGCCGCGGCCCAGAACGCCTCGTGCACCTTGGTGAAACCGCCCTCCGCCCTGGCCTGCACCAAAGCCGCGGCCCCGCCGAACGCACCCGGCTTGACCAGCAGGATCTCCAGATAGTGGTCCAGAATGTCGTGATAGGCGTAACGCCTGGTCAGCCTCGGGTGCCGGGCGACGACATGGCGGCCGTCGAAGACCCACAGCTCATTCGCCCGCAGCTTCACCCGCACCTTCGCGCCGATGAACTTCGCTGGCACCGAGTAGTGGCACTGGCGCACCGTGCCCCGCCCGTTGCGGGCCACCACCGGCGTCAGATCGATCCCGCAGTCGTACCCGTCCGCGGGCAGCGGCCCCAGCAGCGGGCGGCGCCCCTCTTTCGCCAGGGCCAGCTCCGGACGCCGCTTTGCCACGTAATCCCGCACCGTGGAGTACGCGGCGAGCTCGAAATCGTGCTCACCCGCAAGCCGCTCAAGGATCCGGTCGATGGTGTGCTTCTGCTTCCTCCACACCTCAAGGTCCTCGCGCAGCATCGCGTCGATGAAGCCCTTCACCGGCTCCAGCACGCTCTTCCTCGGCGGCGGCTTCTTCCGCCTCGCCGGCACCGGGCACGACAGCGCCTTCGCCACCGTGTTCCGCGACACCTTGTACCGCTGAGCCAGCACCAGCCCCGACACCGCCGGATCCAGCCGACGATCCCGGCGGATCCGCTCAAAGACCCACTCACGCGACCTGTACACACGGGTTTCCTGACACGACCGTGATCAATGATCACAGCGTGCAAGCGGCTCCCAAAACGACCGCCCCACTGGCTCTACTTCACCCCGTTAGAAACACCGGCATCTACGAAAACCTGCCGCCGGGCGTCTACCGGTACTCATCGCAGTGCACCGGGCTTCAGCCCGGTGGTGAAGCGATACTGAACGCTGCCCTGACCGGCAGATCAGAGCAGCCGATTCTGCTGCTCAATGTACTGACGGCCGATCGAGGGCGGAGCCCCGCACACTGACCCGGCGAAGCATGAGCCGGACCACAGACGCTGTGCCCGCCAGTAGTGCCGGACCAGTTCCGGGTACTCCTGGCGGAGCCTGCGCGAGCTGACGCCCTTGAGCCGTGCCGTCCTTGACGGGGGTGTGGCTCCAAAACCGGCACGCGCCACACGGCGAAGGTCCGCGCACGCCCGCGGCGCGCCGTTCCGGGTGTCCCCTGGCGCCGTCGCGGCCGTCACCCCCCGGCGGCCGCCGGGGGAACCACGTCCCGGTAGAGCTGGAAGAGGCTGATTCCCTCGCCCTCCTCCTCGTACGTGTCCAGCAGCGACCAGCACCGCGCGACGAGTTCCCGCGCCTGGGTGCCGGGCCAGGGCTGCGGGAGCAGTTCGGGCGGGAGGAGGGGGTCGTGTTCCATGGCGCGGGAGAACTCGGCGGCCAGTTCGACCGCGATGCTCAGCCGCTCGGGGGCCGTCAGACCGGCGTCCTCCGTCAGCCGGCGCAGCCGCGGCCGGACGACGGCGGCGAGGCGGTGATGGCGCTCGGCGATCTCGTCCAGCGGCCACAGGGCGCGGGCGAGTGCGACGGGATCGCGCTCATCGCCCTGGCGCAGGTCACGGGTGGTGAGGAAGGTGAGGTGGCCGAAGACGTCGAGAGGGCGGGCCTGCTCCTCGACGTACGGTTCCCAGCTGTTGGCGCTGACGTAGAGGCCGCCTTGCACGGGGGCGCCGCCGAGCCGGGTGAGCGCGGTCCGCAGGGCGTCGCGCGCGGTGCGGATGCTCTCGGGCACGGCGAAGGCGACCAGATGCCAGGTGCCGTCCCAGGGCATCAGCCCCGCGTCCTGCTGGAAGGCGTAGGCGACGAACTCGACGTCGGGGCCCAGCGACCGCGCGGTGGCGCCGGCGGCGCGCAGCAGGGCCTTGCGCCCCCTGCCCTCCTGCGTGAAACGCCCCTCGGTGACCAGCCGCTTGATGCACAGCCGCACCTGCTGATCGCTCATCCCGAGCAGGTCGGCGGTGGCATAGAGCTCACCGGTATCGACGGTGTGGTCGGTGCGGATCAGGGCCTCGACGAGCGTCCGGGTGGGGACCTGGACGTCTGGTGCCGACATGCGGGGGGAATCCGTTCTGCTCGTGGAATGGTGGGCCTTCCGGGCGTGTGAAGGGTACGGCACGCGGGGGTGCCGGAGCGGAGCCCCGGCAGGTCGCGCGGGCCGGAGGTCAGCCCGGTGAACACACTGATCGCGCGGGCCGGAAGTCCGCCCGGTGAGCGCACTGATCGCGCTGTCCGTCCCGGCCGCCGCCAGACGCTCCCCCGCACCCGCGTACCGTCCCGGCAACACGGCCCCGATCAGGGCGGCATAGGGTCGGCCGATGGGTACTTCGTATGACGACGACTATCTCGACCAGGTCCTGATCGGGGGCCGTGAGCCCGCGCGGATCGTGGTGGTGGACCCGGATCCGCACTGGGCCGACCGGTTCGGCGCCCTCGCCGCGAGGGTCCGCCGGGCGCTCGGGGAGACGGCGCGGGTCGAGCACATCGGTTCCACGTCGGTCCCCGGGCTGGCGGCGAAACCGATCATCGACATGCTGCTGATCGTCGAGGACGCCGCCGACGAGGACGCTTTCGTGCCGGCACTCGTGGCGGAGGGATTCGTCCTACGGGTGCGCGAGGCCGGCCACCGGATGCTGCGCACCCCCGAGCGCGACGTGCATCTGCACGTCTACGGCGAGGGCGCGCAGGAGATCCAGGACTACCGCGATCTGCGCGACTGGCTCCGCCACGACCTGACGGACCGGGAGGTGTACGCGGCGAAGAAGCGCGAACTCGCCGAGCGGGAGTGGCAGGACATGAACTACTACGCCCAGGCGAAGGATGAGGTGGTCGCGCTGATCCTCGCGCATGCCCGTGCCTGGCGTACCGGCGAGCGGGCGTGAGCGCGTGAGCGCGTGAGCGCGTGAGCGAGCCGGGGCCGGGACCACGGCCCGGCCCCTTCGACGTGCCCGGCCGGTGACGTGAGCCGCCGGTCCGGCAGGGGCGGTGACCTCCCGAGCCCCGGGAGGCCGGCGGCGAGCACGCGGTGGCAGGGCGGGGCCGCCAGGAGCGGCCCCCGGTCCGCCGGGCTGCGTCCCGGACCGTGCAGCAGCACCGGGGGGGGCCGCTGCCGATGCCCTGTCGTCCCACCCGTTCACCCGGCCGTTCACTCGCCCGTTCACCCAGCCGTTCACCCGGCCTGCGTCACGGTGATGGCCACGCCGTCGGGAGCACCGTCGCCGTCGGCGAGGCCGGGCACCTGGCGTGCCAGGTCGGCGAAGAACCGTTCGGCGTCGACGGCGGTCTCCGGCGGGTGCACGCCGGGTCGGCGGGCGGTGCCGTCCAGCAGTTGCGCGAGCCCCAGCGCCAGGGGGATCCCGGTCGCCGCCGCCATGTCGTTGACCAGTGCCGTGGCACCGGGCGTATCGGCGAGCCGGGCCAGCGCGGTGAGCGGGCCGCCGTTCCGGGTGCCCCTGGCGACGGCGAAGAACGGCGGCAGCGACCCGGGCCCCTTGCGCGTCACGGCACCCGCCGTGGCCCGCAGCGCGCGGGACAACGAGGGCCTGACCAGATCGGCCGCGGCGGTCTCGCCGGTGAGTCTGCCGGCGTCGATGTCGCGGCGCAGGACGTCCAGGTAGGCCACCGTGCCCGGGGTGACGACCATGAGATTGGCGGCCTCGCCGGCCGGGCGGAAGCTGCGGTGCAGGGTGACCGGCTCGGGGTGCCCGACGGTGTAGGCCGTGCCGGAGTTTCCCGGGGAGACGTCGAGGGCGACCGGCAGGAGCGGCCGCCGCTGGACCAGCTGCCCGCCGCTGATCACCGCCACCTCCCCGCTGATCTGCTCCATCCAGTGCACGGCCGCCGCGGTGGGGCGCCCTTCGGCGTCACTCATCTGTTCGTCGTCGTCCCAGCCGCTGGTGACGTCGACGGGCCAGGCGGTGTACAGGTCCTGGACGTGGTCCAGATGCCGGACGGCGCGGGCGGCCAGCAGGTTGCTGACACCGGGGCTGGCGCCCATGCCCACGACGGCGCAGACCCCGGCGGCCCGCGCGTCCTCGTCCAGGGCGAGCATCTCCAGGGTCGGCTCCCAGTCGTCGCAGATGTCCAGGTAGTGGGTCCTGGCCGTGATCGCGGACCGCAGCACGGTCATGCCGAAGCGGAAGTACGGGCCGACGGTGTTGAGCACGACATCCGCGTCCTCAAGTGCGGTGCGCAGCGCGGTGGTGTCGGTCACGTCCACCGTGAGCGCCCGCACCGGCACCTCGGCGGTACCGGCGAGCCGGCCCACCAGCGCCTGGGCCGCCGCCAGGTTTCTGTCGGCCACCACCATCTCCGTGACACCGGGGAGCCGGGCCGCCACGCGCACCGCCACGGCCCCCATCGCTCCGGCGCCGCCGAGAGCCAGGATCCTCATCGCATCTCCATTCGCCGCATGGACGCCATATGGAATGCGATCGTAAACCATACGATCGTATCCATGATGACCAATCAGGCCGATCAGTGAATGGATACGGATCCTGACCGGCCCGCGCAGCAGCACGCGGCCCGCCCCGCACGGATCGCCCCGCACGGGCCGGCCCCGGCCCCGGCGCACCGGGACCGGACCCCGCGGCAGACCGGCGGCCAGGTGGGCGACGACCCGGCCGCCGTTCAGGAGCCGTCGGCCCCCGCGGAGGCGTCGCCGAGCAGCCCGGCCGCCTGCCGGGCCGCCTGGTCGAGGGCCTCGTCGAGATGCTCGGGGCGGCGTCCGCCGGCGCTGGCGAGGGGGCCGCGCCCGCCCGAGCCGCCGCCGACGATGCGGGCCGCCGCCGTGAGGAGCTCACCGGCCTCGGTACCGCCCCGGTGCAGGTCGGGCGAGACGGCGGCGGCGAGGAGGGCCTTGCCGTCGTGGTCGGCCCCGAGGATCACGACGGCCGGGCCGTGCGGGACGCGGCGGAGGGCCTCGGCGGCGAGAGAGCGCAGTTCGTCCGGGGCAACGCCGGTGACGCGCCGCGCGACGAGCCGGCCCGCGCCGACCGGCCGGGCCCGGCCGGCGAGCTGCTCGGCCCGCTGCCGCAGTTCTTCGGCCCGCACCTTCGCCAGTTGTGCCTGGGCGTCGGCCAGGGCGTCCAGGCGCTTGCGCAGGGCCGCGGGGGCGTCGGCGGGACGCGCACCGAGCAGGCCCGTCAGCTCGGCCAGCAGGCGGCGTTCGGTGTCCTGGTGGTGGCGGGCCTGGTGGCCGGTGAGGGCTTCGACGCGGCGCAGGCTGGAGCCGATGGAGGACTCGCCGAGCAGCCGGAAGGTGCCGATCTGGGAGCCGTGCGCGACATGGGTGCCGCCGCACAGCTCACGGGAGAAGTCACCGATGTCGACGATCCGGACGGTGTCGCCGTACTTCTCCCCGAACAGGGCGAGCGCGCCCACGGCCTCGGCCTCGGCGCGGCCGGCGTACCAGGCCCGCACCTCCGGATCGTCCAGGAGGTGACCGTTGACGGCCGCCTCGATCCGGGCGAGCTGGTCGGGGCCGACGGCGGAGAAGTGCGCGAAGTCGAAACGGAGCCGGTCCGGCTCGACGAGGGAGCCCTGCTGGCGGGCGTGGTCGCCCAGGGTGGCCCGGACGACCGCGTGCAGGATGTGGGTGGCCGAGTGCGCGCGCATCAGCCCCTTGCGGCGGTCGCCGTCCACCACCGCGACGCCGCTGTCGCCGGTACGGAGTTCGCCTTCGAGGACGCGGGCGGTGTGGACCCGGAAACCGTCCAGGCCGTAGTGCGTGTCGGTGATCCGCAGCCGGGCGCCGTCGCGGGTGGTCAGGGTGCCGGTGTCGCCGATCTGGCCGCCGGCCTCGGCGTAGAAGGGTGAGCGGTCCAGGACGAGTTCGGCCTCGGTGCCCTCGGGGGCGGTGCGGGCCACCGCGCCGTCCCGGACGATGCCCCGCACAGTGGTCTCGGCGGTGAGGTGGTCGTAGCCGAGGAACTCGGTCCGCGGCAGACCGGCGGCCAGCTCACGGTAGGTGTCCCGCTTCCTGAGCGCCTCGGCGGTCCGGGCCCTGCCGCCGGCCTTCGCGCGCTTCTGCTGCTCCGCCAGCAGGGCGGCGAACCGGTCCTCGTCGACGGTCAGGCCGGCCTCCCGGACGGCCTCGACGGTGAGTTCGAGGGGGAAGCCGTAGGTATCGGCGAGCTCGAAGGCGGTCTCGCCGGGCAGCGCGGCCGACCGGGTCTCTCGGGTACGGCTGATCGCGGCGTCCAGCAGCCGGGTGCCCTGGGCCAGGGTGCGGGTGAAGGACTCCTCCTCGCTCGTGACGACCCGCTCGATCAGCGCGGCCTGCGCGGTCAGTTCGGGCCAGACCCCGCCGAGATGGGCGATCACGCTCGCGGTGACGGCCGGCAGCACGGGCCCGTCGATGCCCAGGAGGCGGGCGTGGCGGACGGCACGGCGCATCAGCCGGCGCAGCACGTAGCCGCGGCCGTCCTTGGCGGGCAGCACGCCGTCGGCGATGAGGAAGGCGATGGAGCGGGCGTGCTCGGTGACGACCTGGAAGGAGACCTTCTCCTCGCCCCGGCCGGGGTAGTCGCGGCCGGCGAGGCGCTGGACGGTGTGGAGGGTGGGCAGCAGCAGGTCGGTGGTGCAGACGTTCTCGGCGTCCTGGAGGATCGCGGCGAGCCGGTCCAGGCCCAGGCCGGTGTCGATGCTCTTGGTGGCGAGTTCGCCGAGGATGGGAAAGGCGCCCTTCTTGTCGCCCTCGCCGCGCCGGAACTGCATGAAGACCAGGTTCCAGATCTCCACGTAGCGTTCGCCGTCGACGGCGGGCCCCCCTTCCCTGCCGAAGGCGGGGCCACGGTCGTAGTTGATCTCCGAGCAGGGTCCGCAGGGGCCGGGGACGCCCATCGACCAGTAGTTGTCCGCCATACCGAGGCGCTGGATACGGGAGGCGGGGACGCCGATGCGGCGCCAGTGGCGTTCGGCCTCGTCGTCGTCCTCGTAGACGGTGATCCAGAGCCGGTCCGGCGCCAGGCCGTAGCCCTCGGTGAGCAGCTCCCAGGCGAACGCGATGGCGTCTTCCTTGAAGTAGTCGCCGAAGGAGAAGTTGCCCATCATCTCGAAGAACGTCGCATGCCGGTTGGTGCGGCCGACGTTGTCGATGTCGGAGGTCCGCGCGCACTTCTGGATGCTGGTGGCGCGGGGGAAGGCGGGCGGGGTCTCACCGAGGAAATAGGGCTTGAACTGGTTCATCCCGGCGTTGGTCAGCAGCAGGGTGGGGTCGTCCGGGACCAGGGGGCTGGACGGGACCTGGTGGTGGCCGCGGGAGGTGAAGAAGTCGGTGAACGTCTCGCGGATCTGCGTCGCGCGCATGGCTGCATGGCCTCACGGAAGAGTCGTGGCAGGTGGGGGAAGAGCACACGCCGAGCCGGGCCGAGAACGGGGACTGAGAGGGTTCTCAGTTCTCCAGCTCGACGCAGATAGCTCGCGCCCCCACGGTGCAGACCATGACTCCCGATCCGTTGATCGCTTCGGTGGTACGGCGGGCCCCGATGGGTCTGCCGCCCTTTCGACTGTAGCCGGTCCGGCGTCAGGACCGCTCGGCGTTTTTACGGGGCTCCGCCATGGCTCGGCGGGGGCGGGTCCACGGGCGGCGGCCGAGCCCGGCAGGCCGGGCCGGGCCTGCCGCGGTGCGGGCCCGTACTCCCCGCGGCGGCGTACGGGTGAACCTGCGCACCCCCTCCCGCCGGGCCCGTGTGCGCGGGGTAGGGCTTCGGTGTCACCGTCCCGTACCAGGAAAGGCGATACCCATGGCAGGCAATGACCTGGGCAGTCTGCTCGACGCACTGCTCGGCGACGGCTCGGGCCGGCTGCTCGGGACGCTGCTCGATGCGGTCGGGGGCGCCGGGACCACCGGTGGCGGCGGGAATCCGCTGGACGGGCTCCTCGCCGAGCTGCGGGAAGGCGGGATGGCCGACCAGGTCCAGTCCTGGGTGGGGACGGGCGCGAACCGGTCCATCAGCGGTCCCGAGATCGCGCAGGCCCTGCCCTATCAGGCACTCGACCACGTCGCCCAGCAGGGCGGCGTCTCCCCGGAGGAGGCCGCCGACCGCATCGCCGCGACACTTCCGCGGGCGGTCGACAAGCTCACCCCGGCGGGCGAACTGCCGCAGGGGTCCCTGGAGGACCTGATCCGGCAACGGATGTGACGGGCGACGGCCGGCGGTAGGCAGCCGGTGGTCGGCGAGCCGCCCACCGTCGGCAGTCGACGGTCAGCGGTCGGCGATCGATCGGCGGCCGGCAGCCAGCGGTCCGCAGTCGGCGATCAACTGTCGACGGCGACGGCCGCCGGCTGACAGGCGGCGACGGCCGCGGGTCACCGGCGCCCGGCGGCACCCGCACCCGCACCCGTCCCCTTCAGTACCCCCGCTCGATCCGGTCGAGTGCCCCCCGGACCGTCTCCAGGAACTCCGCCTCCTCGTCCTCGTCCATGCCGGGCCGGCTGCCCGGTTCGTAGTGCTCCAGGAAGTCGGCGAGGTCCTCCCCCAGGTCCTCGTCGGGCAGTTCCTCGGCCAGCTCGGCGTGGACCCGGGCCGCCGGCGCGTCCGTCGTCGCGTCCCCGGCCGTCTTCCTCGTCCCAGCCGCCCCCGGGCCGTTGCCCGGGGACCGGTTCCCACCGCGGGCCGCCTTGCGCAGCAGCCCTGACAGGCGCGGTCGCACGCCCACCCCCATATTCGTCATGTTGCTCAGCCGGGCCGTACCCGGCGCCGTCGCCTCATCCGGCCCGTACCGGCGCCGTCCCCGCCGCCGACCGTACCGGCGAACATCCGCCGGGTACACCGGTTACCGACACGCCGGGCGGCGTACGCCCCGGCCCGCGCCCCCCGGCGCGGCGTACGGGAACCCGCGCCCCGCACAGGGACCACCCCGATATGAGCCGCGCGACGCGCCTGCGCACAATGGGCGCGTGCCCCTCACGACAGAGCCGCAGCAACGACGCCGCGCCGACAGCTCCCCGTACGTCGATCTGACGCGTGCGGAGTGGAGCGCCCTGCGCGAGAAGACCCCGCTGCCGCTGACCGCGGCGGAGGTCGAAAAGCTGCGCGGCCTCGGCGACGTCATCGACCTCGACGAGGTGCGCGACGTCTACCTCCCGCTCTCCCGCCTGCTCAACCTCTACGTCGGCGCCACCAGCAGTCTGCGCGGCGCGCTGAACACCTTCCTCGGTGACGCGGGCGGCGGCCACGGCGCGCAGCCCGGCACCCCGTTCGTCATAGGGGTCGCGGGCAGCGTCGCGGTCGGCAAGTCCACCGCCGCCCGGCTCCTCCAGGCGCTGCTGGCCCGCTGGCCCGAGCACCCGCGCGTCGAGCTGGTCACCACCGACGGGTTCCTCTTCCCCAACGCCGAGCTGCAAGAGCGCGGCCTGATGTCCCGTAAGGGCTTCCCGGAGTCCTACGACCGCCGGGCCCTGACCCGCTTCGTCGCGGATGTGAAGTCCGGCAAGGCCGAGGTCACCGCCCCGGTCTACTCGCACCTGATCTACGACATCGTGCCCGGCGAGCGGCTGACCGTGCACCGCCCGGACATCCTCATCGTCGAGGGCCTGAACGTCCTCCAGCCGGCGCTGCCCGGCAAGGACGGCCGCACCCGCCTGGGCCTGGCCGATTTCTTCGACTTCTCCGTCTACGTCGACGCGCGCACCGAGGACATCGAGCGGTGGTACCTCGGCCGGTTCCGCAAGCTGCGCGAGACCGCCTTCCAGAACCCGTTCTCGTACTTCCGCAAGTACACCCAGGTCTCCGAGGAGGAGGCGCTGGAGTACGCCCGGATGATCTGGCGCACCGTCAACAAGCCCAATCTCCAGCAGAATGTCGCGCCCACCCGCGGCCGCGCCAACCTGGTGCTGCGCAAGAGCGGCGACCACAAGGTGCAGCGGCTGTCGCTGCGCAAGCTCTGAACGCCGGCCCGCCGGCGCCGACCGACCCACCGCCCCCGGGAGCCGTGCCACCGTGCTGCACCTGCGCCTGATCGTCCCCGCCGACCGCACACCGGACGTGCTGCGGCTGCTGGAGACGACCGTCGGCACCGCCCACCTGGCCGTGCTGACCGGAGCCGCCCGCGACCCGCAGGGCGATGTGGTGCTGTGCGATGTGGCCCGGGAGGCCGCCGACGGCCTGCTGACCGGACTGCGCGAACTGGGCCTGGACCGGACCGGTTCGATCGCGGTGGAGAACATCGACCTCTCGCTCTCCCGGCGCGCGGACCAGGCGGAGGCCGACGCGCCCGGCGAGGGCGCCGACGCCGTCCTGTGGGAGTCACTGACCGAGGCCACCCACGAGGAGTCCACGCTCTCCGTCACCTACCTGGTGTTCCTGACGGTCGCCACGATGCTCGCCGCCTGCGGTGTGGTCCTCGACAACGCGGTCCTGATCGTCGGCGCGATGGCCGTGGGACCGGAGTTCGGCCCACTGGCCGGCATCTGTACGGCGCTGGTGCAGCGCGCGCCCCGGCTCGCCTGGCGCTCGCTGCTCGCGCTGCTCGTCGGGTTCGCGGTGGCGATGGCGGTGACGGTCGGCTTCAGCCTCTTCATGGACGCGATCGGCCTCTTCCACATCGAGGCGCTGAAGGCCGACCGGCCGAACACCAACTTCATCTACCGGCCCGACTGGCTCTCCTTCGTCGTCGCCGTACTGGCCGGCATCGCCGGGGTGCTCTCGCTGACGTCCGCCAAATCCGGCGCCCTGGTCGGCGTGGCCATCTCCGTGACCACCGTCCCGGCCGCCGCCAACGCCGCCGTCGCGTTCAGCTACCACGCGTACGGCCAGGCCGGGCACTCCATGGAGCAGCTGCTGCTGAACCTCGTCGGCATCATCGTCGCGGGCGCCCTGACACTGGCCACCCAGAAATATCTCTGGGCCCGCCAACGCGAACGGGCGGGTTCCCGGCCGTAAGGCCGCGAACCCGCCCGCGAGGCACCCGTCCGGCGCCGTCCGGCTAGCCCAGCGCCGACTTCACCGCGTCCGCGAGCCGCCCCGCGACGGCCCGCGCCTGCTCGATGTCCGCGGCCTCGACCATCACCCGTACGAGCGGCTCGGTGCCGGACGGACGGAGCAGCACCCGCCCGGTCGTGCCCAGCTCCCGCTCCGCCTCGGCGACCGCGGTGGTCAGCTCGGGCGAGGTGGCCACCCGCGACTTGTCGACGTCCGGGACGTTGATGAGGATCTGCGGCAGCCGCTCCATGACGCCCGCCAGCTCCCCGAGGGGCCGGCCGGTGGCGGCGACCCGGGCGGCCAGCATCAGACCGGTCAGCGTGCCGTCACCGGTCGTGGCGTGGTCCAGCACGATGACGTGCCCGGACTGCTCGCCGCCCAGCGCGAAGCCGCCCGCCTTCATCTCCTCCAGCACGTAGCGGTCGCCGACCGCGGTCTGCACGAACTCGATGCCCTCGCGTTCCATGGCCAGCTTGAAGCCCAGGTTGGACATGACGGTGGCGACGACGGTGTTCTTGCGCAGCACACCGGCCTCGCGCATGCCGAGCGCGAGGACGGCCAGGATCTGGTCACCGTCGATCTCGTTGCCCGCGCCGTCCACGGCCAGGCAGCGGTCCGCGTCACCGTCGTGCGCCACACCCAGGTCGGCGCCGTGCTCGACGACGGCCTCGCGCAGCAGCCGCAGATGGGTGGAGCCGCAGCCGTCGTTGATGTTCAGGCCGTCGGGCTCGGTGCCGATGGGGATGACCTCGGCACCGGCCCGCGCGAACGCCTCGGGCGAGACCCGCGCCGCCGCGCCGTGCGCACCGTCGATGACGATCTTCAGCCCGTCCAGGCGGTTGGGCAGCACGCCGATCAGGTGCGCGACGTAGTTGTCGAAGCCCTCGTCGTAGACCGTCACCCGGCCCACCCCGGCGCCGGTCGGCCGCTCCCACGGCTCACCGGTGCGGTGCGAGCGGTAGGTCTTCTCGATGCGGTCCTCCAGCTCGTCGGCGAGCTTGTGGCCGCCGCGGGCGAAGAACTTGATGCCGTTGTCGGGCATCGGGTTGTGGCTGGCGGAGAGCATCACGCCGAGGTCCGCGCCGAGCGATCCGGTCAGATACGCGACGGCCGGGGTCGGCAGCACGCCCACCCGCAGCACGTCCACGCCGGCGCTGGCCAGCCCCGCGACGACGGCGGCTTCCAGGAACTCTCCCGACGCACGCGGATCGCGTCCGACCACCGCCACCGGCCGGTGACCTTCGAAGGTGCCCGCTTCGGCGAGCACATGCGCCGCAGCGACCGACAGACCGAGCGCGAGCTCCGCCGTCAGATCCGCATTGGCGACACCGCGCACACCGTCCGTGCCGAAGAGTCGTCCCACTGGTGTCCTCCGAGTAGATGAGCTTGGACCAGAACCTGAAGTCCAGGTATACGCCCCTGGTCGCGGATAGCCGAACGCCCCGGCAGCACGGAAGTGCCACCGGGGCGTTCGCCAAGAGCTGCCGTCGCAGCGAGCGCGATTAGCGCTTGCTGTACTGGGGCGCCTTGCGGGCCTTCTTGAGACCGGCCTTCTTGCGCTCGACCGCACGGTCGTCGCGCTTGAGGAAGCCGGCCTTCTTCAGCGGGGCGCGGTTGTTGTCGACGTCCGCCTCGTTCAGCGCACGGGCGACGCCCAGACGCAGCGCACCGGCCTGGCCGGAGATGCCGCCACCGGAGATCCGGGCGACGACGTCGTAGCGGTTGTCGAGCTCCAGCACCTTGAAGGGCTCGTTGACTTCCTGCTGGTGCACCTTGTTGGGGAAGTAGCCCTCAAGGGTGCGACCGTTGATCTTCCACTGACCGGTGCCCGGAACGATCCGGACGCGGGCGATGGCGTTCTTGCGACGGCCCAGGCCGGCAGCCGGCTGGGGGTCGCCGAAACGGGAGGCGAGGGACTCGGAGGTGTACTCCGACTCAACGACCTCGGTCTCGGTGGTGTACTCCTCGACGGCCGTCTCTTCGTCGAGGACGGGGGTCTCAGGGGTGGTCTCGGCCACGATGCTCCTCAGATTCTTTTCGTCTTAGGGGGTGGCCGGACTTACTGCGCGACCTGGGTGATCTCGAACGGGACCGGCTGCTGCGCAGCGTGCGGGTGCTCGGCGCCCGCGTAGACCTTCAGCTTCGAGAGCATCTGACGGCCGAGGGTGTTCTTGGGGAGCATGCCCTTGATGGCCTTCTCGACGGCCTTCTCGGGGTTCTTCTCAAGCAGCTCGTCGTAGCGGACGGAGCGCAGGCCACCCGGGAAGCCGGAGTGGCGGTAGGCCATCTTCTGGCTCCGCTTGTTGCCGGACAGGTGCACCTTCTCGGCGTTGACGATGATGACGAAGTCACCGGTGTCAACGTGCGGCGCGTACACCGGCTTGTGCTTGCCCCTCAGGAGGGACGCGGCCTGGGAGGCCAGACGGCCCAGGACAACGTCCTGCGCGTCAATGATGTGCCACTGGCGCTGGACATCGCCGGGCTTGGGGCTGAACGTACGCACGGTCGTAGCCTTCGCTTCTTCAGTGATGGGGTCTCCCCGAGCCCGCGAGGGCCGGGAGGACGGGTCCTGTACTGGTCACCACGGTCGATCACACCAGCTCTGGCGGTACTACGGGTGACGCAACCCGATCGTCCGCCGCTGGTCATCGGCCTGGTGGACCGGCGTAAGGGCCCCTCACGTGAGATAGAGCAAGCCAATACGCATAACGAACTGGCAGAATACCGGCCCGCCCCCGGCCGGGTCAAAACGCGCCCCGAACCCCCGTACGAGCACGGCCGCGCCACCCCCTCGCCCGGCCGCCCCGGCTACCGCTTCCGCGCCACCCGGCGCTCGTCCCAGACCGGCTCCGGCGTCTCCCGCACCCGGCCGTCCTGCCCGAAGACCAGATAGCGGTCGAAGGAGCGGGCGAACCACCGGTCGTGCGTCACGGCCAGCACCGTCCCCTCGTACGCCTCCAGGCCCTCCTGCAACGCCTCCGCCGATTCCAGGTCCAGGTTGTCCGTCGGCTCGTCCAGCAGCAGCGCTGTGGTCCCCGACAGCTCCAGCAGCAGGATCTGGAAGCGCGCCTGCTGACCGCCGGAGAGCCGCTCGAAGCGCTGCTCCGCCTGGCGCTCCAGCTCGTAACGGCGCAGCGCGCTCATCGCCCTGCCGCGGTCCTTGGCGTGCTCGGTCCACAGGATCTCCAGCAGCGTGCGCCCCTCCAGCTCGGGATGGGCGTGCGTCTGCGCGAAATGGCCCGGGACGACGCGGGCGCCCAGCTTCCACCCGCCCGTGTGCGCCACGTCCTCCCCGGCCAGCAGCCGCAGGAAGTGCGATTTGCCGGAGCCGTTGGAGCCCAGCACGGCCACCCGCTCGCCGTAGAAGACCTCCAGGTCGAACGGCTGCATCAGCCCGGTCAGCGTCAGGTCCGCACAGGTGATGGCGCGCACGCCGGTCCGGCCGCCGTGCAGCCGCATCGTGATCTCCTGCTCGCGCGGCGGCTCCGGCGGCGGGCCGATCTCCTGGAACTTGCGCAGCCGGGTCTGTGCCGCCTGGTAACGCGAGGCCATCACATCGCTGCGCGCCGCGTACTGCTGCATGTCCAGCACCAGCCGCTTGAGCTGCGCGTGCTTCTCGTCCCAGCGCCGCCGCAGCTCCTCGAAGCGCGCGAACCGCTCCTTGCGCGCCGCGTGATAGGTCGCGAAACCGCCGCCGTGCACCCAGACCTCGGAGCCCGTGGGGCTCGCCTCGACGCTGACGATCTTCTCCGCGGCGCGGGCCAGCAGCTCCCGGTCGTGGCTGACGAACAGCACCGTCTTCTTCGTCTCGCGCAGCCGCTCCTCCAGCCACCGCTTGCCCGGCACGTCCAGATAGTTGTCCGGCTCGTCCAGCAGCAGCACCTCGTCCGTACCGCGCAGCAGCGACTCCAGCACCAGCCGCTTCTGCTCACCGCCGGAGAGCGTGCGCACCTGGCGCCACTGCGCCTTCTCGTACGGCACGCCGAGGGCGGCCATCGTGCACATGTCCCAGACCGTCTCGGCCTCGTAGCCGCGCGCCTCCGCCCAGTCACTGAGCGCCTGTGCGTACGCCATCTGCGCGGCCTCGTCGTCCGAGGTCATGATCGCCAGCTCCGCGGTGTCCACCGCCGCGGCCGCCGTCCGGATCCGCGGGGACGCGACGGAGACCAGCAGGTCACGCACGGTCCGCTCATCGCGCACCGAACCGACGAACTGCGGCATCACGCCCAGCCCCCCGCTGACCGTCACCGACCCCCCGTGCGGCTGCAACTCCCCCGCGATCAGCCGCAGCAGCGTCGTCTTGCCCGCGCCGTTGGCCCCCACCAGCGCCACCGACGTGCCCTCCCCCACCCGGAAGGACACGTCCCCCAGCAGGACCCGCCCGTCCGGCAGGTAGTACTCCAGATGTCCGGCCTCCAGATGTCCCATGGTCTGGA
The DNA here is from genome assembly GCF_046549095.1 of Streptomyces sp. x-80. Classification (NCBI taxonomy): domain Bacteria; kingdom Bacillati; phylum Actinomycetota; class Actinomycetes; order Kitasatosporales; family Streptomycetaceae; genus Streptomyces; species Streptomyces sp. x-80. Next base: position 305,540 of record NZ_JAJPWM010000005.1, read on the forward strand.
TTGTCACCGCCCGCCACCCTTTCGGCCAAGCGCATTAAGATGCGCGCCATGAGCTTTGGGCAAGGGGGGCCGTTCGGCGGTCCAGGGGGATCCACGCCGGACTGGGACGCACTCGCCGACGAGAGCGCGGCACGCGCCCGGCGCAGGCGCTGGCTGCTGATCGGCGGCGGCGCTCTCGCGGCGCTCGCGGTCGCCGCCATCGTCGCCACCGCCGTCATCACCAGCGGCAAGGGCAGCACGGGGACCACCCTGCCCGCGGCCCCCGACCTGCCCAAGGAACCGGACAGCAAGCCGTCCTTCCCCGACGTCTCGGTGCCGCCCCCGCCGGACCCCCGGGACTACATCTCCGACCCGGCGAAGGACACCGCGCCGCTCACCCCCGCCACCCTCTTCCCCGACGAGAACATGATCGTCGGCGAGCACAGCTACCCGCGCGCGACGACCTCCACCACCACGGACTGCACCGCCGCCGCCCAGGGCGCGCTCGGCTCCCTGCTCGCCGGCAACGGCTGCACGCAGCTGCTGCGCGCCACCTACGCCAAGGACGGCGTCGCGGTCACCGTCGGCGTCGCCGTCTTCCCCTCCCCGGCCAAGGCCGCCAAGGTCAGGGACCAGACCAAGCCCAATCTCGCCCCGCTGGCCGGCGGCGGGGTGCCGGCCGCCTTCTGCCAGGGCACCCGCTGCCGTACGACCACCAACGCCACCGGCCGCTACGCCTACTTCACGATCTCCGGCTACACCGACGGCAAGGCCGTCACCGAGTCCGAGACCCGGGCCCAGCAGATCGGCCGGGACGGCGCCTCGTACGCCTTCGGCCGGATCACCCAGCGCGGCAAGGACCAGGCCGCGAAGGCCGCGGAAGAGCAGCTCAAGTCCCAGTCCTGACGGAGGAGGGCAGGCCCCGGGCCGACAGGCCGGCCCCCGGGGCCCGCCGGGGGCGCCACCCGCCCGGCGGCCGGGGCGTCCGCTCCCGCCTCAGCAGCAGCCGCGCCCCGGCAGCGTCCGCTTGTTCCGCGCCTCCTGGTTGCGCGCCATCAGCAGCTCGTCGGCCGGATAGCCGACCTCCTCCAGCGTCAGCCCGTGCGGCCGCACCACGTGCACCGCCGAGTCCCGCACCCCCGCCGCCAGCACCTTCCCGGCCCACTCCACCGGCCGGTGCCCGTCCCCGACGAACAGCAGCGCGCCCACCAGCGACCGCACCATGTTGTGACAGAACGCGTCCGCCCGCACCGTCGCCGTCACGATCCCGTCCGCACCGCGCACCCAGCTCAGCTCCTGGAGCGTGCGGATCGTCGTGGCACCCTCGCGCCGCTTGCAGTACGCCGCGAAGTCGTGCTCCCCCAGCAGCGCCCGGGACGCCGCGTTCATCGCCGCGACGTCCAGTGCCCAGTCGTGCCACAGCACATGGCCGCGCAGCAGCGGGTCCACACCCCCGGGGTGATCGCTCACCCGGTACGCGTACCGGCGCCAGATGGCCGAGAACCGCGCGTTGAAACCGTACGGCGCCTCCGCGACCCGCCACACCCGGATGTCCTTCGGCAGCCGCCCGGCCAGCCGGCGCCGCAGATGCTCACCGTGCTCGGCCCACACCTCCTGCGGCAGGTCCACGTGCGCCACCTGGCCGCGCGCGTGCACCCCGGCGTCCGTCCGCCCCGCGACGGTCAGCTCATACGTCTCCTGCGACCGGGTCACGGTCCGCAGCGCGGTCTCCAACTCCCCCTGGACGGTGCGCCGTTCGCGCTGTTTCGCCCAGCCCGAGAAGTCCTTCCCGTCATACGAAAGATCCAGCCGCACCCGGACGTATCCGGGCTCCACCTCATCACTCACACCGCACTCCTCTCACACCCCGCACGCCACACATCTGCCGACCCGCCCGGACAAACGGAACGGGCCCGCTCCCCCGAAAGGAAACGGACCCGTCCGCGACACAGTCAGCCTCAGGCGTCCTTGGACTCCTCGGCCGGCGCCTCGTCGGCCTTGGCCTCAACGGCCTCGTCCTTCTTCAGCGCGTCTTCCTTGACCGCACGCTTGGTGGCGGCCTCGGCCTCACCGGTGGCCTGCTGGGCCACGGTCAGGGCCTCCACCAGCTCGATGACGGCCATGGGAGCGTTGTCGCCACGGCGGTTACCGATCTTGGTGATCCGGGTGTAGCCACCCGGGCGGTTCTCGAACCGCGGACCGATCTCGGTGAAGAGCGTGTGCACGACGCTCTTGTCCGAGATCAGCTGCATGACCTGACGGCGGTTGTGCAGGTCGCCCTTCTTCGCCTTGGTCACCAGACGCTCGGCGTACGGGCGCAGCCGGCGCGCCTTCGCCTCGGTCGTCTTGATGCGACCGTGCTCGAAGAGAGCGGTGGCCAGGTTGCGCAGCATGAGCCGCTCGTGCGCGGCGCCGCCGCCCAGACGAGCACCCTTGGCGGGCTTCGGCATGTGTTTCTCCTTCATTGCTGCACCGGCCGTATCAGGTACCGGTGTCAGTTCCCGCGAGGCGGCCGCCCCGCGGAAGATTCACGACCCCGTAGGGGCCCAGTCCTGCTCAGTGCTGCCCAGCACTGCTCAGTACTGCTCGGTCTCCACGAACCCGGCGTCCGCGTCGTCGTCGGCGCCGAAGGCGTCGGCGGCGGCGGTCGGGTCGAATCCGGGCGGGCTGTCCTTGAGCGCCAGGCCCATACCGGCCAGCTTCGCCTTGACCTCGTCGATCGACTTCGCACCGAAGTTGCGGATGTCGAGCAGGTCCGCCTCGGAGCGGGCGACGAGCTCGCCCACCGAGTGGATGCCCTCACGCTTGAGGCAGTTGTACGACCGAACGGTGAGCTCCAGCTCCTCGATCGGCAGCGCCAGGTCGGCGGCCAGGGCGGCGTCCGTGGGCGAGGGGCCCATGTCGATGCCCTCGGCGTCGATGTTGAGCTCGCGCGCCAGACCGAACAGCTCGACCAGGGTCTTACCGGCCGACGCCATGGCGTCGCGCGGACGCATGGCCTGCTTGGTCTCGACGTCGACGATCAGCTTGTCGAAGTCGGTGCGCTGCTCGACACGGGTCGCCTCGACCTTGTAGGTGACCTTGAGCACCGGCGAGTAGATGGAGTCGACCGGGATCCGGCCGATCTCCTGGCCCACCTGCTTGTTCTGGACGGCGGAGACATAGCCGCGACCGCGCTCGACGGTCAGCTCCATCTCCAGCTTGCCCTTGCCGTTGAGCGTGGCGAGGACCAGGTCCGGGTTGTGCACCTCGACACCGGCCGGGGGCGCGATGTCGGCAGCGGTGACCAGGCCGGGACCCTGCTTGCGCAGGTACATCACGACCGGCTCGTCGTGCTCCGAGGAGACGACCAGCTGCTTGATGTTGAGGATGAGGTCGGTGACGTCCTCCTTGACGCCCGGCACGGTGGTGAACTCGTGCAGGACACCGTCGATGCGGATGGACGTGACCGCCGCACCCGGAATCGAGGAGAGGAGCGTACGACGCAGAGAGTTGCCGAGGGTGTAGCCGAAGCCCGGCTCCAGCGGCTCGATCACGAACCGTGAGCGGTACTCGTCGACGACCTCTTCGGTCAGCGAGGGGCGCTGAGCGATCAGCATGTTTCGATCCTTCAGTCGTGGGCGCCCGCTATTTGACGCCCTCTGTACTACATAAGGGTACGGGCGGTACGGCGCCACTGGCTCCGTACCGCCCGGACCATTGAGCTGCTACTTGGAGTAGAGCTCAACGATCAGCTGCTCCTGCACCTGGGTGTCGATCACCGGGCGCTCGGGCAGGGAGTGCACGAGGATCCGCAGGTTCGACGGGATCGCTTCCAGCCAGGCCGGAACGGTCCTGTCGCCGGCCTCGGCCTGCGCCACCGCGAACGGGGTCAGGTTCCGAGAGCCCTCGCGGACCTCGATGATGTCGTTCGCAGCCACACGGGCCGACGGAATGTCGGTCTTGCGGCCGTTCACGTTGATGTGTCCGTGACGGACCAGCTGACGGGCGTGGTCGCGGGACTTGGCGAAGCCGGCCCGGTAGACCACGTTGTCGAGACGAGTCTCAAGGATGCGCAGAAGGTTCTCACCGGTCTTGCCGGACTTCTGGTTCGCTTCCTTGTAGTAGTTCACGAACTGCTTCTCAAGGACACCGTAGATACGGCTGCACTTCTGCTTCTCACGAAGCTGGAGCAGGTACTCGCTGTCCTTGGTGCGCCCGCGTCCGTGCTCACCCGGGGGGTAAGGACGGATCTCGATCGGGCACTTTGCGCTCTCACACTTGCTGCCCTTGAGGAACAGCTTCTGCTTCTCCCGACGGCAACGCTTGCAGTCGGCCCCGGTGTAACGCGCCATATTGTCTTGTCTCCTACTTCAGCTGGTCAGACGCGGCGGCGCTTGGGCGGGCGGCATCCGTTGTGCGGGGTGGGGGTGACGTCCTGGATCGAACCCACCTCAAGGCCGGTGGCCTGGAGGGAGCGGATCGCGGTCTCACGGCCGGAGCCGGGACCCTTGACGAAGACGTCGACCTTGCGCATGCCGTGCTCCTGCGCGCGGCGGGCGGCCGACTCGGCGGCCATCTGCGCGGCGAAGGGGGTGGACTTGCGCGAGCCCTTGAAGCCGACGTGGCCGGCAGAGGCCCAGGAGATCACGTTGCCCGTGGGGTCGGTGATCGAAACGATGGTGTTGTTGAACGTGCTCTTGATGTGAGCGTGCCCGTGGGCGACGTTCTTCTTCTCCTTGCGGCGCACCTTCTTGGCGCCGGCCGTACGGCCCTTCGGAGGCATGAATTTCTCCCGTGGAGGTGGTCGGTCCTACTACTCGGACCGCGATGACCTGCGATGACCTGGAGGTCGCCCTCCGGAACACCGCAGTGCGTCCGGTGAGGACTACTTCTTGCCCGGCTTCTTCTTGCCGGCGATCGCGCGACGCGGACCCTTGCGGGTACGGGCGTTCGTGCTGGTGCGCTGACCGTGCACCGGCAGACCGCGACGGTGACGCAGACCCTGGTAGCAGCCGATCTCGACCTTGCGGCGGATGTCGGCCTGGATCTCGCGACGGAGGTCACCCTCGGTCTTGAGGTTGTTGTCCACGTACTCGCGGATCTTGACCAGGTCTTCCTCGGCCAGGTCGCGGACCCGGGTGTCCGGGTTCACGCCGGTGGCGGCGAGGGTCTGCTGGGACAGCGTCCGCCCGATACCGAAGACGTAGGTGAGGGCGACCTCCACACGCTTTTCGCGCGGGAGATCAACGCCTGCGAGGCGTGCCATTGATGTGGCTCCTGATGGCTATTCGGAGGTCTTCCACAGCACCGTTCCCGTAAGACTCTGAAGAATTACGAGCCGGGTCCCCGGCCTCCGAGCCGGGGGTGTCGTCCCCACGCGACAGATGCGGGGGTCGGGTGACTGCGTATGTACGTATGTGATTGCGTCGCGCGAAGAACTGCGAAATGCAGGTCGGTCGGCGTGCGTCAGCCCTGGCGCTGCTTGTGGCGCAGGTTGTCGCAGATGACCATGACCCGGCCGTGACGGCGGATCACCTTGCACTTGTCGCAGATCTTCTTGACGCTCGGCTTGACCTTCATGGGATGTGAGGTTCTCCGGGTCAGTGCCGTCACCCCACGGGAGCGGGGCGGCGACAAGATCTACTTGTAGCGGTAGACGATCCGGCCACGCGTCAGGTCGTACGGAGAGAGCTCCACCACGACCCGGTCATCCGGGAGGATTCGGATGTAGTGCATCCGCATCTTGCCACTGATGTGCGCGAGGACCTTGTGACCGTTCTGGAGCTCTACCTTGAACATCGCGTTCGGCAGAGACTCGATCACGGTGCCCTCGATCTCGATGGCACCTTGCTTCTTGGCCACGCTTCGCCTTTCGAATCGGCTACCTTGATCGACTCCCCTGCCGCACCCGCTCCGAGAAGCGGGCACACGGATGCACGAGAGCCGACGCGTCAGTCTACGTCAGTGCACACGAAAAGACGAATCCACGATTATTGCCCACGAAAAGTGATCGTTAAGCCAGGGGGTCCGGAGCGGCGGTGATCCCCAGCTCGGCCAGTTTGGCCTTGCCGCCGTCCACCGCGGTCAGCACCAGCGGGCCGTTCTCGGTCAGCGCGACCGAGTGCTCCCAGTGCGAGGACCAGCTGCCGTCGTTCGACTTGACCGTCCACTCGTCGTCCAGGACGTGCGTCTTGGCGGTGCCGAGATTGACCATCGGCTCGATCGCGATGCAGAAACCGGGCACCAGCTTGGGGCCCCGGCCACGCTTGCGGTCGACGTAGTTCAGCAGGTGCGGATCCATGTGCATCTGCGATCCGATGCCGTGGCCGCCGTAGTCCTCGACGATGCCGTACTTACCGCCGGCCGGCCGCGGCTGGCGGCGGATGTAGCCCTCGATGGCCTTGGAGATGTCCACCAGCCGGTTGCCCTTGGCGACCGCCGCGATGCCCGCCCACATCGACTCCTCGGTCACCCGGCTGAGCTCGACCAGCTCCGCGGAGTGACCGGACCCGACGAAGGCCGTGTACGCCGCGTCGCCGTGCCAGCCGTCGATGATCGCACCGCAGTCGATGGAGATCAGGTCGCCGTCGCGCAGCACGGTCTCCGCGTCGGGGATGCCGTGCACCACGACATCGTTCACCGAGGTGCAGATCGTCGCGGGGAAGCCGCCGTACCCCAGGAAGTTCGACTTCGCACCGTGCTCGGCCAGTACCTTGCGCGCCGCGTCGTCCAGGTCCTTGGTCGTGGCGCCAGGCACCGCGACCTCACGGGTCGCCGCGTGGATGGCGGCGACGACCAGCCCCGCCTCGCGCATCTTCGCGATCTGCTCCGGGGTCTTGATCTCCACCATGGCGGCTGACGCCTTCCTGAACCGACGACTACGACACTGCGTTTCACGCGCCGGCCGACCGCCGCGCGGGCGCGCCCGCCCTGTACACGATACGGCCGCGGCGCCCTGCCGGGCATCGCGGCCGTATTCGGAGTGTGTGCGGCCCTACTCGCCGCGGCCCAGCGCGGCCATCGCCCGCCGGGTGACCTCATCGACCTTGCCGAGGGCCGGGATCGTGATGACCAGGTCCTGGCCCTTGTAGTAGTCGATGATCGGCTCGGTCTCCGTGTGGTAGACCTCCAGGCGCTTGCGCACCGTGTCCTCGTGGTCGTCGTCACGCTGGTAGAGCTCGCCGCCGCAGGTGTCGCAGACACCCTCGGTGGCCGGCTTCTGGTACTCGACGTGGAAGACGTGCGCCGAGTTGCTGCGGCAGATACGCCGACCGGCGATCCGCTTGACGACCTCGTCCTCGGGGACCTCCAGGTCGAGCACCGCGTCCAGCGCGATGCCCTTGCCCTTGAGGAAGCCGTCGAGCGCCTCGGCCTGCTTGAGGTTGCGCGGGAACCCGTCCAGCAGGAACCCGCCGGCCGTGTCCGGCTGCTCCAGACGGTCCTCGGCCATGCCGATCGTGACCTCGTCCGGCACCAGGTTTCCGTCGTCCATGAAGGACTTCGCCCGAACACCCAGCGGTGTGCCCTCGCTGATGTTGGCGCGGAAGAGGTCGCCCGTGGAGATGTGCGGGATCGCGAGGTTGGCGGCGAGGTACGCGGCCTGCGTACCCTTGCCGGCCCCCGGGGGTCCGACGAGGACGATTCGCATCAGCGGAGGAACCCTTCGTAGTTGCGCTGCTGAAGCTGGCTCTCGATCTGCTTCACGGTCTCCAGACCCACACCCACGATGATCAGGATGCTCGTCCCGCCGAACGGGAAGTTCTGGTTCGCCTGGAACAGCACCAACGCCACTGTTGGTACGAGTGCGATCAGCCCCAGGTACAGCGAGCCCGGCCACGTGATCCGGTTGAGCACGTAGCTGAGGTACTCGGCCGTCGGGCGACCAGCCCGGATGCCCGGGATGAAGCCACCATACTTCTTCATGTTGTCGGCAACTTCTTCGGGGTTGAAGGAGATCGCGACATAGAAGAAGGCGAAGAAAACGATCAGCAGGAAGTACGTAACGATGTAGACGGGGTGATTTCCCTTGGTGAAGTTGGTGGCGATCCAGGTCGCCCACGCCGCCTTCGACCCGCTGAACTGTGCGACCAAGGCCGGAATGTAGAGCAATGACGACGCGAAGATGACGGGAATCACACCCGCCTGATTCACCTTCAGCGGAATGTACGTGGACGTACCGCCATAGGACCGGCGTCCGATCATCCGCTTCGCGTACTGGACCGGAATGCGCCGCTGGGCCTGTTCGACGAAGACCACCAGGGCGACCATCGCCAGTCCCACGAGGATGACCGCGCTGAACTCGATCCAGCCGTCGGCGAGCTTGCCGGTGAGCTTGATCTGCCACAGCGCGCCCGGGAAGCTGGCGGCGATCGAGATGAACATCAGGATCGACATGCCGTTGCCGATACCGCGGTCGGTCACCATCTCACCGAGCCACATCACCACGGCCGTACCGGCGGTCATCGTGATGACCATCGTGATGGTGGTGAACATCGAGTCGTTGGGCACGATCTCGCTGGCGACCGGGCAGCCCTGGAAGAGCGCGCCGCTGCGCGCCGTGGCCACCAGTCCGGTGCCCTGGAGGATCGCGAGCGCGATGGTCAGATAGCGGGTGTACTGGGTGATCTTCGCCTGGCCGGTCTGGCCCTCTTTCTTGAGGGCTTCCAGCCTCGGGATCACCACGGTCAGCAGCTGGAGGATGATGCTCGCCGTGATGTACGGCATGATCCCCAGCGCGAAGATCGTGATCTGGAGCAGCGCGCCGCCGCTGAACATGTTCACCAGGGCGAACAACTGGTTGTTGGCGCCGGTCTGCTTCACGCAGGCTTCGACGTTCGCGTAGTTCACCCCGGGGATCGGGACATGCGCGCCGATCCGATAGAGCACGATGATGCCCAACGTGAACAGCAGCTTCTTGCGCAGGTCGGGCGTCTTGAACGCTCGGGCGAACGCGGTGAGCACGGTGCCTCCTGCGCCTCCCGCCTCGGGTGCGAGAGGTGACGGTCTTGAGGATCGACGGATACATAGCGGTCGAATGCCGCACAGCCACAGGCCGTGCGGCGGGGCCCGGAGGTCGCCCTCCGGAAAACAACAGTGCATGCCACCTTACCGGCGACCATGCCCCCTTGGAACGACCAACCGGGGATGCCCCAAACGATGGGCATCCCCGGTCAGTTGAACCAACGAACTCAGATCAGTTCGGTGACGGTGCCGCCGGCAGCGGCGATCTTCTCCTTGGCGGAGCCGGAAACGGCGTCAACCGTCACCTGGAGCGCCACGGAGACCTCGCCGGTGCCGAGCACCTTGACGAGCTCGTTCTTGCGAACCGCACCCTTGGCGACCAGATCGGCCACCGTGACCTCGCCACCCTGCGGGTAGAGCTCGGCCAGCTTGTCCAGGTTCACCACCTGGAACTGCTTGTGGGCGGGGTTCTTGAAGCCCTTCAGCTTCGGGAGACGCATGTGGAGGGGCATCTGCCCGCCCTCGAAGCGCTCCGGAACCTGGTAACGGGCCTTCGTGCCCTTGGTACCACGACCAGCGGTCTTACCCTTGGACGCCTCACCACGACCCACACGGGTCTTGGCGGTCTTGGCGCCCGGGGCAGGACGGAGGTTGTGGACCTTCAGCGGGTTGTTCTCCGCCATGTCAGTCGACCTCCTCGACCGTCACGAGGTGACGGACGGTGTGCACCATTCCGCGGAACTCGGGGCGGTCCTCCTTGACAACCGAGTCGTTCAGGCGCTTGAGCCCGAGCGACCGAAGGGTGTCGCGGTGGTTCTGCTTGCTACCGATGAAGGACTTCGTCTGCGTGATCTTGAGGTGCGCCATTACGCGGTCACCCCGGCACGCGCCCGCAGCAGAGCGGCGGGAGCAACGTCCTCCAGCGGCAGGCCACGACGGGCCGCGATCTCCTCGGGGCGCTGAAGGCCCTGAAGCGCGGTCACCGTGGCGTGCACGATGTTGATCGGGTTCGACGAACCGAGCGACTTGCTCAGCACGTCGTGGATGCCGGCGCACTCCAGAACGGCGCGCACCGGACCACCGGCGATCACACCGGTACCGGGGGAAGCCGGCTTGAGCAGGACGACGCCCGCAGCCTTCTCGCCCTGGATCGGGTGCGGGATGGTGCCCTGGATACGGGGGACCTTGAAGAAGCTCTTCTTGGCCTCTTCCACGCCCTTGGCGATGGCAGCCGGAACTTCCTTGGCCTTGCCGTAACCGACACCTACGGTGCCGTCACCGTCGCCCACCACGACCAGCGCGGTGAAGCTGAAACGGCGACCACCCTTGACAACCTTGGCGACGCGGTTGATCGCGACAACGCGCTCAACGTACGCGGTCTTTTCGGCGGCAGCACCACCGTCGCGACCCTTCCGGTCCCGCCGCTCGCCGCCACCGGCACCGCTTCCGCGGCGCTGGGGTCCAGCCATTGGATTTACCTCTCTCTGTTACGTCCGCTAGCTCCGGAACCGGGGCTTAGAACTTCAGCCCGGCTTCGCGGGCGGCGTCCGCCAGAGCGGCAATGCGCCCGGCGTACTGGTTGCCACCGCGGTCGAACACGACGGCCTCGACGCCGGCGGCCTTGGCGCGCTCAGCGACCAGGGCACCGACCTGCTTGGCCTGGGCGCTCTTGTCGCCCTCGCCACCACGGATGGACGTGTCCAGGGTCGACGCCGACGCGAGCGTGTGGCCCGCGATGTCGTCGATGACCTGCGCCACCATGTGGCGGTTGGAACGCGTCACGACCAGACGCGGACGCGCCGGCGTACCCGCAATCCGCTTACGGATGCGGATGTGGCGCCGCTTGAGGGCCGCGCCCTTGCGAGCGTTACCCTTCGCGATCTTCACACCGTATGCCATGGCTTACTTACCAGCCTTTCCGACCTTGCGGCGGATGACCTCGCCGGCGTACTTGACGCCCTTGGCCTTGTACGGGTCAGGCTTGCGCAGCTTGCGGATGTTGGCCGCAACCTCGCCCACCTTCTGCTTGTCGATGCCCTCGACGCTGAGCTTGGTCGGGGACTCGACCTTGAAGGTGATGCCTTCGGGAGCCTCGATCACGATGGGGTGGCTGTAGCCCAGTGCGAACTCCAGGTTGGAGCCCTTCGCCTGGACCCGGTAACCGACACCGCTGATCTCGAGTGCCTTGCTGTAGCCCTGGGTCACGCCGGTGATCATGTTCGCCACCAGCGTGCGGGACAGGCCGTGCAGGGCCTTGTTCTGACGCTCGTCGTTCGGGCGGATGACGTTCAGCACGCCGTCCTCACCCTTGGCGACCTCGATGGGGGCGGCAACGGTGTGCGAGAGGGAACCCTTGGGGCCCTTCACCGCGACCGTGCGGCCATCGATGGTGACGTCCACACCAGCAGGAACCTGGATGGGCAGCTTGCCAATACGCGACATTAGCTATTCCTCCGTTCCTGGTTACCAGACGTAGGCGAGGACTTCCCCACCCACGCCCTTCTTGCTGGCCTGCTGACCGGTCAGGAGACCGTGGGACGTGGAGATGATCGCCACGCCCAGGCCGCCGAGGACCCGCGGCAGGTTGGTGGACTTTGCGTAGACCCGCAGGCCCGGCTTCGAAATCCGCTTGATGCCGGCGATCGAGCGCTCGCGGTTCGGGCCGAACTTCAGCTCGAGGACGAGGTTCTTGCCGACCTCGGCGTCCTCGACCTTCCAGCCGGTGATGTAGCCCTCCTGCTGGAGGATCTCCGCGATGTGCGACTTGATCTTGCTGTGCGGCATCACGACGGTGTCGTGGTACGCCGAGTTCGCGTTACGCAGACGAGTCAGCATGTCCGCGATGGGATCAGTCATGGTCATGAATTGGCCTTCGGCCTCTCTCGCCGGGGTTTCCTATGTGCGCCATCCCTCTCCCCGATCAGAGTCGGGACGGGTGCGGTGCGGGGACCTACGGCGTAGTAAGCGACGTTATGCGGGCGATGCCCGCGGTCGGTCTTGGGCGGCGGGGCCCAACCCTTCTACCCTACGGGACAAAGGGACGGGCCCCTACCGGCCAGATGCTTACCGAGAGCTTCAGGTAGTTCCCAACTAGGGAATTACCAGGAGCTCTTGGTCACGCCCGGCAGCTCGCCACGGTGAGCCATCTCACGAAGGCACACGCGGCACAGGCCGAACTTGCGGTAGACGGAGTGCGGCCGGCCGCAGCGCTGGCAACGCGTGTACGCGCGCACAGCGAACTTCGGCTTGCGGGCCGCCTTCGCGATCAGAGCCTTCTTCGCCACGGTCAGTTCTCCTTGAACGGGAAGCCGAGGTGACGAAGCAGGGCACGGCCCTCATCGTCGTTCTGGGCGGTCGTCACCACGGTGATGTCCATGCCCCGGACCCGGTCGATCTTGTCCTGGTCGATCTCGTGGAACATGACCTGCTCCGTGAGACCGAAGGTGTAGTTGCCCCGGCCGTCGAACTGCTTCGGGGACAGACCACGGAAGTCGCGGATGCGCGGCAGCGCCAGCGACAGCAGACGGTCCAGGAACTCCCACATGCGGTCGCCACGGAGGGTGACGTGGGCACCGATCGGCTGGCCCTCACGCAGCTTGAACTGCGCGATGGACTTACGGGCCTTGGTGACGGCCGGCTTCTGGCCGGTGATCGTGGTGAGGTCGCGGATGGCGCCCTCGATCAGCTTGGAGTCGCGGGCGGCGTCGCCCACACCCATGTTGACCACGATCTTGGTCAGACCGGGGATCTGCATGACGTTCTCGAACGAGAACTCGTCCTTCAGCTTCCCGGCGATCTCTTCGCGGTAGCGCTGCTTGAGGCGCGGTGCGTTGGTGGTGGCAGTCATCAGATGTCCTCACCGGTCCGCTTGGCAACGCGGATCTTGTTGCCCTCGTCGTCGAAGCGGTATCCGACGCGGGTGACGACCTTCGTGCCGTCCTTCTCCACGATCAGCTGAACGTTGCTGACGTGGATGGGGGCCTCGGTCGTCACAATGCCGCCGGTCTTCGAACCACGAGCGGTCTGGCCGGCCTTGGTGTGCTTCTTGACCCGGTTGACACCCTCGACAAGAACACGGTCCTCGCGGGGGAAGGCCTGCACGACCTTGCCCTGCTTGCCCTTGTCCTTACCGGTGATGACCTGGACCAGGTCGCCCTTCTTGATCTTCATCGGTTACAGCACCTCCGGCGCGAGCGAGATGATCTTCATGAACTTCTTCTCGCGCAGCTCCCGGCCCACCGGGCCGAAGATGCGGGTGCCGCGGGGGTCGCCATCGTTCTTGAGGATGACGGCCGCGTTCTCGTCGAAGCGGATGTACGAGCCGTCGGGACGGCGGCGCTCCTTGACGGTGCGAACGATGACGGCCTTGACGACGTCACCCTTCTTCACGTTGCCACCGGGGATCGCGTCCTTGACGGTGGCGACAATGACGTCACCGATGCCCGCGTAGCGGCGACCCGAACCACCGAGAACACGGATGCAAAGGACTTCCTTCGCACCAGTGTTGTCGGCGACGCGCAGTCGCGACTCCTGCTGGATCACGTCTATCTCCTGATCGTCTGCCGGTTCCCGGCGGGGGCCTGACCTCTATGAGGCCGGGCCCCCGCCGAGCCTGGCGGAACTGAACCTGAGCAGTGAGCTCAGGTGGTACTAACGGATTTCCCTGACGGGAACGGCCTGCTTACTTGGCCTTCTCAAGGATCTCCACGACGCGCCAGCGCTTCGTGGCCGACAGCGGCCGGGTCTCCATGAGGAGAACACGGTCGCCGACGCCCGCGGCGTTCTGCTCGTCGTGCGCCTTGAGCTTGTTCGTACGACGGATGACCTTGCCGTACAGCGCGTGCTTGACGCGGTCCTCGACAGCGACGACGACGGTCTTGTCCATCTTGTCGCTGACGACGAGACCCTCGCGGGTCTTGCGGAAACCGCGGTCGTTGGTCTCAGTCACATTCTTCTCGCTCATCAGGCGCTCTCCACCGTCTCGATGCCCAGCTCGCGCTCACGCATCAGGGTGTAGATCCGGGCGATGTCCTTGCGGACGGCCTTCAGCCGGCCGTGGTTCTCAAGCTGTCCGGTCGCCGCCTGGAAGCGGAGGTTGAACAGCTCCTCCTTGGCCTCACGAAGCTTGCCGACGAGGTCCTCGTCATTCAGCTCGCGCAGCTCGGTCGCCTTGGTACCGGCCGCCATCACGACTCACCTGCCTCGCGCCGCACGATGCGGCACTTCATCGGAAGCTTGTGGGCGGCGCGGGTCAGCGCCTCCTTGGCAACCTTTTCGTTCGGGAAGGACAGCTCGAACATCACCCGACCGGGCTTGACGTTCGCGACCCACCACTCCGGAGAACCCTTACCGGAACCCATGCGGGTTTCGGCCGGCTTCTTCGTCAGCGGACGGTCGGGGTAGATGTTGATCCACACCTTGCCGCCACGCTTGATGTGACGAGTCATGGCGATACGAGCGGACTCGATCTGCCGGTTCGTCACGTAGGCGGGCGTCACGGCCTGGATGCCGTACTCACCGAAGGCCAGCTCGGTGCCACCCTTGGCCATACCACTGCGCTTGGGGTGGTGCTGCTTGCGGTGCTTGACCCTGCGAGGGATCAGCATGTCGGTCAGGCCTCCGTTCCGGGGGTCTCCGCCGGAGCAGTGGCTGCGGCCTCGGCCTTGGGGGCCTCGGCAGCGGCGCTCTGCTGCGGCTTGCGGCCGCCGCGGCCACCGCGCTCGCCACCACGACGCGGGCGGTCGTTGCCGCCACCACGGGCCGGGCGGTTACCCGCACGGGCGGCAGCGTTCTCGGCGCGGACCTCGGCGATGTTCTTGACGTCGCCCTTGTAGATCCAGACCTTCACGCCGATCCGGCCGAAGGTGGTCTTGGCCTCGAAGAAGCCGTAGTCGACGTTCGCACGGAGCGTGTGCAGGGGCACACGGCCCTCGCGGTAGAACTCCGAGCGGGACATCTCGGCGCCGCCGAGACGGCCACCGCACTGGATCTTGATGCCCTTGGCGCCGGCCTTCATCGTCGACTGCATGCTCTTACGCATGGCGCGACGGAAGGAGACGCGGGAGGACAGCTGCTCGGCGACGGCCTGGGCCACGAGCTGAGCATCGGTCTCGGGGTTCTTGACCTCGAGGATGTTCAGCTGGACCTGCTTGCCGGTCAGCTTCTCCAGTTCGCCGCGGATGCGGTCGGCCTCGGCGCCACGGCGGCCGATGACGATGCCCGGACGAGCGGTGTGGATGTCAACGCGGACGCGCTCACGGGTGCGCTCGATCTCCACCTTGGAGATACCGGCGCGCTCCATGCCCTTCGTCATCATGCGACGAATGGCGACGTCTTCCTTGACGTAGTCCTTGTACAGCTTGTCGGCGTACCAACGCGACTTGAAGTCGGTGGTGATGCCGAGCCGGAACCCGTGCGGGTTAACCTTCTGGCCCATTACCGGGTTCCTTCCTTGCTGCTGACGACCACGGTGATGTGGCTGGTCCGCTTGCGGATCCGGTAGGCACGGCCCTGGGCACGCGGACGGAACCGCTTCAGGGTCGGGCCCTCGTCGACGTACGCCTCGGTGATGACGAGGCTGCCGGCGTCGGTGTGGTCGTAGTTGTGCGCGGCGTTGGCAATGGCGCTGTCCAGCACCTTGCCAACCGGCACGCTCGCGGCCTGCGGGGCGAAACGCAGGACCGCCTGAGCCTCCGTGGCATCCATGCCACGGATAAGGTCCACCACGCGGCGGGCCTTCATGGGCGTGACGCGGATGTACCGCGCCTGGGCCCTGGCTTCCATGGTTGTCCCTTCGGTGTCAGTCATAGTCTTCGCACTCCGCCGATCAACGACGCCGCGACTTGCGGTCGTCCTTCTCGTGGCCGCGGAAGGTACGGGTCGGCGCAAACTCGCCGAGCTTGTGGCCGACCATCGACTCGGTGACGAACACCGGGACGTGCTTGCGGCCGTCGTGCACCGCGATCGTGTGGCCGAGCATGGCCGGGACGATCATGGAGCGGCGGGACCAGGTCTTGATGACGTTCTTGGTGCCGGCTTCGTTCTGGACATCCACCTTCTTGGTGAGATGTCCGTCGACGAAGGGCCCCTTCTTGAGACTGCGCGGCATCTAAACCCGCTCCTAGCGCTTCTTGTTCGTCTTGCGGCGGCGGACGATGTACTTGTTGCTGGCCTTCTTCGGCGAGCGAGTACGACCCTCCTTCTTGCCCCAGGGCGAGACCGGGTGGCGACCACCGGAGGTCTTGCCCTCACCACCACCGTGCGGGTGGTCGACCGGGTTCATCACGACACCACGCACGGTCGGGCGGACGCCCTTCCAGCGCATACGGCCGGCCTTGCCCCAGTTGATGTTCGACTGCTCGGCGTTGCCGACCTCGCCGATGGTGGCGCGGCAGCGGGCGTCGACCAGCCGGATCTCACCGGAGGGCATACGAAGGTGGGCCATGGTGCCCTCCTTCGCCAGCAGCTGCACGGAGGCACCCGCGGAGCGGGCGAACTTCGCGCCGCCGCCGGGCCGCAGCTCGATGGCGTGGATCGTCGTACCCACGGGGATGTTGCGCAGTGCCAGGTTGTTGCCGGGCTTGATGTCGGCGCCGGGGCCGTTCTCAATCCGGGCGCCCTGGACCAGGCCGCGGGGGGCGATGATGTAGCGCTTCTCGCCGTCTGCGTAGTGCAGCAGCGCGATGCGCGCGGTGCGGTTGGGGTCGTACTCGATGTGCGCGACCTTGGCCGGCACGCCGTCCTTGTCGTGACGACGGAAGTCGATCACGCGGTAGGCGCGCTTGTGGCCACCACCCTGGTGGCGAACGGTCACACGACCGGCGTTGTTACGGCCGCCCTTGCTGTGCAGCGGGCGGACCAGCGACTTCTCCGGCGTGGACCGCGTGATCTCGACAAAGTCGGCGACGCTGGAGCCACGACGGCCCGGGGTCGTCGGCTTGTACTTGCGGATACCCATTTCTCAGTCCTCGTCCGATTCCGGACGACTCGGACTCCGTTAGGAGACCGGGCCGCCGAAGATGTCGATACGGTCGCCCTCGGCGAGGGTCACGATGGCGCGCTTGGTGTTGGCGCGCTTGCCGAAACCGGTCTTGGTGCGCTTGCGCTTACCCTGACGGTTGATCGTGTTGACCCCGGTGACCTTGACCGAGAAGACCGTCTCGACGGCCTGCTTGATCTGGGTCTTGTTCACGCCGGGCGCGACGATGAACGTGTACTTGTTCTCGTCCAGCAGCGCGTAGCTCTTCTCCGAGACAACCGGCTTGACGAGAATGTCGCGCGGGTCCGAGAAGGTCTTGCTGGTAACGGTCGCCTCAGTCATCAGGCGTCGCTCCCTTCGAGCTCAGCGGCCTTGGGACCAGCCACGAAGGACTCGAAAGCGGCCTTGGTGAAGACCACGTCGTCAGAGATGAGCACGTCGTACGTGTTCAGCTGGCCCGGCTCCAGGAGGTGCACCTGGGGCAGGTTGCGGGCGGAGAACCACGCGGCCTCGTCGCTGCGCTCGACGACCAGGAGCACGTTCTTGCGCTCGCTGACCTTGCCGAGGAGCGCCTTGGCGGCCTTGGTGGAGATCTCGCCCTCGACCACGCCGGAGACGACGTGGATGCGGCTGTTGCGGGCCCGGTCGGTGAGGGCTCCGCGCAGGGCGGCGACCTTCATCTTCTTGGGCGTCCGCTGCGAGTAGTCACGCGGCACGGGACCGTGCACGACGCCACCGCCGGCGAACTGCGGCGCACGGGTCGAACCCTGGCGCGCGCGGCCGGTGCCCTTCTGGCGGTACGGCTTGCGGCCACCGCCGCGGACCTCGCCACGAGTCTTGGTCTTGTGCGTGCCCTGACGGGCCGCGGCCAGCTGCGCGACAACGACCTGGTGGATCAGCGGAATGCTGACCTTGGCGTCGAAGATCTCCGTGGGGAGCTCGACGGTCCCGGCCTTGTCGCCTGCCGGCGAAAGGATGTCAATGGTGCTCATCGTTACCTCAGGCCCCCTTGGCCGCGGTACGGACCAGGACGAGGCCGCCGTTCGGACCAGGAACTGCGCCCTTGATGAGCAGCAGACCCTTCTCCGCGTCAACGGCATGGACGGTCAGGTTCTGGGTGGTGACCCGCTCATTGCCCATACGGCCGGCCATCCGCATGCCCTTGAACACGCGGCCCGGGGTGGCGCAGCCACCGATGGAACCAGGCTTACGGTGCACGCGGTGGGCACCGTGCGACGCCTTGCCGCCATGGAAGCCGTGACGCTTCATGACGCCGGCGAAGCCCTTGCCCTTGCTCTTGCCGGTCACATCGACCTTGACACCGGACTCGAAGGTCTCGGCGTTCACTTCCTGGCCGAGGGTGTACTCGCCGGCATCGGCGGTACGGACCTCGACGAGGTGGCGGCGGGGCGTGACGTCTGCCTTGGCGAAGTGGCCCTTGAGGGGCTTGTTCACCTTGCGCGGGTCGATCTCGCCGAAGGCGATCTGGACGGAGTCGTAGCCGTCCTGGTCATTCGTACGCACCTGGGTAACGACACAGGGGCCGGCCTTCACCACGGTCACCGGGACGACACGGTTGTTCTCGTCCCAGACCTGGGTCATGCCGAGCTTCTCGCCCAGGATGCCCTTGATCTGCTTTGCCATCTCTTCCGCGCCTCTCAGAGCTTGATCTCGATGTCAACGCCGGCCGGAAGGTCCAGGCGCATCAGCGAGTCAACGGTCTTGGGCGTCGGGTCGAGAATGTCGATCAGGCGCTTGTGCGTGCGCATCTCGAAGTGCTCGCGCGAGTCCTTGTACTTGTGCGGCGACTTGATGACGCAGTACACGTTCTTCTCAGTGGGCAGCGGCACCGGGCCCGCGACCGACGCACCAGTCCTGGTCACCGTCTCGACGATCTTCTTCGCCGACGTGTCGATGACCTCGTGGTCGTAGGCCTTGAGCCGGATGCGGATCTTCTGTCCCGCCATGGCTACTCAGTAGTCCTGTCTCTCGTAACGCTCTGGGGCCCGATGCGCCGCGTTCCCTGGGGAACACTGTCCAACCTCCGACCCACGCGGTCGGGCGTGTCGCACCCCTTCCCGTAAATCTCCATAACGGAGATCCTTCAAGAAGGAGGTTGTGGGGGAAGAACACCCACCGGGCGCCTGGCTGGTACCCCGCTGACGCTTCCCGGAAGATTCCCGTACTTCCGCCCCTGAGCAGGGACGACGAATACCTGGGACTCGCTTCCGGTCCTCCCGGCGGGAGGCGCGCAGCATCGGCACTCAACCGAGCAACCTGGCCAGTGTGCCATACGGGTCACGGCACTCGCCAATCGAGCCCAAGAGGTTACCGCAGCCGCGCGGCCCCCCGTACCGGGCGACTCGCCCATCCTGCCCCGTACACGTCACCGGAACGACGTGTACGAGACAGGCCGGACGGGGTCACCCCCGGGCCGTGTACGTCACGAACACGGCCCAGGCATTCGGCGTAAACCCGAGGCTCGGCCCCTGCGTGTCTTTGGAGTCACGGACGTGGACGGTGCCGGGGGTGGTGGCTACCTCGACGCAGCTATCAATTTCCGGGCCGCTGCTGTGGCTGCTCTTGAACCACGCCGGCTCGGCAGTGTCCCCGGCGGGGGGCTTGACGATCATGTCTCTCCTCGCACTTTCCCGATCGCGGAGATACCGGATCAGACCCCGGACGCGTACGCCACGAAATCCGCCCACGCACCCGGCGCGAATCCGAGGCTCGGCCCCTGCATGTTCTTCGAATCGCGGACATGGACGGCGCCAGGGCTAGCGGCGACCTCAACGCAGCTATCAGCATCGGGGCCACTGCTGTGGCTGCTCTTGAACCACACCAGCTCGGCACCGCGACTGACAGAAGACTTGTGGCTCACGCCTCCCCCAGCCCCTTCACAAACGCGGCCCAGGCATCCGGCGCGAACCCGATACTCGGCCCCTCGACATCCTTGGAGTCGCGGACGTGGACGGTGCCGGGGACGGTGGCGACCTCGACACAGCTGTCAGCGTTGTTGCCGCTGCTGTAGCTGCTCTTGAACCACGCCAGCTCGACAGCGTCCCCCGCAGAGGGCTTCACGATCATGTCTCTCCCAGCACTTTCGCGATGAAGGCCAGCGACTCCCGTGGCGTGAGCGCCTGAGGCCGTCAGCTCCGGGCCGCGTACGCCACGAAGTCGGCCCAGGCACCCGGTGTAAACCCGAGGCTCGGCCCCTGGAGATCCTTCGAGTCGCGGACGTGGACGGTGCCGGGGACGGTGGCAACCTCGACGCAGCTATCGCCTTCGTTGCCGCTGCTGTAGCTGCTCTTGAACCACTTCAGCTCGGCAGCATCCCCGACAGAAGACTTCAGGATCATGTCTCTCCCAGCACTTTCTCGATGAAGGCCAGCGATTCCCGTGGTGTGAGCGCCTGGGCCCGGATGATGCCATACCGCAGATCGAGGATCCGGAGCTGTTTCGGATCGGAGACCGGACGGCCGGCGAATGCCCCCTCGGAGCGCCCCACCGCCGTACCATCCCCGAACTTCAGCATCTCGATCCCACCATCCAGCCCGGGGTGAGCCTCGCAGTGGGTCGGCATCACCTGGAGCGTGACGTTCCGCAACTGCCCTACCTCCAGGAGGCGTTCGAGCTGTCGGCGCCACTCCATTGTGCCTCCAATCGGACGGCGCAGCGCTGCCTCTTCCTGCACGAAGCTGAGCGCCGGAGCAGGCGATCGGTCGAAAATCGACCGCCGGGCCATGCGCGCGGCCAGCACTCGCTCCACCTCGTCCGCCGAGTACGCAGGCTGGCGTTCTTCAAACAGAACCCGCGCATGCCCCTCCGTCTGGAGCAGACCGTGTATTCCGTGGGTCGCGTAGACCGCGATCTCGACGGCCTGCGCCTCCAGCCTGGTCAGCGCCCGAATCTTCTTCGGATACCGCACCTCCGCGACGTCCTGCTTCATCGCGGCGATCTTGCCGCCCGCGCCCAGGACCTCGTCGGCCTTCTCCAGGTACTCCGGGCGCGGGATCCGCTTTCCCGTCTCGACCTTGTAGATCAGGTTCTCGCCATAGCCGATGGCCTCGCCGAGCTCCGCCGCTCGCAGGCCCGCCCCCTCCCGCCACAGCTTCAGCTGGCGGCCGACCGACTTCAGCACCGCCTCGCCCTCATCGTCGAGACCGGGGCTCTGGTCGGGCTCGTCCACCCCGTCCGCCGCCCTGCCCGTACCGCCGTCGTCCACGTTCACCGTGCCCACCTCCGACGTATCGCTGTTCATTGCGCACGCTCACGGAAGGTCACGCTGGACGGGCCGGACAGTTCCGGACCATGCCGAGACAGTCACCGTACGTACAGGCG
The DNA here is from genome assembly GCF_046549095.1 of Streptomyces sp. x-80. Taxonomy (NCBI): domain Bacteria; kingdom Bacillati; phylum Actinomycetota; class Actinomycetes; order Kitasatosporales; family Streptomycetaceae; genus Streptomyces; species Streptomyces sp. x-80. The sequence goes on from NZ_JAJPWM010000005.1 coordinate 326,781, forward strand.
GCGCTACTTTTCAGAGTATGCACACCCGGACACGCTGAGTGATGTGAATCACGAAATCAGCGGTCAGCGGCTCCTGCCACGGCCAGCCGCCCCCACCCACGCCGCCGCACCCGCCCGGCAGTTCCGCGTCCAGCTGTCCGCCACCCGCCGGGGCGCCCGGCTCGCCCGGCTGCTCACGACCGAGCAACTCCGGTCCTGGTGGCTGCCGTTCGAGACGCCGGCGCAGATCGTCGCCGAGCTGGCCGCCAACGCCATCTCGCACGGGCGGGTACCGGGGCGCGACTTCCGCCTCACCGTGACCGTAAAAAAGAATCCGGACACGGACAGCGACACGATCCGTATCGAGGTGACCGACGCGCGCAGCGAGCGGCTCCCAATCCCGCAGGCCCAACAACCCACGGCAGAACAGGAGTCGGGGCGCGGACTCCTCCTCGTCGCCGCGTTCGCGGACCGCTGGGGAACGGTGTCCGGGCCCCCTCCCTGCAAGACGGTCTGGGCGGAATGCGACCTGTCAACACGCGCCTGAGGCCCGTCAACCGGAGGCCGGAAACCTGGCTTCCGGTGCTCGGTGCGGCGGAGCTCCGGGACGTAAAAAGACCAAAGAACCACAGGTAGAGAACCCCAACCCACCAAACCCCACCAGCCCGCCACAGGCCCGCCGCCCGCCCCGTCACCCACTCAGGTGATCCACGACCGGAAGGCTGGCCTTCGCCGCCCACGGCGGGGCAGGCTCGGCCCCGACGCCCCCTGAAACCCCACACATGCGACGGCCCCCGGCCGGGACGGCAATCCCGATCGAGGGCCTGACCACCGAGGAAGTAGGAGCTTCCCGATGGCTGAGCAGCAGCTTAACGCCGCCTCGTGCGCGCGGTACGTCGTTCGCCGATCCCTCTCCGGAGTCCACAAGGTGACCGAATTCCAGCATCCAGGCTTCACGATCATCGGCGACCACCTCGCCCAGCACCGCGAGCTGTCCCTCACCGCGATCGGCCTGGCGACCTACATCCAGTCGCTGCCCGAAGGCGCCCCGGTCGACATCCGCACCCTCGCCGGAAAGTTCCCCGAGGGCCGCGAACGGGTGGCCACGGCGCTGCGCGAACTGGAGGCGTACGGCTATATCGAGCGGGTCCGCGAGCGCACCGACGACGGCAAGCTCGTCACGATCACCTACTCGTACAACAACCCCGAGGCCACCCGCGCCCGCCGCGCCCGCGAGGCCGCCGCCCGCTCCCCCCGCCGCGCCACCGGCGACCCGGCCCCCGAGGAGCCCGCCCCAGCCCCGCCCACCACGCCCGAGACCTCGGCCGACGCCGCTCCCGAGCCGGTACCTGGACCGGTGCCTGAGCCCGCACTCGGCTCCGAGCCCGCACCTGAATCCGCACCCGAGCCCACTCCCGAGCCGGTACCTGCGTACGAGTCCACGCCTGGACCGGCGCCTCAGCCCACTCCCGGCCTCGCCCCCGAGCCCGTACCTGCGCACGACCCCGCACCTGCACCTGTGCCCGCACCTGGGCCGGTACCTGCGTACGAGCCCACGCCCGAGCCAGACCCGGAGTCCGAGCCCGTACCCGAGCGTGCCTCTGAGCCCGCCCCTGAGCCCGACGCCGTACCTGATACCGCACCCGAGCCCGATCCCGTACGCCCGGTGGGCGCCGTCCCCGTAGGCCCCGTGGGGACCGCTCCCGTACGCCCCGTCGATACCGCTCACGCAGGCCCCGTCGCGCCCCCTCCCGTACGCGCAGCCGACGCCGCTCACCTAGACGCCCCGGGCACCGCCACCCCCGTACACCGCGCGGAGACCGTCCCCGTACGCACAGCAGACATCGGTACCGCCCCCGCTCCCCGCCCCGCGAGCCCCGCGGACGCCAACCCCGTCGGCGCCACCGTCCCCGCACCCCGCCGTGTACCACCCCGTCCCCCACTCCCCCGGCCCCGTACGTCCGAGCACCGGCAGACGGCCGCCGCCCTCCTCGCGGAGCTGCGCCGCGCCGACCCCCGCCTGCTGCTCTCCGTGCGGGACGTCCACCGCCTCGCCCCCGCCGTGGCCGCCTGGCTGGAGCGCGGCGCCGAGCCCGACGCCGTACGCCACACCCTGACCACCGGCCTCCCGGCCCCACTGCGCCACCCCGCGGCCCTGCTCGCCCACCGCCTCACCGCGCTACTGCCCCCACCCCTCCCAACCGCCCAGGCCACCCCGGCCGCCGCCCACCCGCACCCGTTCCAGACCTGCGACGGCTGCGACCGCGCCTTCCGCGCCCCGGCCCCCGGCCACTGCCGCGACTGCCGCAGTCAGGGCGCTACGGCGGAGCTGGCCGCTGCCTGAGACGCGCCCGAGGCCGTGCACCGCCCCGTTCAGGAGGGACCCACCCACATACCCCGCGTCATTGGCATGAAGACGGTGGCTCCGGCCGTGCGGCAGAGCCGCCGCCGGCACAGTTGCCGACAGAGGCGAGGCACGAACACCATGACCGCCACTCCGGACCAGGAGCGGCCGGACACCCTCCGCTACCGGGCACTGCGCGACCTCGTCGAACGGATGCAGGACACCGCCCCCGGCAAGCTGGAGATCACCAAAGAAGGCATCGTGCACGACATGGCGTCGCCGCGCGGCCCGCACGAGCTGACCGCGGCCCGCGTCAGCCGCCGGCTGGAGAAGGTCATGCCGGACGGCCTGCTGGCCCACACCGGTACGCCGGATGTGGAGGACGTGCGCGAGGGCGTCATGCGCCACCCGGACATCATGGTGATCGCCGAAGCGGACATGGAAGTCGAAGGGTCCTTCGATCCCCGCGCCCTCATCGCCGCCGTCGAGATCGTGTCCCGGTCCAATCCGGACAACGACTGGATGGGCAAAACCCGGGACTATCCGCTGCTCGGGATTCCCCTGTACCTGATCTTCGACCCTCGTACGGGCGTGGGCGCGGTACTTTCCGAGATCCACTCGACGCCGGACGGCCCTCGGTACGCCACGCGGAAAAATTTCGTCTACGGCGAGGACATCACCATCGGCGAGTGGACCATCTCGACGCGGGAGCTGCCCCGCTACCGGTGACCGGAGCGTGCGCGGGAGCGCCGAACCGGCCGTCGCGAACTCCCACCCCACCCACAACACAGAAGTGCCCGCACGACCGAAGTCGTACGGGCACTTCACGAGCCAAGGCTCAGAGCCGAAGCTCACAGCTCAATCGAGCTACCGGGTCTCCCCGATCAACAATTACTTGTTGATCTTGGTGACCTGGCCGGCGCCGACGGTCCGGCCACCCTCACGGATGGCGAACTTCAGGCCCTCCTCCATGGCGACCGGCTGGATCAGCTCGACCGTCATCTCGGTGTTGTCGCCCGGCATGACCATCTCGGTGCCCTCGGGGAGGGTCACGACGCCGGTCACGTCCGTGGTACGGAAGTAGAACTGCGGGCGGTAGTTGTTGAAGAACGGGGTGTGACGGCCACCCTCGTCCTTCGACAGGATGTACGCCTGGGCCTCGAACGAGGTGTGCGGCGTGACCGAGCCGGGCTTGATGATGACCTGGCCGCGCTCGACGTCCTCGCGCTTGATACCGCGAAGCAGCAGACCGACGTTCTCACCGGCCTGGCCCTCGTCGAGAAGCTTCCGGAACATCTCGATACCGGTGACCGTGGTGGTGGTCTTCTCGGTCTTGATGCCGATGATGTCGACGGTCTCGTTGACCTTGAGGATGCCACGCTCGATACGACCGGTGACAACGGTGCCACGGCCGGTGATCGTGAAGACGTCCTCGATCGGCATCAGGAACGGCTTGTCGACGTCGCGCTCGGGCTGCGGGATCGACTCGTCGACGGCCTTCATCAGGTCGAGGACGGACTTGCCCCACTCGGCGTCGCCCTCGAGCGCCTTGAGCGCCGAGACCTTGACGACCGGAACGTCGTCGCCCGGGAACTCGTACTCGGAGAGGAGCTCGCGGACCTCAAGCTCGACGAGCTCCAGGATCTCCTCGTCGTCCACCATGTCGGCCTTGTTCAGCGCGACAACGATGTAGGGAACGCCGACCTGGCGGGCCAGGAGCACGTGCTCCTTGGTCTGCGGCATCGGGCCGTCGGTGGCGGCGACCACGAGGATGGCGCCGTCCATCTGCGCCGCACCCGTGATCATGTTCTTGATGTAGTCCGCGTGACCGGGGCAGTCAACGTGGGCGTAGTGACGGCTCTCCGTCTGGTACTCGACGTGCGCGATCGAAATCGTGATACCGCGCTGGCGCTCCTCAGGAGCCTTGTCGATCTGGTCGAAGGCCGAGGCCTCGTTCAGGTCCGGGTACGCGTCATGCAGCACCTTGGTAATGGCGGCCGTGAGGGTCGTCTTACCGTGGTCGATGTGACCGATGGTGCCGATGTTGACGTGCGGCTTAGTCCGCTCGAACTTCGCCTTCGCCACTGGGGTCCTCCTGTGGAGTGGTTCTGTACGCCTTACTCATCGGCGCCAGGTGATCTTTGCTGGGGTGCCGGCTGCCGGGGCATTCCTCACGGATTGCGGGGTTTGCCCCGGCAGACGGTGTCAAGCCTAAAGCGTGTTCCGGCTAACGGGAGCAGGAACTACTCGCCCTTGGCCTTCGCGATGATCTCCTCGGCGACGTTCCGGGGAACCTCGGCGTAGGAGTCGAACTGCATCGAGTAGCTTGCGCGACCCGACGTCTTGCTGCGGAGGTCTCCGACGTAGCCGAACATCTCCGAGAGGGGAACCAGGCCCGTGACGAGCTTGGCGCCGCTGCGGTCCTCCATGGACTGAATCTGTCCACGGCGGGAGTTGATGTCGCCGATCACATCGCCCATGTAGTCCTCGGGCGTGGTGACCTCGACCTTCATCATCGGCTCCAGCAGGGCCGGGCTGGCCTTGCGGGCGGCCTCCTTGAAGGCCATGGAACCGGCGATCTTGAACGCCATCTCGGAGGAGTCGACCTCGTGGTACGCACCGTCGAGGAGCGTGACCTTGACGCCGGTCAGCGGGTAGCCGGCGAGAACACCGAACTCCATGGCCTCCTGGCAGCCCGCGTCCACGGACGGGATGTACTCCCGCGGGATACGGCCACCGGTGACCTTGTTCTCGAACTCGTACCCGTCGCCCTCAAGCGGTGCGATGGCGATCTGCACCTTCGCGAACTGGCCGGAACCACCAGTCTGCTTCTTGTGCGTGTAGTCGAGGCGCTCGACGGCCTTGCGCAGGGTCTCGCGGTACGCGACCTGCGGCTTGCCGACGTTGGCCTCGACCCGGAACTCACGGCGCATACGGTCGACCAGCACGTCGAGGTGCAGCTCGCCCATACCCGCGATGATGGTCTGGCCGGTCTCGTCGTCGGTGTGAACCTGGAACGACGGGTCCTCTTCGGCGAGGCGCTGGATGGCGACACCCAGCTTCTCCTGGTCGCCCTTGGACTTGGGCTCAATGGCGACCTGGATGACCGGAGCCGGGAATTCCATCGACTCCAGGATCACCGGCTGCGCGGAGTCGCAGAGGGTCTCACCGGTGGTGGTCTGCTTCAGACCCATGACGGCGACGATGTCACCGGCACCCACCGACTCGATCTCCTCACGCTTGTTCGCGTGCATCCGGTAGATCTTGCCGATGCGCTCCTTCTTGCCCTTCACCGAGTTCTGCACCTGCGAGCCGGCCTCAAGGCGGCCCGAGTACACCCGGATGAAGGTGAGCTTGCCCAGGTGGGGGTCGCTCGCAATCTTGAACGCGAGAGCCGCGAGCGGCTCGTCGTCGGACGGCTTGCGGACGATGACCTCGTCCGCGTTCTTCACCGACTGGCCCTCGACATCGCCGATGTCCAGCGGCGACGGGAGGTAGCGGGCGACGCCGTCGAGCAGGGGCTGGACGCCCTTGTTCTTGAAGGCGGTACCGCAGAACACCGGGGTGACGGTGGTGGTGCCCTCAGCGCCGGTCGAGGCGATGGTGATACGACGGATCGCCTCGTGCAGCTGCTCCTCGGTGGGCTCCTGGCCCTCCAGGTACAGCTCCATCATGGCTTCGTCGTTCTCCGCGACGGCTTCGAGCAGCTTGCCGCGCCACTCGTCGGCCGCCTCGATGTGCGTGTCGGGGATGTCGACAGTGTCGTACATCTCGCCCTTGGCAGCATCCGCGGACCAGACCAGGGCCTTCATGCTGACGAGGTCGACGACGCCCTTGAAGTCCATCTCGGTGCCGATCGGCAGCTGCATGACCAGCGGCACCGCGCCGAGGCGGTCCACGATCATGTCGACGCAGCGGTGGAACTCCGCGCCGGTCCGGTCGAGCTTGTTGACGAAGCAGATACGCGGAACGCCGTAGCGGTCCGCCTGACGCCAGACGGTCTCGGACTGCGGCTCAACACCGGCAACGCCGTCGAACACCGTCACCGCACCGTCGAGGACGCGCAGGCAGCGCTCCACCTCGACGGTGAAGTCGACGTGGCCCGGGGTGTCGATGATGTTGATGGTGTGGTCGACGTTGTTCAGCGGCCAGTGGCAGGTCGTCGCGGCAGACGTGATCGTGATGCCGCGCTCCTGCTCCTGCTCCATCCAGTCCATCGTGGCAGCGCCGTCGTGGACTTCACCGATCTTGTAAGAGACACCGGTGTAGAACAGGATCCGCTCGGTGGTGGTCGTCTTGCCCGCGTCGATGTGGGCCATGATCCCGATGTTGCGGACCTTGGCCAGGTCAAGCGAAGTGGTGGCCATATCGGCTCAGTCTTCTCTCGGTCTCGATGTGGGTTGCGACTACCAGCGGTAGTGCGCGAAGGCCTTGTTGGACTCGGCCATCTTGTGCGTGTCCTCACGCTTCTTGACCGAAGCGCCGAGGCCGTTGGAGGCGTCCAGCAGTTCGTTCATGAGGCGCTCGGTCATGGTCTTCTCGCGACGGGCACGGGAGTAGCCCACGAGCCAGCGGAGCGAGAGGGTGGCGGCACGACCGGGCTTGACCTCGATCGGGACCTGGTAGGTCGCGCCACCGACACGGCGGGACTTGACCTCAAGGGTCGGCTTGATGTTCTCCAGCGCGCGCTTGAGCGTGATGACCGGGTCGTTACCGGTCTTCTCGCGCAGACCCTCCATGGCGCCGTAAACGATGCGCTCGGCGGTGGAGCGCTTGCCGTTCAGCAGCACCTTGTTGATGAGGGAGGTCACCAGAGGAGAACCGTAGACCGGGTCGATGATGACCGGGCGCTTCGGGGCGGGGCCCTTACGAGGCATTCTTACTTCTCCTTCTTGGCGCCGTAGCGGCTGCGGGCCTGCTTACGGTTCTTGACGCCCTGCGTGTCGAGGGAGCCGCGGATGATCTTGTAGCGAACACCCGGCAGGTCCTTCACACGGCCACCACGCACGAGCACGATCGAGTGCTCCTGGAGGTTGTGCCCCTCGCCCGGGACGTAGGCAGTAACCTCGATCCCACTGCTCAGCTTGACTCGCGCGACCTTGCGGAGGGCCGAGTTCGGCTTCTTCGGGGTGGTCGTGAAGACGCGCGTGCACGTGCCACGACGCTGCGGCGACCCCGCCAATGCGGGTGTCTTGTTCTTCTCGACCTTGTCCTGGCGGCCCTTGCGGACCAGCTGCTGGATCGTAGGCACCGTTTCTCCGGTTTCTCGTCTCGGTACAACTAACCTGGAACATCGCCGACCCACGCGGTCGGGTGTGTCGAAGGCTGCAAACCCCCACCAGAGGCAGGGAAGGCGCAGATTTCGGTGTCTCGGACCGGTAATCGGTCGACCCGGGCCCTACGTGATCTTCAGCACACGCAGGAACCCAGGGACACCCCAGGCACAAGGTCAGAGCGTACCTACCGCATCAGTCGCGGTCAAAACAAATGCACATGCGAAGGAAACGCCGGACACGGCGATGTTGGAGCCACCGTAGTTGGCCTGGCGCCCCTACGGAAGGAAGGCGCCGCTTCTCGGTCGGATGTCGGCCACCGGCCGATCACTCATCCGTCGGAGAAGCGGCGCCTTCCTGGCGGCCGCGGGGTGTCAGCCCTGGTCGGAGCGGCCCAGGCCCTTGCGGATGGCTCGTTCCACGGCGTTGTACTCGGTGCCGGGCCCGCCGTCCACGACCAGCGTGCCCTGGGGGAAGAGCTGCGGCTGGGCCAGGAAACGGGGCTCCTCGCCCCGGCGCTCCTGGGCGGAGTGCACGGTGAAGGGGGGTGGACGAGATATACGTCACCGGCCTCTCCGGTGACCAGCGCCTCGGGGCGGCCCTCGGTGCAGCTGAGCTGGTCGATGAGGGTGCGCAGGGACATGCCCGCCTCCCCCGCCGGCTCCAGCAGCGGAGGCACTCCAGGTGGGAGCCGACGCGCACCCGGGTGGGGCCGTCGTCCTCGGTGACGTCGGAGTAGAGGAAGAGGACCAGCAGGGCGCGGGCTACGCCATCAGCGTCCCACTCGCCGCGCAGACCGCCGCCCCCACCCTCACCCACAAGGCCATCGGCCACGGCATGCGGGCGGCGCTGGTCGACGGCTACGGTCCCGCCGCCGGCCTCCCGGTGCCTCGCCCGGCGCGACGCGCTCCACGACCGGCACCAGCCCTGCCGCACCGGCCTGCTGGCGCTGTGCAGCACGTGCTGCATCGAGGCACTGGCGCTCCTCCCCCGGCTGAATGCCCACGTGGAAACCGAACGCCCGGAGATTCTGCAATTCCCCGGCATCGGCCTGGGCATAGCCGTACAGGCGGAAACCGGCCTGGTCGTCCCCATGCTGCGGAATGCCCAGAAGTACGATACGGATTCCCTCGTCCGGCCATTCATGAACTCGTCGGCACGGCCTGCGCGGGAACCCTCGCACCGGCCGATATGAGCGACGGTACTTTCACGCTAAACAATTATGGAATTTTCGGGACAGCCGGAGTCACACCGCTGCTCGATATCCCCGAAGCGGCAATGCTTGGCATCGGATCCATCACGGGCCGGCCATGGGTCGTCGAGGAACAGCTCGCCGTGCGCAAGATGGCCACATTCTCGCTCACCTTCGACCATCGCGTATGCGACGCCGAGGCAGCAGCCGCCTTCCTGCGGCACGTGACACAGCGGGCCGAGGAGCAGCCCGCGACCGCTGTACCGTAGTCGTTCAGCTGGCCCGCGCCTGCCGGCGCATACCGCGACGGCTGGTCAGCAGGGTGTCCAATGATCGGGATAAGCAATGCCGAATTTCACGCGCTGCATCCCCGCATGCGCACGGCGGCGAAACCGGTGACCCGATGGCACCGTCCCCCAGATCCCCCATTCTTCACACCCAACCTGACAAGTCTTGATCCGAATTCAAGACATGCTCCAAGGGAGCGAAACGCATCCTCCGCATCACAACTCCCGGCCCAGGAACCGCACCCCTCACCGAATACGTGAAGCCACGCACGCAACAATAACGCAACAAAGGAAGCCGCCTCTCGCGTGCCGAGAGGCGGCTTCCGGAACAGCGCGAAAACAAAGAAAAAAGCGAGGAGAGACACAGCCGCGACGACCGCGCCTCCCGGTGGACCGGCAGAGGCAGGCCCGAAGGGCCGCGCCCTCAGTGGCCGAAGATGACCGCGAAGGCGATCCCCAGCAGGAGCAACGCCCAGCCGCCGATGCCCAGCCAGCCCATCACCAGGCCGGCGAGCGCCTGGCCGTCCCCGCGCTCACCGGTCCGGCGGATCTCCGCACGCGCCTTGTGGCCCAGGATCACGGCCGGGATCGAGGTCAGCCCCCAGGTCGGCAGCGAGAGGATCCCGCAGACCAGCGCACCGGTCGCAGTGCTGTTGGTACGCACCGGCGGCGGCATCTGCATCGGCATGAACGTCGCCGGCACCGGCCGCGGCTCGAACTGCGCCTGCGGAGCAGGACCCTGCGGCAGGTCCGAGACCAGCATCTGGAGCTCGGAGTGGGTCTTCGCCTCATAGGCGCGACCGATCCGCTGCTCGTACTCGGCCTGCGGCAGCCGCCCCTCGGCGAAGCCCGCCTTCAGTACATCGACCGCCCGCTCGCGATCGGCGTGCGAGGCACGCATGGCCGGCACCTGATTCGACGGCTGAGCGGGCTGCCCGCCCTGCCAGGGCTGAAACGCCACGCGACCTCCCCCGCTCGATAGTGAGCCCTCATCATGAGCCTTCATCCTCTCATCACAGACGCAGTGGAGGGAGGCCAAGTTCCCTCAGGGCGCGAAACCGCCCGACACCGCGGCGCGGGGCACCGGTACGGACCCGCGGCGCCCCGGCGGAAGCGGGCCGGCGGCGCCCCGCAACGCCGCAGGGCGGCCACCCCCATCGGGGTGACCGCCCTGCGTACCACGCGCAACCGGACGTACCGGCAACGCTTACTGGTTGTACGGACCGTAGTCGTAGTCCTCCAGCGGGACCGCCTGGCCGGAGCCGGTGCCGAAGGGCGAGTAGTCGATGTCGTCGTAACCGACGGCCGAGTACATCGCGGCCTTGGCCTCCTCGGTGGGCTCGACCCGGATGTTGCGGTAACGGGACAGACCCGTACCGGCCGGGATGAGCTTACCGATGATGACGTTCTCCTTGAGGCCGATCAGGGAGTCCGACTTGGCGTTGATCGCCGCGTCGGTCAGCACCCGGGTCGTCTCCTGGAAGGACGCCGCCGACAGCCAGGACTCGGTGGCCAGCGAAGCCTTGGTGATACCCATCAGCTGCGGACGGCCGGAGGCCGGGTGGCCGCCTTCCGCCACCACACGACGGTTCTCGCCCTCGAACTTCGTACGCTCCACCAGCTCGCCCGGCAGCAGCTCCGCGTCGCCGGACTCGATGATCGTCACGCGGCGCAGCATCTGCCGGATGATGATCTCGATGTGCTTGTCGTGGATCGCCACGCCCTGGTTGTTGTAGACCTTCTGGACCTCGCCGACCAGGTGGACCTGGACGGCCCGCTGGCCGAGGATCCGCAGCACGTCGTGCGGGTTGATCGCACCCACGGTCAGCGGCTGGCCGACCTGGACGTGGTCACCCTCGCCCACCAGGAGACGGGCACGCTTGGAGACGCCGTAGGCGGTCTCGTCGCTGCCGTCGTCCGGGGTGACGACGAGCTTCTTGGTCTTCTCGGTCTCCTCGATACGGACGCGGCCGGCCGCCTCCGAGATCGGGGCGACACCCTTGGGCGTACGGGCCTCGAAGAGCTCGACGACACGCGGCAGACCCAGGGTGATGTCGTCACCGGCCACACCACCGGTGTGGAAGGTACGCATCGTCAGCTGGGTGCCGGGCTCACCGATGGACTGGGCGGCGATGATGCCGACCGCCTCACCGATGTCGACCAGCTTGCCGGTGGCCAGCGAACGGCCGTAGCAGAAGGCACAGGTGCCCACCGCGGACTCACAGGTCAGGACCGAACGGGTCTTGACCTCCTCGACACCGTGCGCGACGAGCTGGTCGATGAGGACATCGCCCAGGTCGACGTTGGCGGGGCCGATGACCTTGCCGTCGACGACGACGTCCTCGGCCAGCATCCGCGCGTACACGCTGGACTCGACGTCGTCCGCCTTGCGCAGGACGCCGTCGGCACCCTTCGAGGCGATCCGCAGCTTCAGACCGCGCTCGGTGCCGCAGTCCTCCTCGCGGATGATGACGTCCTGCGAGACGTCCACCAGACGACGGGTGAGGTAACCCGAGTCGGCGGTACGCAGAGCGGTGTCCGCCAGACCCTTACGGGCACCGTGCGTGGAGATGAAGTACTCCAGCACGGACAGACCCTCACGGAACGACGCCTTGATGGGCCGCGGGATGGTCTCGTTCTTGGCGTTGGACACCAGACCACGCATACCCGCGATCTGACGCATCTGCATCATGTTTCCGCGAGCACCGGAGTCCACCATCATGAAGATGGGGTTGGTCTTCGGGAAGTTCTCATTCATCGCCTCGGCAACCTCGTTGGTCGCCTTGGTCCAGATGTTGATGAGCTCCTGCGTGCGCTCGTCCTTGGTGATCAGACCGCGCTCGTACTGCTTCTGAACCTTCTCGTCCTGCGCCTCGTAGCCGCGGACGATGGCCTTCTTGGCCTCCGGGACGACGATGTCCGAGACGGCGACGGTGACGCCGGAACGGGTCGCCCAGTGGAAACCGGCCGCCTTCAGGTTGTCGAGCGTCGCCGCCACGATGACCTTGGGGTAGCGCTCGGCCAGGTCGTTGACGATCGCGGAGAGCTGCTTCTTGCCCACCGAGTAGTCGACGAACGGGTAGTCCTCGGGCAGCAGCTCGTTGAAGAGCGCACGGCCCAGGGTCGTCCGCAGCCGGAAGCTGTCACCCTGCTGCCACTCGGGCTCACCCTCCTCCTGCACCGGCGGAGTCCAGCCACGGGGCGGGACGGTGCCGATCGGGAAGCGGATGTCGACCTTGGCCTGGAGCGAGAGCTCCCGGTTGTCGAAGGCCATGATGGCCTCGGCGACCGAGCCGAAGGACCGGCCCTCACCGATGACCTCGCGCTCCTCTTCATCCGTGGTGAGGAAGAAGAGACCGAGCACCATGTCCTGGGTCGGCATGGTGACCGGACGGCCGTCGGCCGGCTTGAGGATGTTGTTCGAGGACAGCATCAGGATGCGGGCCTCGGCCTGGGCCTCCGCGGACAGCGGGAGGTGGACGGCCATCTGGTCACCGTCGAAGTCCGCGTTGAACGCGGTGCAGACGAGCGGGTGGATCTGGATGGCCTTGCCCTCGACCAGCTGCGGCTCGAACGCCTGGATACCCAGACGGTGCAGGGTCGGCGCACGGTTCAGCAGCACCGGGTGCTCGGCGATGACCTCTTCGAGCACGTCGTAGACGACCGTGCGGCCGCGCTCGACCATGCGCTTGGCCGACTTGATGTTCTGCGCGTGGTTCAGGTCGACCAGGCGCTTCATCACGAACGGCTTGAAGAGCTCCAGCGCCATGGCCTTCGGCAGACCGCACTGGTGCAGCTTGAGCTGCGGGCCGACGACGATGACGGAACGCGCCGAGTAGTCGACTCGCTTACCGAGCAGGTTCTGACGGAAACGGCCCTGCTTGCCCTTGAGCATGTCGCTCAGGGACTTCAGCGGACGGTTACCGGGACCGGTCACCGGGCGACCACGACGACCGTTGTCGAAGAGGGCGTCCACGGCCTCCTGGAGCATGCGCTTCTCGTTGTTCACGATGATCTCGGGCGCACCGAGGTCGAGAAGCCGCTTCAGGCGGTTGTTGCGGTTGATCACGCGGCGGTACAGGTCGTTCAGGTCGGAGGTCGCGAAGCGGCCACCGTCCAGCTGCACCATCGGACGCAGGTCCGGCGGGATCACCGGGATGCAGTCCAGCACCATGCCCTTGGGGCTGTTGCGGGTCTGGAGGAAGGCGGAGACGACCTTGAGACGCTTGAGCGCCCGGGTCTTCTTCTGGCCCTTGCCGGTCCGGATGATCTCGCGGAGGCGCTCGGCCTCCTCCTCCAGGTCGAAGGTCTCCAGACGCTTCTGGAGCGCGGCGGCACCCATGGAGCCGTCGAAGTACGTGCCGAAGCGGTCACGCAGCTCGCGGTAGAGCAGCTCGTCGCCCTCCAGGTCCTGGACCTTGAGGTTCTTGAAGCGGTTCCAGACCTCGTCGAGGCGGTCGATCTCGCGCTGCGCACGGTCACGCAGCTGCTTCATCTCACGCTCGGCACCCTCGCGCACCTTGCGGCGCACATCGGCCTTGGCGCCCTCGGCCTCCAGCTCGGCCAGGTCGGTCTCGAGCTTCTTGGCGCGGGCCTCCAGGTCGGCGTCGCGGCGCTGCTCGATCTGCTGACGCTCGACGGAGACGTGCGCCTCCAGCGAGGGCAGGTCGCGCGTACGGCGCTCCTCGTCCACCCACGTGATCATGTAGGCGGCGAAGTAGATGACCTTTTCGAGGTCCTTGGGCGCGAGGTCCAGCAGGTAGCCCAGCCGGCTCGGCACGCCCTTGAAGTACCAGATGTGGGTAACGGGAGCGGCCAGCTCGATGTGACCCATCCGCTCACGACGCACCTTGGCGCGAGTGACCTCGACGCCGCAGCGCTCGCAGATGATGCCCTTGAAGCGGACGCGCTTGTACTTACCGCAGTAGCACTCCCAGTCCCGGGTCGGACCGAAGATCTTCTCGCAGAAGAGTCCGTCCTTTTCGGGCTTGAGGGTGCGGTAGTTGATGGTCTCCGGCTTCTTGACCTCGCCGTGGGACCACTGACGGATGTCGTCAGCGGTAGCGAGGCCGATCCGCAGCTCGTCGAAGAAGTTGACGTCGAGCACTGTCGTCAATCCCACCTTCGGGGGTTCCCCCGACAATTGTCGCTGCCAGGGTCGAGTCTCAATCATGGTCTGGGGGTCCGGGGTTAGCCGGGGCCTCCGTCAGGAGGCCCCGGCCAGACCCGTCAGACCTCTTCGACGCTGCTCGGCTCGCGCCGGGACAGGTCGATACCGAGCTCCTCCGCAGCGCGGAAGACGTCCTCGTCGGTGTCCCGCATCTCGATGGACATACCGTCCGAGGACAGCACCTCCACGTTGAGGCACAGGGACTGCATCTCCTTGATGAGCACCTTGAAGGATTCGGGAATGCCGGGCTCGGGGATGTTCTCGCCCTTGACGATGGCCTCGTAGACCTTCACGCGGCCGGTCACGTCATCGGACTTGATCGTCAGCAGCTCCTGGAGGGCGTACGCGGCGCCGTAAGCCTCCAGCGCCCACACCTCCATCTCTCCGAAGCGCTGGCCACCGAACTGGGCCTTACCACCCAGCGGCTGCTGGGTGATCATCGAGTACGGACCGGTCGACCGCGCGTGCAGCTTGTCGTCGACCAGGTGGTGCAGCTTGAGGATGTACATGTACCCGATCGAGATCGGGTCCGGGAACGGCTCACCGGAGCGGCCGTCGAACATCCGCGCCTTGCCGGAGCCCTTCACCATGCGCTCGCCGTCACGGTTCGGGATCGTGGACTCGAAGAGTCCGGAGATCTCGTCCTCGCGCGCACCGTCGAACACCGGGGTGGCGACGTTGGAGCCGGGGGCGACCTCGTCGGCGGAGATGGCGTGGAGGCGCTTCTTCCAGTCCTGGTCGTCACCCTCGACCTTCCAGCCCTGGCTGGCGAGCCAGCCGAGGTGGATCTCCAGGACCTGTCCCGGGTTCATTCGGGACGGGACACCCAGCGGGTTGAGGATGATGTCGACCGGGGTGCCGTCCTCCAGGAACGGCATGTCCTCGACCGGCAGGATCTTCGAGATGACGCCCTTGTTGCCGTGCCGGCCGGCGAGCTTGTCGCCGTCGGTGATCTTGCGCTTCTGGGCGACGTAGACGCGGACCAGCTGGTTCACGCCCGGGGGCAGCTCGTCGCCCTCTTCGCGGTCGAAGACGCGGACGCCGATGACCTTGCCGATCTCACCGTGCGGCACCTTCAGCGAGGTGTCGCGCACCTCGCGCGCCTTCTCGCCGAAGATCGCGCGCAGCAGGCGCTCCTCGGGGGTCAGCTCGGTCTCACCCTTGGGCGTGACCTTGCCGACGAGGATGTCGCCGGCCACGACCTCGGCACCGATACGGATGATGCCGCGCTCGTCGAGGTCCGAGAGGACCTCCTCGGAGACGTTCGGGATGTCCCGGGTGATCTCCTCCGGGCCGAGCTTGGTGTCACGGGCGTCGACCTCGTGCTCCTCGATGTGGATCGAGGAGAGGACGTCGTCCTGCACGAGGCGCTGCGACAGGATGATCGCGTCCTCGTAGTTGTGGCCCTCCCACGGCATGAACGCGACGAGCAGGTTCTTGCCGAGCGCCATCTCGCCTTCGTCCGTGGACGGACCGTCGGCGAGGACCTGGCCCTCGATGACCCGCGCGCCCTCGTCCACGACGACCTTCTGGTTGAAGGAGGTGCCCTGGTTGGAGCGGGTGAACTTCGCGACGCGGTACGTGGTGTACGTGCCGTCGTCGTTGGCGACGGTGACGTAGTCCGCGGAGACCTCCTGGACCACACCGTCCTTCTCCGCCTTGATGACGTCACCGGCGTCGACCGCGCAGCGGTACTCCATACCGGTGCCGACCAGCGGGGACTCCGCCTTGATCAGCGGAACCGCCTGGCGCATCATGTTCGATCCCATGAGCGCGCGGTTGGCGTCGTCGTGCTCCAGGAACGGGATCATGGCGGTCGCCGCCGACACCATCTGGCGCGGCGAGACGTCCATGAAGTCGACCTCTTCGGCGGTGACGAGGTCGACCTCGCCGCCACGGCGGCGGACCAGCACACGCTGCTCGGCGAACCGCATGTCCTCGGTCAGCGGCGCGTTGGCCTGCGCGATCAGGAAGCGGTCCTCCTCATCGGCTGTGAGGTAGTCCACCTCCTCGGTGACCTGGCCGTCGACGACCTTGCGGTACGGCGTCTCGATGAAGCCGAAGACGTTGACCCGGCCGTACGAGGCGAGCGAACCGATCAGGCCGATGTTCGGGCCTTCCGGCGTCTCGATCGGGCACATGCGGCCGTAGTGCGAGGGGTGCACGTCACGGACGTCCAGGCCGGCCCGCTCACGCGACAGACCACCCGGGCCGAGCGCCGACAGACGGCGCTTGTGGGTCAGACCCGACAGCGGGTTGGTCTGGTCCATGAACTGGGACAGCTGGCTGGTGCCGAAGAACTCCTTGATGGAGGCGACGACCGGCCGGATGTTGATCAGGGTCTGCGGCGTGATCGCCTCGACGTCCTGGGTGGTCATGCGCTCCCGCACGACGCGCTCCATCCGCGCCAGACCCGTACGGACCTGGTTCTGGATGAGCTCGCCGACGTTGCGCAGACGGCGGTTGCCGAAGTGGTCGATGTCGTCGGTCTCGACGACGATCGTCCGGCCGGACTCGCCGGTCGTCTCGGTCTCACCCGCGTGCAGCTTGACCAGGTACTTGATCGTCGCGATGACGTCGTCCGTGGTCAGCACGCCGGCGTCCAGCGGCTCGTCGCCGCCGAGCTTCTTGTTGACCTTGTAGCGGCCGACCTTCGCGAGGTCGTAGCGCTTCGGGTTGAAGTAGAGGTTCTCCAGCAGCGTCTGCGCGGCCTCACGGGTCGGCGGCTCGCCCGGACGCAGCTTGCGGTAGATGTCCAGCAGCGCGTCGTCCTGGCCCTGGGTGTGGTCCTTCTCCAGGGTGGCGCGCATGGACTCGTACTCGCCGAACTCCTCCAGGATCTGCTCGGTCGTCCAGCCGAGAGCCTTGAGCAGAACGGTGACGGACTGCTTGCGCTTGCGGTCGATGCGGACACCGACCATGTCGCGCTTGTCGATCTCCAGCTCCAGCCAGGCACCACGGGACGGGATGACCTTGGCCGAGAAGATGTCCTTGTCGGACGTCTTGTCGATGGAGCTGTCGAAGTAGACGCCCGGCGAGCGGACCAGCTGCGAGACGACGACACGCTCGGTGCCGTTGATGCAGAAGGTGCCCTTGTTCGTCATGAGCGGGAAGTCGCCCATGAAGACCGTCTGGGACTTGATCTCGCCGGTCTCGTTGTTGGTGAACTCGGCGGTGACGAAGAGCGGAGCCGCGTACGTGAAGTCGCGCTCCTTGCACTCGTCGATGGAGTTCTTCGGGGGCTCGAAGCGGTGGTCGCGGAACGTCAGCGACATCGACCCGGAGAAGTCTTCGATCGGCGAGATCTCTTCAAAGATCTCTTCGAGACCGGACTTGGTGGGGACTTCCTGCCCACTCTCCAGCGCAGCCTCGACGCGACCCTTCCATGCGGCATTGCCGAGCAGCCAGTCGAAGCTTTCGGTCTGCAGCGCAAGGAGGTTCGGAACCCCGAGGGGCTCCTTGATCTTCGCAAAGGAGATGCGCAGCGGGGCGGTGCTGTCGCCGTTGTTCGTATTGGCAGTCGAGGCGTTGCGCGAGGCGGCCAAGAGGGGGTCCTTCCGAGGGCTCGGACTCACTACGCGCGTACCGGTCCCGAATCGAGCGATCTAGGGAAGGCCCAGGTCAGGGCGGATCTTCCGACAGTGCTCGGGCTCGGGCATGCCCCTGGTGACGGGCAGGGAGCAGCTAACAGGCAGCGCAAAGGGTCAGTGTAGCCACTTGGCACACTGATGTCCAGAGCGAGATTCCGGAGACCGGTTCAGCACCGTGATACCGATCTTCTCCCTCCGGGAGGTAACACCCTCCGATCCGGAGGAGTCCCTCGTTGTTCTTCTCTTCGCCCAATGCCCTGCGCCTGCCGAAAGCCCTGCGCCAGTGGCGCACACCGATGCTTCCCTCTTCGTCGGCGATCCATGCCTCGGACCCTGGATCGCTTCTGCGCCGCGTCCCGAGAATTGCGCGCCACGACCGGTTCGTCAAGGCCCCTCGCCTCCGGAGAGATCGTCACATGGGGCGCGTCCGGGCAACGAAGATCACCATACTCGCACTCCGGCCCGAGGCAACGCAGCCGTGGCGAGCACGCCGAAGGGCGACCACCCGCATGGGTGATCGCCCTTCGCTGTGTCCCGGTGCGCCTGAGGCGCTCAGAACGTGAGTCGGAGACTCAGTGAGGTCACTTGACCTCGACGGACGCGCCGGCGGCCTTGAGGGACTCGGCGGCCTTGTCCGCGGCGGCCTTGTCGACCTTCTCCAGGACGGGCTTCGGGGTGCCGTCGACGAGGTCCTTGGCCTCCTTCAGGCCCAGGGAGGTCAGCTCACGCACGACCTTGATGACCTGGATCTTCTTGTCGCCGGCGCCGGTGAGGACGACGTCGAACTCGTCCTGCTCCTCGGCCTCGGCGGCGGCCGGGGCACCCGGGACGCCCGCGGCGACGGCGACCGGAGCGGCAGCCTCGACGTCGAACTTCTCCTCGAACTTCTTCACGAACTCGGAGAGCTCGATGAGGGTCATTTCCTCGAACTGCGCGAGCAGGTCTTCCTGGCTGAGCTTCGCCATGGTGGCGGTCCTTCCACTAATTCGGCTGGTGCCGGATGTACATGTCGGCGGGCGTACGGGCCCGCTGGACCACGGAGTGGGTTACTCCGCGGCCTCGGCGGGAGCCGGCGTACCGGCACCGCCCTGCTCGACCTTGCCGCGAAGCGCGTCCGCGGTGCGGACGAACTTCGTGAGCGGGGCCTGGAAAGTCGCCGCGGCCTTGGCCATGGACGCCTTCATGCCACCCGCCAGCTTGGCGAGCAGAACCTCGCGGGACTCGAGGTCCGCAAGCTTCTTGATCTCGTCGGCGGTCAGCGCCTTGCCATCAAGGACACCGCCCTTGATGACGAGATTCGGGTTCTCCTTGGCGAAGTCACGAAGACCCTTCGCCGCCGTGACCGGGTCACCGGTGACGAAGGCGACAGCGGTCGAGCCCTTGAAGTGCTCGTCCAGCTGAATCCCGGCCTCATTGGCCGCAATCTTGGTCAGCGTGTTCTTCACCACACGGTACTGAGCGTTCTCACCGAGCGAACGACGCAGCTCCTTGAGCTGCGCAACGGTAAGACCGGTGTACGCGGTCACTACAGCAGCGTTGGAGTTGCGGAACTTGTCCGTGATGTCCTCGACGGCTGTGACCTTGTCGGGCCTCGCCATGAGCCTCGGCCTCCTTCCGGGTGATGAGGACCGCGCAGAAGGGGCTGGGCAAAACAAACGCCCCGGCGCAGGCGCACGGGGCGTGACTCGACCAGACATACGTCCAGGAGTTCATCCACACATACCTGCGCAGGCCGTCCGCAGCTAGCGGATCCTTCGGCCACCGTACGCCCGAGATCAGGCGCACAGAGACAACCAGCGGTCTTTGGCTTCTCGCACACGGTACGGGAGCGGCCCGCGCTCAGGCAAATCGGCCGAGAGGGGGCGCCGGCGACGACGCCCCCGGTGCGCGGCTAGCCGGCCACCTTGTCGAAGTCCACGGTCTCGCTCGCCGGCGGCTCGGTCACCGTGACCTTGGTGCCGTAGTCCGAGTAGAACACCGTCGAGTCGAAGGCGCTCTTCATGCTGTCGCTCCGCTCGCGCTTCTTGACCAGCAGGTTCTCCGAGTTGATCCAGAGATCGATGGTCTCGCTCTCCGTGCCGGTCTGCTGCATCTGCTGCTGGAGCGCCTTGCGGTCCGCCTCGCTGAAGGACTTGGACTGCATACGGGTCAGCTCGGACACCGAGAGCGTGCCGGTGTAGCGGGTCGCCTGGACACCGCGCACGTCCTCCTTGCCGGCTTCCTTGACCTTGCCCGAGGCGATCAGCAGCTCGACCGCGCGGGTCGGGTTGTTGTTCTGCATCTGGTCCTTGAGAAGCGCACCGGCCGGGCCCAGCTTCTGCGCCAGGGCGTCGTAGTCGTACTTCACCCAGGACTTGCCGCCCAGCGGCAGACCGGCCGCGCCCATGTTCATGAACATCGCCTGCGGCGTGTAGAGCGCCTTGACGGGCTTCCCGGCCACCGGGGACTGCCCGCCGGTCTGGGTGATGTCGACGTCCATCCGCATGCCCTGGGACCAGTCCAGCGCGCCCTTCATGGACTGCGTCGACGCGCCGTTCTTGACCGTGCCCTCGACCTTCGCGGACTTCTTGCCGTCCGTCTGCTGCGAGGCCGTCCGCAGCGAGGCCAGCGCGAGCTCTAGCGGGGACTTCTTCTCCACCGCCTTGTCCGACGCCGCTTCGCCCCCGCCCTTGCCACCGCCACAGGCCGTCAGGCCCGCCATCACCACGACGCCCGCCACAGCGGCGACCATTCGCTTGTTACGCATGTGAGGCTCCCCCTTTACATCTCTTTTATGGACCTCGGGGGTGACTGTAGCCGAGGGCACCGACACCGAACGCGTCAGACCCCGCCCCCCTGACGGGGGCGGGGTCTGACGGCAATGTCACGCGCTACGAGGCGCCGATCGGCGAGATCAGACGGCTTCGTCCTCGACGAGGAGGTTGCGGGTGCGGTTGGCGTCCAGCGGGATGCCGGGGCCCATCGTGGTGGTGATGGTGGCCTTCTTGATGTAGCGGCCCTTGGCGGCCGACGGCTTCAGACGGAGGATCTCGTCCAGCGCCGCGGCGTAGTTCTCCACCAGCTTGGTCTCGTCGAAGGAGACCTTGCCGATGATGAAGTGGAGGTTCGCGTGCTTGTCCACGCGGAACTCGATCTTGCCGCCCTTGATGTCGTTGACGGCCTTGACGACATCCGGGGTGACGGTGCCGGTCTTCGGGTTCGGCATCAGACCACGCGGGCCGAGCACGCGGCCGAGGCGGCCGACCTTGCCCATGAGCTCCGGGGTGGCGACGACGGCGTCGAAGTCCAGGCGGCCCTTGGCAACCTCGTCGATCAGTTCGTCCGAGCCGACGATGTCGGCGCCGGCGGCCTCCGCGGCCGCAGCACGGTCACCGGTCGCGAAGACCAGGACCCGGGCGGTCTTACCGGTGCCGTGCGGGAGGTTCACGGTGCCACGGACCATCTGGTCGGCCTTGCGCGGGTCGACGCCCAGACGCATGGCAACCTCGACGGTCGCGTCGAACTTGACGGACGAGGTGTCCTTGGCGATACGGACGGCTTCGAGCGGGGCGTACAGACGCTCCGAGTCGATCTTCGCGTCCGCGTTGCGAAGAGTCTTGCTGCGCTTCACTGCTGCTCCTGAACAGTTGCGTCCACCCGGCTGCCGCCGGATGGCGGATGGAGTCGTGGTGCGGGCCAGCGCCTGGCCCTGCCACGGGGTGCCTACGAGGTGGCGGTCAGCCCTCGACCGTGACGCCCATGGAACGGGCGGTGCCGGCGATGATCTTCACCGCGGCGTCCAGGTCGTTGGCGTTCAGGTCGGGCATCTTGGTCGTGGCGATCTCGCGCACCTGGGCGCCGGTGATCTTGGCGACCTTCTTGGTGTGCGGCTCGCCGGAGCCCTTCTCCACACCCGCGGCCTTCAGGATCAGCTTCGCGGCCGGCGGAGTCTTCGTGACGAAGGTGAAGGAGCGGTCTTCGTAGACCGTGATCTCCACCGGCACGACCATGCCACGCTGCGACTCGGTCGCGGCGTTGTAGGCCTTGCAGAACTCCATGATGTTGACGCCGTGCTGGCCCAGCGCGGGGCCGACCGGCGGAGCCGGGTTCGCGGCACCGGCCTGGATCTGGAGCTTGATGAGCCCCGTGACCTTCTTCTTCTTGGGAGGCATGCTCTCTCCGGGTCCTAGTGAGAGTTGTTTCGCCTCATCATCCGGTCATCCGGATGGAGGCATACCGCACAACGATAACGGGTATGGTCCTGCGGCCAAAAACCGAGCAGGTCAGAAGGGCTCCGAGAGCCCGTCTGACCTGTGCGGTGGCTGTTGGTCCGGAAGAACCTAGTTCTTCTGGATCTGGTCGAAGCTGAGCTCGACCGGGGTCTCGCGGCCGAAGATCTCGACGAGGCCCTTGACCTTCTTCGAGTCGGCGTTGATCTCGTTGATGGTCGCCTGGAGCGTCGCGAACGGGCCGTCGGTGACGGTGACGGAGTCGCCCACCTCGAAGTCCAGCACCTGGACCTCGACCTTGCGGGACGGCGCCGGCCTGCCCTCGGCCGCGGCGGCCTCCTTGGCGGCCTTCTCCTCGGCCTCCGGGGCGAGCATCTTGACGATCTCGTCCAGCGTCAGCGGGTACGGGTCGTAGGCGTTGCCGACGAAGCCGGTGACACCCGGCGTGTTGCGGACGACACCCCAGGACTCGTTCGTCAGGTCCATGCGCACCAGCACATAGCCCGGGAGCTTGTTCTGGCGGACCGTACGGCGGTCACCGTTCTTGATCTGGACGACCTCTTCCTGCGGCACCTCGGCCTGGAAGATGTAGTCCTCGACGTTCAGCGAGACGGCGCGCTGTTCGAGGTTGGTCTTCACGCGGTTCTCGTAACCCGCGTAAGTGTGGATGACGTACCACTCACCGGGGAGGGTGCGCAGCTCGTCACGGAGGGCGGCCACCGGGTCGACCGGCTCCGGCTCCTCCTCCACGGGCTCCTCGGCCTCGTCCTCGGCTGCCTCGCCGGCGGCCTCGTCCTCGTCCGCCGCCTCGTCCTCGACGTGCATCGCGGCTTCCTCGGCGGGCTCGCCGGCAGCAGCTTCCTCGGCGTCGAGCTCGTCGGCACCGTCGGCGTTCTCGACGATCTCCAGAGCGGTGTCGTCGCCCTCGACCTCGGCCGAGACGGCCGCGTCAACGTCGGCCTCTACAGCCGCGACGGGCTCGGCGGCGTCGTTCAGGTTCGGGTCAGACACGTGGCTGCTTCTTCCTTGCTTCAAGGGGTTGAACATGCGAAAAGGCGCCCGCTGAGACGCCCTCCGCGGGGTCAGCCGAAGACGTACCCGACGACTCGGTTGATTCCCAAGTCAATCACGGTTACGAGACCGATGATGATGACGACGAAGACGATCACCACGGAGGTGTACGTCGTCAGCTGGTTGCGGGTGGGCCAGACAACCTTGCGGAGCTCCGCCACGACCTGGCGGTAGAAAAGCGCAAGGCGCGCGAAGGGGCCCTTTTTGCCACGCTTGCCGCCACGACGGGGCTTCTTCTCGGACTCCGCGGCTTCGTCCTCGGAACGACCGCGCTCAGGCATGTCGATGGAGCCCAGGGCGTCCGTCACTCGTCCTCACCTGAATCCGGGTCGTGGCCGTGCCGCGCCCGGTAGAGCCGCACGGCGGTGCATTTCAGTACGTACGCGTGCACGCACCTTGGTGAAGAAGTGCGTGTAGCAGGGCCGGAGGGACTTGAACCCCCAACCGCTGGTTTTGGAGACCAGTGCTCTACCAATTGAGCTACGACCCTTTGCAGTCCCCCAACCTACCGCATACGGCCGACCGCACTGGGTGCGTGAGCCGCGGCGACCTGATGGGAGCCAACGGTCAGCGAGTGTACGTGCTTCGGGGCCGGGCGTCGAACAGGAGGCTCCCGGGGCCGGTCCACAACCCATGTGCCGGGCCCTCCGGCGTTCTGGGACGATGCCTGTATGAGCGCTGCCACTCCTCCCGCACCGTCCCCCGCCGACCGACGGGTTTCGGCCCGCATCGGGGCGATCTCCGAGTCCGCGACCCTCGCCGTCGACGCCAAGGCGAAGGCCCTCAAGGCCGCCGGTCGCCCGGTGATCGGCTTCGGCGCCGGTGAGCCCGATTTCCCCACGCCCGACTACATCGTCGAGGCGGCCGTCGAAGCCTGCCGCAACCCGAAGTACCACCGCTACACCCCGGCCGGCGGCCTCCCCGAGCTGCGGTCCGCGATCGCCGCCAAGACGCTGCGTGACTCCGGCTACGCGGTCGAGGCCGCGAACGTCCTGGTCACCAACGGCGGCAAGCAGGCCATCTACGAGGCGTTCGCGGCGATCCTCGACCCGGGCGACGAGGTCATCGTCCCGGCGCCGTACTGGACCACCTACCCCGAGTCGATCCGCCTCGCGGGCGGCGTACCGGTGGAGGTCGTGGCGGACGAGACGACCGGCTACCGCGTGTCGGTGGAGCAGCTGGAGGCCGCCCGCACGGAGCGCACGAAGGTGCTGCTGTTCGTGTCGCCGTCCAACCCGACCGGCGCGGTGTACACCCGTGACCAGGTGGAGGCCGTCGGCCGCTGGGCCGCCGAGCACGGTCTGTGGGTGCTGACCGACGAGATCTACGAGCACCTGGTCTACGGCGACGCCGAGTTCTCGTCGCTGCCGGTGGTCGTCCCCGAGCTGCGCGACAAGTGCATCGTCGTCAACGGTGTGGCGAAGACCTACGCGATGACCGGCTGGCGCGTCGGGTGGGCGATCGGCCCCAAGGACGTCATCAAGGCCGCCGCGAACCTCCAGTCGCACGCCACCTCCAACGTCTCCAACGTCGCGCAGATCGCGGCTCTCGCGGCGGTCACCGGCGATCTCACGGCCGTCGAGGAGATGAAGGTCGCCTTCGACCGGCGGCGGCGCACGATCGTGCGGATGCTCAACGAGATCGACGGTGTGCTGTGCCCGGAGCCGGAGGGCGCGTTCTACGCCTACCCGTCCGTGAAGGGCGTGCTGGGCAAGGAGATCCGCGGCAAGCGCCCGCAGTCCAGCGTCGAGCTGGCGGAGCTCATCCTGGAGGAGGCGGAGGTCGCGGTCGTCCCGGGCGAAGCCTTCGGCACCCCCGGCTACCTGCGGCTCTCGTACGCGCTCGGCGACGAGGACCTGGTCGAGGGCGTTTCACGGATCCAGAAGCTGCTGGCCGAGGCCGCGGCGTGAGCCGGTCTCCCGCGGCGGCCGTCCGGCGCCACGGGAGCTGACCGTCGCGAGCGGGCGCCCGGAGCATGCCGGGCGCCCGTTTCTCGTGCCCCGGCGGACGCCCGCTCGCGTGTTCTGCCGGGCATCCCTTTGGAAAAGGCCCTACCGGCGCGGCGGGTGCGTGCGGCAAGATCTCCGGATGGAGAGCGTTCGTGATGTGCGTCGATTGCCGAAAGCCCACCTGCACCTGCATTTCACGGGTTCGATGCGGGCCACGACCCTGCTGGAGCTCGCCGACAAGTACGGCGTCCATCTGCCGGAGGCGCTCCGCAGCGGTGAGCCGCCCAAGCTGCGCGCCACGGACGAGCGGGGCTGGTTCCGCTTCCAGCGGCTGTACGACATCGCACGGTCGTGTCTGCGCTCGCCCGAGGACATCCAGCGGCTGGTGCGCGAGGCCGCCGAGGAGGACGTCCGCGACGGCTCGGGGTGGCTGGAGATCCAGGTCGATCCGACCTCGTACGCACCGCGGCTCGGCGGGCTGATCCCGGCGCTGGAGATCATCCTGGACGCGGTCCGCAGCGCCTCCGAGGCCACCGGTCTGGGCATCCGCGTAGTGGTCGCCGCGAACCGTATGAAGCACCCGCTGGACGCCCGGACCCTGGCCCGGCTGGCGGTGCGCTACGCCGACGACGGCGTCGTCGGCTTCGGCCTCTCCAACGACGAACGGCGGGGCTTCGCCCGGGACTTCGACCGCGCCTTCGCCATCGCCCGGGACGGCGGTCTGCTGGCCGCGCCGCACGGTGGCGAGCTGGCGGGCCCGGCGAGCGTGCGGGACTGCCTGGACGATCTGCACGCCGGCCGGATCGGGCACGGCGTCCGGGCCGTGGAGGACCCCGTACTGCTGAGCCGGCTGGCGTCGCGGGGGGTGACCTGCGAGGTGTGCCCGGCGTCGAATGTGGCGCTGGGGGTGTACGAGAAGCCGGAGGACGTACCGCTGCGGACGCTCTTCGACGCCGGGGTGCCGATGGCGCTGGGCGCGGACGACCCGCTGCTGT
Source organism: Streptomyces sp. x-80 (assembly GCF_046549095.1). Taxonomy (NCBI): domain Bacteria; kingdom Bacillati; phylum Actinomycetota; class Actinomycetes; order Kitasatosporales; family Streptomycetaceae; genus Streptomyces; species Streptomyces sp. x-80. The sequence goes on from NZ_JAJPWM010000005.1 coordinate 352,839, forward strand.
TCGGCGCCCGGCTGGCCGCGCAGTACGAGATCGCCCGCCGCACACACGGCTTCACCGACGCCGAGCTGGCCGAGCTGGCCCGGCAGTCCGTCCGCGGCTCCCGGGCCCCGCAGGACGAGCGGCAGCGCCTGCTGGCCGGTATCGACGCCTGGCTGGCGGCCTGACCCGGCCGGGCCGCCGCCGTTCTCCTACAGGCTGACGCCCACCGTCACCGGTTCGTTGACCAGCAGGACGCCGAAGGCCGCGTGCACGCCGTCGCGGACCTCGCGGGCCAGTGCGAGGAGGTCCTCGGTGGTGGCCGCGCCGCGGTTGGTGAGCGCGAGAGTGTGCTTGGTGGAGATCCGGGCCGGGCCGCTGCCGTAGCCCTTGGTGAAGCCGGCGCGGTCGATCAGCCAGGCCGCGGAGGTCTTCACCCGGGAGTCGCCGTCCGGGAAGGCGGGCGGGGTGACGTCCGGGCCGAGGCGGTCCTGGACGCGGCGGACGAAGGCGGCGTGCTCGGCCTCGGTGAGGATCGGGTTGGTGAAGAAGGAACCTGCCGACCAGGTGTCGTGGTCCGCGGCGTCCAGCACCATGCCCTTGCCAGCCCGCAGCGCGAGGACGGTCTCCCGGGCCTTGGCGGCCGGGACGCGGTCGCCCGCCCCGACGCCGAGGGCGCGGGCCGTCTCGGGGTACTTCAGGGGCGCGGAGAGGCCGCCGGCGTCCTCCAGGGCGAAGCGCACGCGCAGCACGACGAACCGGTGGGGGTCCTGCTTGAAGCGGCTGTGGCGGTAGGAGAAGCCGCAGTCCGCGTTGCGGAGCGTGACGGTCTCCTCGGCGCGCCGGTCGTAGGCGACGACCTCGCTGATGGTGGCGGACACCTCCTGGCCGTACGCCCCGACGTTCTGGATCGGGGTGGCCCCCGCGGAGCCCGGGATACCGGCCAGGCACTCGACGCCGGCCAGTCCGGCGGCGACCGTACGGGCCACGGCGTCGGACCAGTTCTCGCCGGCCGCCAGCGTCAGGGTCGTCCCGTCGAGCGCGAACCCGCGGGTGGCGATGCGCAGTGCGGTGCCCTCGAAGCCCTTGTCGCCGATGACGAGGTTGCTGCCGCCGCCGATGATCAGCAGCGGGGTGCCGGTGTAGTCGGCTTCGCGGACGGCGGCGATGACCTCGTCGTCGGTGGTGGCCGTGACCAGGCGCCGCGCCGGGCCGCCGAGGCGGAAGGTGGTCAGCGGGGCGAGGGGGGCGTCGTGGAGTTCCTGCACGCGCACAAGAGTACGGGGGCGGTCCGGCCGTCCCCGGCCGGACCGCCCCCGGCGGCAACGGTTCAGGCGAGGCGGACGACGGCGCGGGACATGCCCAGCACCTTCTGGCCCGCGCTGGTCGCGGTGAGGTCGACGCGGACCGTCCGGGCGTCGTCGTCCAGCTTGGCCGCGACCTTGGCGCTGACCTCGATCAGCGCGCCGGTCTCGTCGTTGGGGACGATGACGGGCTTGGTGAACCGCACGCCGTACTCGGCGACGGCGCCCGGGTCACCGGCCCAGTCGGTGACGACCCGGATCGCCTCGGCCATCGTGAACATGCCGTGCGCGATGACGTCCGGCAGCCCGACCTCCTTGGCGAACTTCTCGTTCCAGTGGATCGGGTTGAAGTCGCCGGAGGCGCCCGCGTACCTGACGAGTGTGGCGCGGCTCACCGGAAAGGACTGAGCGGGAAGTTCGGTGCCGACCTCGACAGCGTCGTAGGAGATCTTCGCGGTCATCTCAGGCCCCCTCGGCGGCGCGGGCCACCAGCTTGGTGAAGGCGGTCACGACGTGTTCGCCCGCCTCGTCGTGCACCTCACCCCGGATATCGAGAATGTCGTTGCCCGCCATGGACTTGACCGCCTCGATGGTGGAGGTGACGGTCAGCCGGTCGCCGCCGCGCACCGGGCGGGTGTAGGCGAACTTCTGGTCGCCGTGCACCACCCGGTTGTAGTCGAGCCCGAGCTGCGGGTCCTCGATGACCTGTCCCGCGGCCTTGAAAGTGATCGCGAACACAAAGGTCGGCGGTGCGATCACCTCGGGGTGACCGAGCGCCTTGGCCGCTTCCGTGTCGGTATAAGCGGGGTTGGTGTCGCCGATCGCCTCGGCGAATTCGCGGATCTTCTCCCGACCGACCTCGTACGGCTCGGTGGGCGGGTACGTGCGACCTACAAATGACTGGTCGAGAGCCACGGGCTCGCAACCTCCCTGTGATGATGCGGTGATAACGCCGTGAGGCCGCCCCCAATAGATGGGGACGGCCTCACGGACGAGCCTGTGTTATCGCGTCTCGCGGTGCGCGGTGTGCGAGTTGCAACGAGGGCAGTGCTTCTTCATCTCAAGACGGTCCGGGTCGTTGCGCCGGTTCTTCTTGGTGATGTAGTTCCGCTCCTTGCACTCCACGCAGGCCAGCGTGATCTTCGGGCGGACGTCGGTGGCAGCCACGTGAGTGCTCCTTGACGGACAAATGGACGGATGAACGCATAAAAGAGTAGCCGATCGGAGGACCGACCCCACAATCGGCTACTGTAAGTAGCGGTGACCGGACTTGAACCGGTGACACAGCGATTATGAGCCGCTTGCTCTACCGACTGAGCTACACCGCTGTGATGCGAGAGTCCCCCGCCCGAAGGCGGGATACCTCACACATCAGAGCCCCAATACGGAATCGAACCGTAGACCTTCTCCTTACCATGGAGACGCTCTGCCGACTGAGCTATTGGGGCGAGCGATGAAGACATTACACGGCCCGCAGCCAAAGGTGAAATCCGTATCCGGGCCCTGCCCCAGCCGCCCCGCGCACCACACCGGTACGACTATTCCGCGCCTGCCCGAAGCTCTCCCGGCCGCCCCATAGGCTCGGACGAACGCTGCGTGATCTTGCACGCCCGTGCCTTCGAGGAGCGCGATGTCCGACAGCAGTTCACCGCAGCCCCAGCCGGGCCGGCCGGACCAGCCGGGCGGCCCCGCCGGCGCCGCCCGGCACACCAGGCCGGACGCGGGCGCGCTGGTCCTGTGCGGCGCCCGGCTCGCCGACGGGCGCACGGTGGACGTACGGCTCGGCGGCGGGTGCATCGAGGCCGTCGGGACGACCGGCAGCCTCGGCCCGTACGGCGCCCGCATCGACCTCGCCGGCTATCTCCTGCTCCCCGCCCCCGCCGAACCGCACGCGCACTGCGACACCGCGCTGACGGCGGACTGCGACGGCCCCGCCGCCGACTCCCCCGAGGACGTCCAGCGGCGTACGACGGAGGCCGCGCTGTTGCAGCTCGGGCACGGCGCGACCGCCTGCCGCAGCCACGTCCGGATCGGCGATGTACAGGGCCTGCGCTCGCTGGAGGCGGTGCTCCAGGCGCGCCGGTCGCTGCGCGGGCTGGCCGATCTGGCGGCGGTGGCGGTGCCCCGGGTGCTGACCGGGATGGCCGGCGCGGACGGGCTGGCGATGCTGCGGGACGCGGTGAAGATGGGCGCCTCGGTCATCGGCGGCTGCCCGGACCTGGACCCCGATCCGGCCGGGTACGCCGAGGTGGTCCTGGAGCTGGCCGGCGAGCACGGCTGCCCGGTGGACCTGCACACCGACGGTGACGACCCGGCGCGGCTGGCGCGCTTCGCGGCGATGGCCGGCGGACTGCGGCCGGGGGTGGCGATCGGGCCGTGCGCGGGCATGGCGCGGATGCCCCGGAGCGTGGCGACCCGGGCCGCCGAACAGCTGGCCGCCGCCGGTGTCGCCGTGATCTGCCTGCCGCAGGGCGACTGCACGGGCCTGGAGCTGCACGGCTCCCGGGTCTCCCGGCCGGCCCCGGTCCGGCTGCTGCGGGCGGCCGGGGTGCGGGTCGCGGCGGGCAGCGGGGCGCTGCGCGACGTGGCCAATCCGGTGGGCCGCGGCGATCCGCTGGAGGCCGCGTATCTGCTGGCGTCGCTGGGTGAGGCGACGCCCGAGGCCGCGTACGAGACGGTGAGCACGGCAGCACGGGCGACGCTGGGCCTGCCGGAGGTCCGCGTCGAGGCGGGCTTCCCCGCCGAGCTGCTGGCCGTCCGCGGTGAGCGGATCGCCGGGGCGCTCTCCCTCGCCTACAGCCGGATCGTGGTGCACCGCGGGCGGGTGGTGGCGCGCACCAGCGCGGTGCGCGAGTACTGCGACTCGGCGGCCGAGGTGGCGCTGGAGCTGCCCCGGCAGTCACAGCGCTGAGGCCGGGGCCGGCCCGGTCGTCCGTCACTCCGGAGTGGCCGACGCCGCCCCGTCCCGACGGTGCGGCGCGCGGGTTGCGCGTACGGTCAACATCATGCGCATTGTCATCGCAGGTGGACATGGTCAGATCGCGCTTCGGCTGGAGCGGTTGCTCGCCGGGCGCGGGGACGAGGTCGCGGGCATCGTCCGGCGGCCCGAACAGGCCGGGGACGTGCTGGCCGCCGGGGCCGAACCGGTGGTCTGCGACCTGGAGTCGGCGACGGTGGCGGACGTCGCGCGCCATCTGGAGGGCGCGGACGCGGCCGTCTTCGCGGCGGGCGCGGGCCCCGGCAGCGGCGCGGCCCGCAAGGACAGCGTGGACCGCGGCGCCGCGGTCCTCTTCGCGGACGCGGCCGAGGCGGCCGGGGTACGGCGCTTCGTCGTGGTCTCGTCGATGGGCGCGGACCGCGAACCCCCGGCCGGCACCGACCCGGTCTTCGCGGCCTACCTGCGCGCGAAGGGCGCCGCGGACGCGGACGTACGCTCCCGCGCCGGACTCGACTGGACGATCCTGCGCCCCGGCCGGCTGACGGACGACGCCGGAACGGGCCTGGTGACGCTGGCCGACGCGACCGGCCGCGGCGCGGTGACCCGCGACGACGTGGCAGCCGTGCTGGCCGCTCTGGTCGCCGAACCGGCCACTTCCGGACGGTCCTTGGAACTGGTCAACGGCGATGTCCCGCTGGCCGACGCGGTACGGGCGGTGGCGGCGCACTGAGGCGACGGCCCGCAGCCGGCGCGCCAGCGGGTGCGGGTCCGCGCCGGCGGGTGGCCGGCCGCGGCACAAGCAGCCGACGGCCGTCGGTGCGGCGCGCCGTACGGCCCGGCCGGTGCGCGCTCTCGGCCGGGCCGTACGGCGGCGGTTCGGCGCGCGCTCTCAGAAGAGCGGCTGTTCGGCCCAGATGACCTTGCCTTCCGAGGTGTACCGGGTGCCCCACCGTTCGGCGAGCTGGGCGACGAGGAACAGGCCGCGGCCGCCCTCGTCCTCCGCGGCCGCGTAGCGCAGATGCGGTGAGGTGCTGCTGGTGTCGGAGACCTCGCAGATCAGGTTGCGGTCGTGCAACAGGCGTACGTGGACCGGGCCGGAGGCGTGCCGGATGGCGTTGGTGATCAGCTCGCTGAGGATGAGTTCGGTGGTGAACACCGAATCGTCCAGGCCCCACTGCGTCAGCTGCCGGCTGACATCGGCGCGGGCGCCGGCCACGGCCGCGGGGTCGGTGGGCAGCTCCCAGTCGGCGACCTGACCGGCCGCCAGGACGTGGGTGCGGGCGACGAGCAGGGCGATGTCGTCACTCTGCTCGGCGGGCGGCAGCACGTCGAGCACCGCCTCGCAGATCTCCTGCGGCGACCGGCCGGGGGCCGCCAGCGTGCGGCTGAGGATCTCCAGCCCGGCGTCGATGTCCCGCCTGCGGTCCTCGATCAGTCCGTCGGTGAACAGGACCAGGCTGCTGCCCTCGGGCAGCCGCAGTTCCGCGGCCTCGAAGGGCATACCGCCCAGGCCGAGCGGCGGTCCGGCGGGGAGTTCGGGGAACCGCACGGTGCCGTCGGGATGGACGAGGGCCGGCAGATGGTGGCCCGCGCGGGCCAGGGTGCAGACTCCGGAGGCCGGGTCGTAGATCGCGTACAGGCAGGTGGCGCCCGCGATCACGGGCTCCCCCTCCGCGGCGGACGCTTCCTGGTCGATACGGCCGACCAACTCGTCGAGGTGTCCGAGGAGTTCGTCCGGCGGCAGGTCGAGGGAGGAGAAGTTCTGCACCGCCGTGCGCAGCCGGCCCATCGTGGCGGCGGCGTGCAGACCGTGGCCGACCACGTCACCGACGACCAGGGCGACGCGGGCGCCCGGCAGCGGGATGACGTCGAACCAGTCGCCGCCCACCCCCGACTGGGCGGGCAGGTAGCGGTAGGCGACGTCGAGGGCGTTCTGCTCGGGCAGGCCACGCGGCAGCAGACTGTGCTGCAACGTCACGGCCAGGGCGTGCTCGCGCGTGAAACGGCGCGCGTTGTCGATGCACACCGCGGCGCGCGCCGCCAGCTCCTCGGCCAGGGACAGATCGTCCGCCTCGTAGGGGCCGCTCTCCTGGGTACGCCAGAAGTTGACGATCCCCATCAGGACGCCCCGGGCCTTCAACGGGACGGTGATGAGCGAGTGGAACCCGTAGTCCAGGACCCGCTCGGCGTGCGCGGTCCCCTGCGTGCGCCAGTCGACGGCGGTCCGCAGGTCGGGGACGAGCACCGGATGCCCGCTGATGAACCCCGTGGCCTGCGGGGTGGGCGCGGCGTACGTCACCGGCTCGCCCACCGGGTACAGGGGGTGGTCGTCCCGGGCGCCGCGGACCGCCACCCGGCGCACCTCCGCCACCGCGCCGCGCACCGCCACCCGCGGCTCCTCGCCCCGCAGGACGGCCGGGGCGAGGTCGACGCTGACGTAGTCGGCGAACCGGGGGGTGGCGACCTCGGTGAGCTCCTCGGCGGTACGCGCCACGTCGAGCGTCGTCCCGATGGCGACGCTCGCGTCGTACAGCAGCCGCAGCCGGCCGCGCGCGACCTCGGCCTTCCCCGCGAGCGCGCGCAGCTCGGTGGTGTCCCGCAAAGTGGCCACGCTGCCGGGCGGGCCGCCCCGGCGGTCCGTGGGCCGGTGGTTCACCGCCAGCAGCCGGTCCCCGACGGGGAGCACCTCGTCGGTGGCGACGCGCCGGGAGGCCAGCAGTCCGGCCGTGCGGCCGTCGAGACCGAGGTCGGTGACGCGGCGCCCCTCCACGTCCGGGGGCAGGTCCAGGAGGCGGCGCGCCTCGTCGTTGGCGAGCAGGACCCGGCCGTCGCCGCCGATGATCACCACGCCCTCGCGCACCGCGTGCAGTACCGCGTCCTGGTGCTCGTACATCCGGGTCATCTCGGCGGGGCCGAGCCCATGGGTCTGCCGCCGCAGCCGCCGGCTCACCAGCGCCGCGCCACCGGTCGCCAGGACGAGCGCGGCGGCGCCGGCCCCGAGGAGGACCGGCAGCTGACGGTCGATCGCGCTGCTCACCCGGCTGACCTTGATGCCGGACGCCACCAGGCCGACGACCGTGCCGTGCGCGTCGGTGACCGGGACCACCGTCTGCTCCTCGTCGCCCAGTGGGCCGTGCACGCTCTCGGTGGTGGTGCGGCCGGCCAGCGACGGTCCGATGGTGCCGACGAACTTCTTCCCGATCTCGGCCGGCAGCGGGTGGGTGTAGCGGATGCCCTGCCGGTTCAGCACGGCGATGAAGTCCACCTGGCCCTTTTTGCGGGCCGCTTCGGTCAGCGGCTGGAGCACCGCGGTCGGGTCGGGGCCGCGCAGCGCGTCCACCAGTCCGGGCCCGTGGGCGAACGCCTCGGCCGCGGCCAGCGTGCGGTCGCGGGCCGCCCGGAACCTGTCGCTCCGCGCCTGGAGCAGCAGCGTGGCCACCGCGGCCACCACGAGCAGCAGCACGATCAGCAGTTGCAGCACGAACATCTGCCCGGCGACGCTGCGGACGCCCGCCACCGACTTCGGACGCCGCGCCGACGGCGCCCGCGAATCCGGGCACCGCTCTCGCCGCTCGCGCCGGTGCCCCGGGAGCCAACTGGCGAGCCATCGGCCCGTGAGCCCCCAGGAACGGCTCCGGATTCGGGCCATACCCCCATATCTACCCCGCCCCATCCCCCACCGCGAGCGGTACGCACCGGCACGGCCCACGGGAACGACCGGCGCGGTGAACCGGTCACCCGCCACACCGCCGCCACGAAGCCGCCGGAAGCCCGCCGGAAGCCCGCCGCTGAAGGAAAAGCGCGCGGCGAAGAGCGAAGAGGGCACGCGGGAAGCACGAGGCGAGCATGCGGAAAGCGCAAGGAAAGCCGCACAGCAAAATGGCCCCTGAACTGCGTTAACGCAGTTCAGGGGCCATTTTTCCACCTGTGGCGGCGCCAGGATTCGAACCTGGGAAGGCGAAGCCGGCAGATTTACAGTCTGCTCCCTTTGGCCGCTCGGGCACACCGCCAGGGTTTGCTGCCTGGAGACCCGCCGTTGGGCGGTTTTCCGGGGCAACGACGTAAACCATACCCGATGGCTGGGGGTGGTTCGCCACTCGATTCCGCACTGCTGGATCACGGGTGGGTGGCTAGGCTTGCGGGGCGGTCCGGACGGGCCGTACCCCTGACGGATCTACGTACGAGGAGCCAACTCAATATGGCCGACTCCAGTTTCGACATCGTCTCGAAGGTCGAGCGGCAGGAGGTCGACAACGCCCTCAACCAGGCCGCCAAGGAGATCTCGCAGCGCTACGACTTCAAGGGCGTGGGCGCGTCGATCGAGTGGTCGGGCGAGAAGATCGAGATGCGGGCCAACGCCGAGGAGCGGGTCAAGGCCGTGCTCGACATCTTCCAGTCCAAGCTCATCAAGCGCGGGATCTCGCTGAAGTCGCTGGACGCGGGCGAGCCGCAGCCCTCGGGCAAGGAGTACAAGATCTTCGCCTCGATCGAGGAGGGGATCTCGCAGGAGAACGCGAAGAAGGTCGCCAAGATCATCCGCGACGAGGGCCCGAAGGGCGTCAAGGCGCAGGTGCAGGGCGAAGAACTCCGGGTCACCTCGAAGAGCCGGGACGACCTCCAGGCGGTGCAGCAGCTGCTCAAGGGGAAGGACCTGGACTTCGCGATCCAGTTCGTGAACTACCGGTAGGCACCCCCGGCCGGCGGCGGACCGCCGGCGGCGGAGAGGTGGCCGGGTGGGGCGGTGTGCCGTGGGCGCGCCGCCCCGCCGGTATGTCGGGGCGGCACCCGGGGGCTTGACCTCAGCTTTGGTTCAGGTTGCACGGTGGTGGCATGAGTTCACTTCATGACGAGGGCACCGGCCATGACGAGCGCCCCGGATACGACGAGCACCCCGGATTTCTTGTCGACGCGTTTCCCACGACCCGGCGTCCGGATGCCGGGACCGTGCTGATCAGTGAGTGGGACACGGGCGACCCCGAGGGGCAGCGGGCCGTGCTGGGCGGTGTCGCGCGGGCCTGGGCGCAGACGCCGCTGCCCGCGGGCCTTCTGTCGCGGGTGCTGCTCGCCGGGACGGACGGCCGCAGCGTGCTCAACTACGCGCAGTGGACCAGCGATGCGGCGCACCAGGAGTTCGTACGGACCGAGCGCACGGGGCTGCGGGAGCGGGTCGCGGCGGCGCTGGACGGGGCCGGGGTGGCCGACGGTCCCGGTCCCACGCGCTTCCGGCTGTACGGCAGCCTCCTGCGGGACGAGTCGCCGGCGCCGGGCTGCGTGGTACGCGTCGCCTTCCGGACGACGGGGCACGACGCCGCCCGGCAGCTCGTCGACGGTCTGCTGGACATGTTCGGCGGCCGGCAGGGCGGCGACGGCTCGATCGCCTCGCACTTCCACATCAGCGAGGACGGCGGACAGGTCGTCAACTACAGCGAGTGGACGGACGCGGAGTCGCACGAGCGGATCGTCGGCACCGCATTGCGCGACGGCGGGCGGGTGATGGACTTCATCGCGAGTGTGCCGGGCGTCGAGCCGCAAGGGTTCCGGCGCTATACGGCCCCTCGTGGGCTCGTACGGGCGTGAGGCCCGTACGGGGCCGAGGGGCCGGCGCGGGGCGGCCGGTGGGCGGGGACGGTCAGCGGGTGGCGAACGGCTGGTCGGTGGGGACGATGTCGCGGCCCAGCGGCATCAGGGAGACGGGGATCAGCTTGAAGTTGGCGATGCCGAAGGGGATCCCGATGATCGTCACGCACAGGGCGATGCCGGTGACGATGTGCCCCAGGGCCAGCCACCAGCCCGCGAAGATGATCCAGATGACATTGCCGATCGCCGAGCCGACCCCCGCGTCATGGCGGAGGACGGTGGTGCGGCCGAAGGGCCACAGGGCGTAGCCGGCGATCCGGAAGGACGCGATGCCGAAGGGGATCGTGATGATCAGGATGCAGCAGATGATTCCGGCGACGACATAGCCGATCGCCATCCAGAATCCGCTGAGGACCAGCCAGAGAACGTTGAGGATGAGCTTCATGATCGGCAGCCTTCCATGGGCACGGCAGGGAATGTGTCTGCCGTGCCAGACGCACCGGCCATGGTGAATCGTTGCAGTGGAAGGGCGATATCAGACCTGAGGGGGACACCGGCGGGCGCGTGCCCTAGGGGCGGTGGCCCGCCATCTGTTCGAGGCGGGTGATGCGCTCGCGCATCGGGGGGTGGGTGGAGAAGAGCTTGGACATGCCCTCGCCCGCCCGGAAGGGGTTGGCGATCATCATGTGACTGGCGGTCTCGATGCGCGGTTCGGGGGGCAGCGGGAGCTGCTGGGTGCCGGCCTCCAGCTTGCGCAGGGCGGAGGCGAGCGCCAGCGGGTCGCCGGTGAGCTGAGCGCCCGAGGCGTCCGCCTGGTACTCGCGGGAGCGGCTGACGGCGAGCTGGATCAGCGAGGCGGCGATCGGGCCGAGCAGCATGATCAGCAGCATGCCCACGATGCCGGGGCCCTCGTCGTCGTCGGAACGGCCGACGGGAATCAGCCAGGCGAAGTTCACCAGGAACATCACCACGGAGGCGAGGGCTCCCGCGACGGAGGAGATGAGGATGTCGCGGTTGTAGACATGACTCAGCTCATGGCCGATGACGCCGCGCAGCTCGCGTTCGTCGAGCAGTTGGAGGATGCCGTCGGTGCAGCAGACGGCGGCGTTGCGTGGATTGCGGCCGGTGGCGAAGGCGTTGGGGGCCTGGGTCGGGGAGATGTAGAGGCGCGGCATGGGCCGGCGGGCGGCTGTGGAGAGCTCGCGGACCATGCGGTAGAGCCGGGGGGCCTCGAACTCGCTGACGGGACGGGCGCGCATGGCCTTGAGGGCCAGTTTGTCGCTGTTCCAGTACGCGTAGGCGTTGGTGCCCACGGCGACGACCACGGCGATGATCAGGCCCGTACGGCCGAAGAGGCTGCCGATGACGATGATGAGTGCGGACAGTCCCCCGAGGAGTACGGCGGTCCTGAGCCCGTTGTGCCGGCGGTGCACGGTACGCCCTCCAAGCGGTGCGGCAGGGGAACCCTTTGCTTCGTTTCTCCACTCTCCAGTGGACCCTTACTCACTGGTCAACGCGAGATGTGGAGAGCTAGTTCCCTTGTGCACGCGGGGCGGGGGTGCGGGGCCGGGGCGGTGTACGGCCGTCCAGGTGGCCGCGGGCCCGGCGCGGCCCCGCAGCGGCTAGAGGAGGGCGCCCGAGGCGAAGCGGAGGACAAGCTGCGGGGCGCCGGAGAGGGCGATGCCGAGGACGGCGGCGAGGGCGATGGCGGCGGTCAGGGGGGCCGGGACCGCGGCACGGAGCGGCGCCGCGGCGGCGGCTTCCGCAGGCTCTCCCGCCGGCCGTTCGGCACCGGCCTCGGCTCCCCGGAAGAGGACCGCGGTCCACTGGAGGTAGTAGTAGAGCGCGATCGCGACGTTGACGGCCATGACGACGGCGAGCCAGCCCAGCCCCGCGTCGACGGCCGCGGAGAAGACCGTGACCTTGGCGAAGAGGCCGATGACACCCGGCGGCAGACCGGCGAGGCAGAGCAGGAAGAAGCCGAGGGCGAGGGCGGCGAGCGGGTGCCGGGCGTACAGGCCCCGGTAGTCGGCGATGCGGTTGGCGGGGCGCGTACGGGCCACCAGGGCGGCGACGGCGAAGGCGCCGAGGTTCACCGCCGCGTACATCAGGGCGTAGGCGACGGTGGCGCCGATGGCGCGCGCCGGATCGCCGGTGTAACCGGCCGCCGCGATCGGGACCAGGAGGTAGCCCGCCTGGCCGACCGAGGACCAGGCGAGCAGCCGGACGGCGCCGTGCCGGCGGTCCGGGTCCTGGCGGAGGGCGGCGACGTTGCCCGCGGTCATGGTGAGCGCGGCGAGGACGGCCATGGCCGGGCCCCAGACGTGCGCGTACGAGGGGAAGCCCTGGACGGTGACGAGGATCAGCCCGGAGAAGCCGACGGCCTTGCCGACGACGGAGAGGTACGCGGCGATGGGGAGCGGCGCGCCGACGTAGGTGTCCGGCACCCAGAAGTGGAACGGGACGGCCGCGGTCTTGAAGGCGAAGCCGACGAGGGTGAGCGCGACGCCGGCGGCCGCCAGGGTGGCCAGCCGGGGGTCCGGCAGGGCGGTGAGGGTGTGCGCCACCCGGGAGAGGTGGAGGCTCCCGGTGGCCGCGTACAGGAAGCTCACGCCGAGCAGCGTCACGGCGGTGGCGACGACCGAGGACAGGAAGAACTTGAGGGCGGCCTCCGAGGAGAGCCGGTCGCAGCGCCGCAGTCCGACCAGTGCGAAGGCGGGCAGTGAGGCGACTTCGAGGGCGATGACGAGGGTGGCGAGGTCCCGGGAGGCGGGCAGCAGGGCCGCCCCGGCCGCCGAGGAGAGCAGCAGGAACCAGTACTCGCCGGCCGGCAGGCGGTGTTCCTTGACGGTGTCGACGGAGAGCAGGGCGGTCAGCAGCGCGCCGGCCAGCACCAGGAACTGGATGACCAGGGCGAACGGGTCGGCCACATAGCTGCACACGTCCGCCGCGAGCGCGGGATGCCCGCCGGCCGGGGCGGTGGCGGGCGACGGCTGGGCGAGGCAGAAGGTGGCGCGGTGGCCGCCCAGGAGGGGCAGCAGGGAGAGTGCGGCGAGGGCGAGCCCGCCGGCCGCGATCCAGCCCAGCAGCGGCTTCCTGGCCGTGGGGAGGAAGAGGTCGGTGACGAGCACCACCAGGGCGACGGCCGCGGTGAGGGTGGGCGGCGCGATGGCGAGCCAGTCGACGGACTGGACCAGGGAAGTCATCACTTACCGCCTCCGAGGAGCTGCTGGACGGCCGGGTCGGTGAGGCCGAGGAGGGCCGCGGGCCAGAGTCCGGCGAGGACGGTGAGGACGGCCAGGGGGGCCCAGGCCGCGTATTCGTAGCGCGCGATGTCGGGAACGGCGGCGCTGTCGGGGGCGGGTGCGGGAACGGGGGCGCTGCCGGGGGCCGGGGCGGTTCCTGGGGCCGCCGGTGCCGCGGCCGGGGTACCGCCCATGCAGACGCGGCGGACGACGAGCAGCAGGTAGGCGGCGGTCAGCAGGGTGCCCAGGCCGGCCAGCACCATGAAGGTGAGGAAGGCGGGGCGGCTGAGGCCGGCAGCCGGCCGGAAGGCACCGAACATGGCGAGCATCTCGCCCCAGAAGCCGGCCAGGCCGGGGATGCCCAGGGAGGCGACGGCGGCGAAGGCGAGCAGTCCTCCGAAGCGCGGTGCCCTGCCGTACAGGGCCGCTCCGGTCCGGCCCGCGAGCCGGTCGAGGTCGGTGCTGCCGCAGCGGTCCTTGAGAGCGCCGACCAGGAAGAAGAGCAGACCGGTGATCAGGCCGTGCGCGATGTTGGCGAACAGCGCGCCGTTGACGCCGGTGGGGGTCATGGTGGCGATACCGAGCAGGACGAAGCCCATGTGGCCGACGGAGCTGTACGCGATCAGCCGCTTGAGATCGCCCTTGGCGCCCTTGCGGACCAGGGCGAGACAGGCGAGCGATCCGTAGACGATGCCGACGGCGGCGAACGCGCCGAGGTACGGCGCGAAGGTGTGCATCCCGTCGGGTGTGATGGGCAGCGCGATGCGGACGAACCCGTACGTACCCATCTTCAGCAGGACACCGGCCAGCAGCACCGAGCCGACGGTGGGGGCGGCGGTGTGCGCGTCCGGCAGCCAGCTGTGCAGCGGCCACATCGGGGTCTTCACGGCCAGTCCGATGCCGACGGCGAGCACCGCGACGAGCTGAACCGTGTGGCTGAGCTGGGCTTTCGGGCCGTTGTCAGTGGCGAGTGCCACCATGTCGAAAGTGCCGGACTTCACGCCGATGAGGAGGAGGCCGAGCAGCATCACGACGGAGCCGAGCACCGTGTAGAGGATGAACTTCCAGGCGGCCGCCTGCCGTTGCGCACCGCCCCAGCGGGCGATGAGGAAGTACATCGGGATGAGGACCGTCTCGAAGGCGAGGAAGAACAGCACGAGATCGAGGACGGCGAAGGTGGCGAGGGTACCGGCCTCCAGAAGGAGCAGCAGGGCCACGAATGCCTTGGGTGACGGGCCCGTCGGCATACGGAAGTAGCTGTAGAGCGCGCAGAGGAAGGTCAGCAGCGCGGTCAGGACGACAAGGGGGAGCGAGATGCCGTCGACGCCGAGGTGGATGCGGATGCCGAGTGCCGGGATCCAGCTGATGTCCGTGGTGGCCTGCATACGGTCCGGATGGCCGTGGTCGAAGCCGGCGGCCAGCGCGATCGCGACAGCGAGGACGGCACCGGTGACGGTCACGCCGTGGCGCAGTACGGCCTGGTCGGGGCCGCGGCCCTTCAGACCGGGCGGGGCCGGCAGCAGGGCGCCGACCGCGCCCAGCAGGGGGAGCACGACGAGTGCCGCGAGGAGGAGTTGCAGAGCGGTGGGGTTCACGGGTCAGGCGCTCCTCAGGGGTTCGGCTCCGGCGAGCCCGGCCGCGAGGGGGGTCGGCTGGGGGTGCGGGGTGCGTGCCCCGGGAGTGTGCGGCATCGGTCAGGCTCCCGTGCCCGTGGCGACGAGGACGGCGGCGACGGCCAGGACGAGCGAGCCCGCGAGCAGCGCGCCGAGATAGCTCTGCACGTTGCCGGTCTGGGCGTGGCGGACGGCGGCGCCCAGCCAGCCGGGGGCGGTGCCCGCGCCGCGCACATAGGTGCCGATGACCTCGCGGTCGAGGAAGCGGACGAGCGTGGCGGCGGCGCGGACGGGCCGGACGAACACGGCGGTGTAGACGGCGTCGAGGTGGAAGCCGGCGGCCGCGTGGCGGCGCAGCGGGCCGAGCAGGAGGCGGCTCGGGTCGGCCGGATCCTGGGCGCCCGCGATGTCCCCGTAGGGCGGGGTGTGGGTGGCGATGGCCAGCTCCTCGGAGACCCCGGGGGACGCGTCCGGGGCGGCGACGGCCACGTCGATGGGTGTCCGGGCGGCCAGCGCGATGGAGTGCCGCCAGGCCGCGTAGGTGACCAGGCCGCCGATGAGAGCGGCGCCGGTGGCCAGGACGGAGGTGGTCAGGGTCGGTGTGAGCGAGCGCCCGTCGAACCAGTCGGGCAGGAAGGGGGCACCCAGTCCGAGCGCGGCGGTGGGGATGAACAGCACCCACAGCACGGCGTTCATGGCGAGCGGCTGCCTGCCGTGGTCGGGGGCCTCGGCGCCGCTGCCCTTGAAGGCGAGCAGCCACAGGCGGGTGGCGTAGGCCGCGGTGAGGAGGGCGGTGACCAGACCGGAGATCAGTACGGTCCAGCCGGCGGCGCCGGGGATACCGAGCACCGCACCGGTGGTGGCGTGCTCGGCGGCGCCCAGGACGGCTTCCTTGGAGAAGAAACCGGCGAACGGCGGGATCGCGGCGAGCGCGAGCAGTGCGACGGTGCCCGTCCAGAAGGCGTCCGGGATGCGCCGGGCCAGGCCGCTCATCCGGGACATGGCGGCCAGCGAGTTGGTGCCCGCGGCGTGGATGATCACGCCCGCGCCAAGGAAGAGGAGGGCCTTGAAGGCACCGTGCGACAGGAGGTGGAAGACGGCGGCGCCGCGGTCGCCGACGGCCAGCGCGCCGATCATGTAGCCGAGCTGGCCGACGGTCGAATAGGCCAGCACGCGTTTGATGTCGTCCTGGGCGAGGGCCGCCAGACCGGAGCCGACCATGGTGATCGCGGCCAGGACGGCGAGCACGATGAGCGCGGCCGCGGAGGCGGCGAAGACGGGGAGGAGCCGGGCCACGAAATAGACACCGGCCGCCACCATCGTCGCGGCGTGGATGAGCGCCGAGACGGGGGTCGGACCGGCCATCGCGTCCGGGAGCCAGGTGTGCAGCGGGAACTGCGCCGACTTGCCCGCGACACCCGCCAGCAGGAGGAGCGCGATCAGGGTGGGGTGGTCCAGGCCGTCCCGGGCGACGTGGCTGAGGATCCCGGTGATGCGGAAGGTGCCCGTGTCGGCGGCGAGCGCGAAGATGCCGAAGAGGAAGGGGACATCGCCGAGCTTGGTGACGAGGAATGCCTTGAGGGAGGCGGCGCGGGCGGCCTCGGTCTCCCAGTAGTGGCCGACGAGGAAGTACGAGCAGATGCCCATGACTTCCCAGCCGACCAGCAGCACCATCAGATCGCCCGTGTAGACGACGAGCAGCATCGCGGAGGTGAAGAGGGAGACCAGCGCGGCGTAGGAGGGGTAGCGCGGGTCGTCGCGCAGATAGCCGGTGGAGTAGATCTGCACGCAGCTCGCGACCACGCCGACGAGTACGCCGATGAGTGCGGCGAAGCCGTCGATGTGCAGGGCCAGGTCGATGGGGACCGAGCCGGTCGGGGTGAGCCGGGTCGCGACGTCGGTGGCCGTGCCACCGCCCTGCCCGAAGGCGACGGCGATGGCGAGCAGGGCAGCGGCGAGCGTCGGCAGCACGGCCAGCGGCCGGACGAAACCGGGGCGCCGGCGCCCCAGCAGGAAGCCCGCGACGGCCCCGAGGAAGGGCAGCAGGGGGACGAGGACGGCGGTGGTCGTGAGCGTCACGCGGTGGCCTCCGCCTTGATGTCCGGCTGCTGCGGGTCCCGGTCCACCGCGTCCATGTCGTCCGCCCGTTCGGCGAGGTCCCGGAGCCGGTCGAGGTCGGAGCTGCCGCGGTTGCGGTAGACGAGCAGCACGATCGCCAGGCCGATGCCGATCTCGGCGGCGGCGAGCGCGATCGTGAAGAGGGTGAGCGCCTGGCCGGCGTGCAGGGTGTCGCGCAGCCAGACGTCGAAGGCGACGAGGTTGAGGTTGACGGCGTTGAGCATCAGCTCGACGGACATCAGCACCAGGATCACATTGCGGCGCGCGAGCACGCCGTACAGACCGGTGCAGAAGAGGAGGACGGCGAGGACGGCCGGATAGGCGAGATGCATCAGCGGTCCTCTCGCGGAGCGGGGCCGGCGGGGTCCGCGGCATCCACGGGGGCGCCGGTGCCACCGACGGGCGCGGCGGACGTGCCGGATGCGGCGGATGTCGCCGGCGGTGCGGAGATGACCGACGGAGCGGACGTGGCCGATGCCACCGATGCGGCGGGCGGTTCGCCCTTCTTACGGGAGAGCACGATCGCGCCGACGAGCGCGGCGAGCAGCAGCACGGACAGCGCCTCGAAGGGCAGCACCCAGTACTGGAAGAGGCTGCGCCCGGAGACCTCGGTGGAACCCTGGACGATGTCGAGGCGGATCCAGGTGGCCCGGAACGCGTCCACGACGACCCAGACCAGCGCGACGGCCGAGGCGATGGCCACCGTGAGGGCGGCCCAGCGGTTGCCCGAATCGGCGTCCGGGGAGCGGCCGATGGGCGCCTTGGTGAGCATCAGGCCGAACAACAGGAGGACGACGACGGAACCGACGTAGATCAGGACCTGCACCCAGGCGATGAACTCGGCCGTGAGCAGGAGGTACTCGACGGCGATCCCGCCGAGGGCGACGACCAGCCACAGGGCGGCGTGCACCAGTTGCCTGGTGGTGACGGTGACCACGGCCGCGCCGAAGGTGACGATGCCGACGAGGAGGAAGGCGATCTCGACGCCGGTGGGCGAGAGGAAGCCGGGGCTTGCGGCGGCGGCGAGCATCACGATTCCTCCCCGGGCACGTCCCGCTGCCCCGGCTGGTCCGGCCCGGCCTGCCGTTCCGGCCCGTCCTGTTGCTGTTCCCGTTCCGCTTGTCGTTCCCGTTCCGCCTGCTGTTCCCGTTCCGCTTCCTGCTGAGCGGCGAGTTTGTCCGCGGCCTTGCGGGCGGCGGCGGCCTCCTTGGGCTCCTCGGCCGCCGGGTCGAGCGCGGGCGGCTCGGGCACCGTCCACATCCACTCGCGCAGCCGGTCGCGCTCATGGGTCAGCTCAAGGATGTCCGTCTCGGCGTACTCGAACTCCGGGGACCAGAAAAGCGCGTCGAAGGGACAGACCTCGACACAGATACCGCAGTACATGCACAGCGCGAAGTCGATCGCGAAACGGTCCAGCACATTGCGGCTGCGCTCGCGCCCGCCGGGGGCGGTGGGCGGCACCGTCTCCTTGTGGGAGTCGATGTAGATGCACCAGTCGGGGCATTCGCGGGCGCACAGCATGCAGACCGTGCAGTTCTCCTCGAACAGCGCGATGACGCCGCGGGTGCGCGGCGCGAGGTCGGGCTGGGCGTCCGGGTACTGCTGGGTGACCGACCGCTTCGTCATCGTCCGGAGCGTGACGGCCAGGCCCTTGGCGAGCCCGGACCCGGGAAAGCCGCCCTTCTTGCCCGGCTTTCCGGCCGGCCGCACGTCCGGTGCGGCGTCCGGCTGCTTGCCCGGCGCGTCGGCCGGATCGTGGTACGTGGCCATCAGGAGATCAGCACCTTGACGACGCCGGTGAAGGCGATCTGGGCGAGAGCGAGCGGGATCAGGACCGTCCAGGCGAGCTTTTGCAGCTGGTCCTCGCGGAGGCGGGGGTAGGTGACCCGCAGCCAGATGACACCGAACGCGAGGACCGCGGTCTTCAGCAGCGTCCACAGCCAGCCGAGACCGTCCGCGCCGAACGGGCCGTGCCAGCCGCCGAGGAAGAGCACCGAGGTCAGCGCGGCGAGCACGACGATTCCGGCGTACTCGGCGAGCAGGAAGAGCGCGAACCGCAGTCCGGTGTACTCCGTGTACGCGCCGAAGATGATCTCCGAGTCCGCGACCGGCATATCGAACGGCGGGCGTTGCAGCTCGGCGAGCCCCGCCGTGAAGAAGACCAGGCCGCCGACGATCTGCCACGGCACCCACCACCAGTGGAAGGCGTCGAGGATGCCGGGGAGCGAGAGCGTGCCGGCCGCCATCGCGACGGACGCGGCGGCGAGCAGCATCGGCAGCTCGTACGCGAGCAGCTGCGCGGCCGTCCGCAACCCGCCGAGCAGTGAGAACTTGTTCGCGGAGGCCCAGCCCGCCATGAGTGAACCGAGCACGCCGACGCCCATCACGGCGAGGACGAAGAACAGGCCCGCGTCGAGGGCCTGTCCGACGGCGTTGTGCGGGCCGACCGGGATGGCGACGAGGACCAGGAGGTACGGCAGCAGGGCGACGGCGGGCGCGAGCTGGAAGACCCGCCGGTCGGCGCCGGCCGGGACGATGTCCTCCTTCTGCGCGAACTTCACACCGTCGGCGACAAGCTGCGCCCAGCCGTGGAAGCCACCCGCGTACATGGGCCCGAGCCGGCCCTGCATATGGGCCATCACCTTGTGCTCGGTCTGCCCGATGACCAGCGGAAGGACGAGAAAGACGGCGAAGACGGCGAGGAGGCGCAGCACGATGGCGAGGGTGTCGCTCATGGGGTGTCGCCTCCTGCCGGGTCATGGGGGGTGGGGTGGCCGCCGGGGCCCTCCTGCTGCTTCTGCTGCTGCTCCGGCTCCGGCTGGTCCTGTGCCGGCTGGTCCGACTGCCGCTCCGGCTGCTCCGGCTCCGGCTTTTCCGTCGCCGGCTCCGGCTTTCCCGGTTCCGGCTTTCCCGGTTCCGGCTTTCCCGGTTCCGGCTTCGCCGTCGGCTCGGTGAACGCCGGGCGCGCGTGGTGCCAGGGGGCGTCGGAAGCGGGCGGGGTGGCCGCCGGGGCGCCCTCCTCGGCCGCCGCGCCCTTGCCCGGGGCGGCTCCCTCGGCCGGCGTACCCTCCGCCGGTGCCGTCTGCTGCTGGCTGGCCGAACCCTCGCTCGCGGAACGCGTACGGCGTGCGGGACGGTCCGTACGCGCCGGGCGTGCGGGACGTTCGGGACGCGCGGGACGTTCGGTCGCACCCGAGTCACCGGCCGCCGCCTGAGTCTCCGGGGCCGCCTGGGACTCCGGGGCCGCCTGGGACTCCGGGGCCGCTGCGGCCTCGGCGCTCGCGCCCGGCCCCGTACCGGCCCCCGGCCCCGCCTCCCGCTGGCCGGCCGATCCCCCGCCGGCCGTCCGCGTACGCCGGACCGGACGCTCGCCCGCGGCGGCGCCGGCCGCTCGCGCACCCCGCGCCTGCCGTGCGGGCGCGGGCGGCAGCTGGCCCTTCTGCGGGCCCCATTCGTTCGGGTCCGGGACACCGGGCGGCAGCATCTGGCGGCGCTTGGGCCCGCCGTGCTCGGACTCACCCGGCTCCTTCGCGCCCGGCCACGCCTTGGCGACCCGCGCCGCCAGCACGAAGTCCTTGCGCAGCGGGTGGCCCTCGAACGTGTCGGGGAGCAGCAGCGGTACCAGGTGCGGATGTCCGGTGAAGTCCACGCCGAACATCTCGTAGGTCTCCCGCTCGTGCCAGCCCGCACCCGCGAACACCCCCACGGCGGTGGGCAGCACCGCGGCGTCGTGCGGGACGGTCGTCCGGACGAGCAGGCGGCGGACGGTGCCGGGGCGGGCCACGTCCGCGAGGTGGGCGCAGATCCGGAAGCCGGTGCCCGGCTCGTCGACGGCGCTCAGCCAGTCGAAGTAGGTGCAGCCGAGGTCGTCGCGGGCGGCCGTCAGCGCCGTGAGCCAGCCGTCGGCCGGGACATCGACCGTCAGCAGGTCGTAGGCCAGCTCCGCCGTGGACCCCGTGCCGAAGATCTCGCTCGCGGGCCGCGGCAGCCAGCCGACGACCGGTTCGGCGGCAACGGGCTCGGCATCGGACGTTGCGGCGGGCTCGGCGACGGGCTCGGCCGGCTCCTCCGGCTCGGGCCGCTGCTCGCTCATCGGGGCTCCTCCCCCGCCGTCGTGCCACCGGCCGGCTTCGGCGCCGGCGGCGCCACCAGCCCGCTGCGCAGCGCCGCCGCCGAAGGCCGCGCGGCATCGCTCCCGGGCCCGTACCGCTCCCCCAGCGACTCGCGCGCGATCTTCTCCTGGAGCTTGAGGATGCCCTGGAGCAGCGCCTCCGGCCGCGGCGGGCAGCCCGGTACGTACACGTCCACCGGAATGATCTGGTCGACGCCCTTGGTGACGGAGTACGAGTCCCAGTAGGGGCCGCCGCAGTTGGAGCAGGCCCCGAAGGAGATGACGTACTTCGGCTCGGGCATCTGCTCGTAGAGGCGCTTGATAGCGGGCGCCATCTTGTCGGTGACCGTGCCGGAGACGATCATCAGATCGGCCTGGCGCGGACCGGGCGCGAACGGGATCACGCCGAGCCGGATGAAGTCGTGGCGGGCCATGGACGCCGCGATGAACTCGATGGCGCAGCAGGCCAGACCGAAGTTGAAGACCCACAGGCTGTAGCGGCGGCCCCAGTTGAGGACCACCTTCATCGGCTCGGGGGCCAGCCGGGCGAGTGTGCCCAGGCGCCGCGGCTCCGGCAGGTACACGGGGACGGCGCACTCGGCGTCGTCTGCGGAGCCGTCGGAGGCGGGGGTCACGTCCATTCCAGGACGCCCTTCTTCCATGCGTAGAGCAGGCCGACGGTGAGGAAGCCGAGGAAGATGAACATCTCCACGAGCGTCGTGCCGCCGAAGCCGGGGGCGGCGAAGACCGTCGCCCAGGGAAAGAGGAAGATCGAGTCGACGGCGAAGATGACGTAGAGAAAGGCGTAGACGTAGTAGCGGACCTGGGTGTGTGCCCAGCCCTCGCCGACGGGGTCCACGCCGCATTCGTACGTGAGCAGCTTCTCGGGCGTCGGCACCACAGGCCGCAGCAGCCGCCCGGCCCCGAAGGCCACGGCGACGAAGAGCACGCCGATCACGGCCATGAGCCCGACGACCGAATAACCCTGGAAATAGTCCGCGGCGACGGTGGTGCGTACGGTCGCGTCCGGCACGTCCGCCCCTCGCTCCCTGACTGCGCTTGTTCAACGACTTCGACGATCTGTACGCACGGGAGTCTAGGCCCTGCACCGCCCACCCTGACCAGCCGCATCACGCCGATGGCGGGAAGTCCCCGCTTCTTCCGGCCCGGCCGCGCGCACGTTCAGCGAGGCGGGCCGGGGGCGGGCAGGCCGGGACCCGAGGGGCTTCCGTAGGCCGTGGAGGCCGCCGGGGACGGCAGGACCGGCGGGGCCGACGGGACCGGCGGGGCCGACGGGACCGGCGGGGCTGCCGGAGCCGGCCGGGCGGTCGGGGGCATCGGGCCGGGGGGAGGCGTCGGGACGCCGGGGGTCATAGAGGTGCCAGGGCTCGTGGGGGCGCCGGACGACGTGGGGGCGGGTGTGCCGGGGACGGCGGCCGGTGCGCCCGCTCCGGTACGGCGTCGGCCCGGCGCGCGCGAGACCGCGCGGTTCATCACCTCGGCCGCGATCCGCGCCGCCGCCTGGAGCGTCCGCTCCCCGAGCAGATCGGTACGGATCGCGCCGCCCGCCGCGAGATGGCGGTCGTACGGCAGCGGCAGCACGACCGCGCCACCGCCGCCCAGATGCTCGGCGGCCCTGCGCAGGTCAAGTCCCGTATCGGGCGCGGCATGGCTGACCACCACGACCGTCGTCGGCAGGATGCCGGGGTGCACACCGCCCACCCAGTCCAGGACGGCGCGGGTGGCCACCACGCCCTCCGGGGTCGCCGGGGAGACCAGCACCCGCGCCTGCGTCGTCACCAGCGCGGTGCGCGCCACCTCGGCGGGCAGTGTCTCGCAGTCCACGACGGTGGTCGCGAAGTACCGGCGCAGCGAGGTCATCACCACCCGGTACGTCTCGATGTCCAGCCGGGTGCCGATGGCGCCCTGGCTGCCGGGCAGCAGCCAGCCGCCGCCCGGGAACGGCAGCAGATACCCCGTCAGATCCGTGATCAGCATGGCCGGATCGACGATCTGCGCCAGGTCGCTGCCCGACCAGCGCACCTCCCGCGCGCCCAGCCGGTGCGGCAGCGTTCCGAGCGCCGGGTCCGCCTCGACGGCGAGCACCGGATCGGAGCGGTAGTGCGCGTAGGTGAGGGCCAGCAGGGCGGCGACGGTGGACTTGCCCGCGCCGCCACGGATGCTGGACACGGATATCTGCCGCCCGGTGGTCACCGGCTGCTGAATGGCGTACGCGGCCTCCGTCACGGCGGCCGCCTCGGCCGCCGGTGACGACGCGATGGCCCGCCGCACCACCCGCCCCGCCCGCTGGACGACGTTCTCCCCGTGCCGTGGCTTGCCCCGCAACGCCTCCGCCTCGGGCGGCAGCAACGGTACG
The DNA here is from genome assembly GCF_046549095.1 of Streptomyces sp. x-80. Lineage (NCBI taxonomy): Bacteria > Bacillati > Actinomycetota > Actinomycetes > Kitasatosporales > Streptomycetaceae > Streptomyces > Streptomyces sp. x-80. The sequence continues at coordinate 376,098 of NZ_JAJPWM010000005.1, forward strand.
GACACGGGGGTCGGAGCGGCGCCCGGTCCGCGGGCCGGGGAAGGCGAAAGGGAAGACGAAAGGGAAGGGGAAGGGGAAGGGGCGTGGGTGGGTGCGGGGGCCTGCGCCGGTACCGGTCGCCCCACAGGGCCGCCCGGTCCGCCTCGTCCTTCCGCCCCGCGCGGCCCGTACGGCCCATCCGGCCCATGCGGCTCGCGCGACCCGTCCAGGCCGTACGAACCGTCCGGTCCGTCCGTACCGCGTGGCACGTACGTCCCGTCCGGCCCGTACGGCCCCTGCGATCCGTTCCATCTGTCTGCTGACATGACCCCTCTGCCCCTGCCTGCCGCTGCCGCTGACCCCGCCGCTCTTCCGGACTTCCGGCTCAGATCGCTCAGAACATGTGCGGCAGCCGGCTGTAGACCCCGAACGCCCCGAGCGCGACCGGGATCAGCGCCACCACCCCGGCCGACTCGACGAGGTTCGTCAGCCGGCGCAGCCGGACCCGGACATGCTCCGGTACGCGCACCATGAGCGCCACCAGGGGCAGCACCGCCAGCACGCACAGCACGGCCAGCGCCCCCGCCGGATGGTCCGCGTCCGCCGCCCATCGCACCACCAGGCACACCGCCACCGCCGTACCGGCCGCCAGCAGCGCGATGACCTCAACCGCCAGCGGATACGCGCGGGAACGCGAGCACAGCACCACGCACAGCAGCACCGCGGCCGCCACCGACCAGCCGTCGTCCGACCCCGCGGCGAGGATGCCCGCCGTACCTGCCGAGACCGCCATGGTGACCGTGGCGAGCGCGAGTCCGCGGTGGGTCGCGCCCAGGGCGGTGGCCACCCGGTGCCTGCTGACCGGTGTGCCGCCGGAACGCCGGTCGTCCAGCCGGGTCAGTCCGGCCCCCCTCAGTGCCAGCCGGGGCAGCCAGCCCAGCACCAGCACCGAGACCAGGCCGAGCGCGACTCCCGTACGCGGCACGCTCGTCAGCGCCAGCCCCGCTTCCCAGGCGCCCACCCCGAGCGCGACCGCCGCCGCCCCGATGAGGCCGCCGCGCCCCCGTTCCGTACCGAGTCCCAGCAGGGCGAGCGCGGCGGCGACGGTCAGTCCGACGGCCGCCAGCCGCACCGTGCCGTCCGTGGTGGCCTGCCATGAGGCGAGCACCCCGAGCGTGCCGCCCCAGAGCAGCAGCGCGGCGCCCGGTGCCCGACGGCCGCGCCGCCCACCGGCCACGCCGGCCGCCGCGGCGCACACCGCGACGGCGCCGAGCCAGCCGGCGGCGCGGCCCGGCCCGTACCAACTCCCCGCGGACACCCCGGCGATCAGCGCCAGCAGCACGCTCGCCGCACCGGCCGTCCAGGTCCGGCTGCGGTCGCCCCACCGCCAGCCGCGCACCTCGAAATCTTCGGCGGCCTCGTCGGCGGGGTCGGGTGCGCCCGGCGCCGCCGGTCCCTCGGGCTCCCGTACGAGCCGCAGCACGGCGCCGTCGGGCACCTCCGCCGACGCCAGCGAATCGTCCGGCGAGAGCACCGCGCCCGCCGCGGTGACCAGCCGCCGCGACGGTGTCCCCGGGCCCGGCCGGTCACCGAGCAGCCGCGCGATGCCGGGCAGCAGCACGCCGATGGGTTCCCGCGCGGGCAGCGCGAGATCGACCCGCCGCCGCTCACCGACCAGGGTCACCCGGCTGCGCGGGGCCCCCTGTTCCGCCCCCGTACGCACGCTCACCATGCGGTCGCCCCTCCCCCGCTTCCCTGCCGCACACCCTACGGTCCGCCGTCCCCTCCCCCTACAGCCGCTCTCCGGCCAACCGGTCTTGAGCGCACGCATCGGTTCAGTGGTCCGGCGATACGGCGGGTTCGGCGGGAGCGACCGGTCCGAGGGGCGCGGGACGGCGGGGGCGACGGTAGGGGAAACCCCACCCCCGTCACCCCACGTACCCCATGGCATGCCGGGCCGCGGGCAGGCAGGCTGGGGGTATGACAGACAGTTCCCGGACCAGTACCGCCGATGACGCCTCCGACGGCACCGTCCTGCCGCCGCCCAGGGCGCCTCTCGGTTCCTCCACCTGGCGGGAAATGGCCTACCTCCTGTCCAACTTCCCGGTGGGTGTGGCCGCCTTCTGCGTGCTGGTGGTGTGGCTGGTGGCGGGCGTCGGGCTGTCCGTCACGGTGATCGGGCTGCCGCTGCTGGCCTCGGGGCTGATGGCGTGCCGGTGGTTCGGGAGGCTGGAGCGGGCGCGGGCCCGTGCGCTGCTCGGGGTGCAGGTGGCGGAGCCGAGCCCGGTGCGGCCGCGGCACCCGGGGTTCTTCCCGTGGCTGTGGACGTGCCTGAAGGACCCGGTCGGCTGGCGGCATGCCCTGTACTCGTTCGTCCGGCTGCCATGGGCCATCCTCACGTTCGCCCTCACGTTCGTCCTGTTCTTCGTGGGGTGGCCGGCGCTGCCGTGGGTGGCACGCTGGCTGTCGAACGTGGACCGGGCGATGGTGCGCGGGCTGCTCTCGCCGTCCGACGAACTGGAGCGGCGGATCGCCGAGCTGGAGTCGGACCGGGTGACGGTCACCGACACCGCGGCGGCCGATCTGCGGCGCATCGAGCGTGATCTGCACGACGGCGCGCAGGCCCGGCTCGTCGCCCTCGCCATGGGGCTCGGCCTGGCGAAGGAGAAGCTGCTGGAGGACCCGGACGCGGCGGCGGCGATGGTGGACGAGGCGCACGGCGAGGTGAAGCTGGCGCTCCAGGAGCTGCGCGATCTGGCCCGGGGCATCCATCCGGCGATCCTGACCGACCGGGGGCTGGGTCCCGCGCTGACCTCGCTGGCCGGCCGCTGCACGGTACCGGTCACGGCCGCCGTGGACCTGGCCGAGCGGCCCGCCCCCGCCATCGAGGGCATCGCCTATTTCACCGTCTCCGAGCTGTTGCAGAACATCTCGAAGCACAGCGCGGCACGGCAGGCGACGGTCGAGGTGTGGCGGGCCGAGGACCGGCTGATGATCCAGGTGCGGGACGACGGACGGGGCGGGGCGCGGCTGGACGGCGGCACCGGGATGGCCGGGCTCGCCGAGCGGCTGGGGTCGGTGGACGGACTGTTCGTACTCGATTCCCCGGTCGGCGGACCTACGCTGGTGACAGCCGAATTGCCGTGGCGGGCCCGGACGGTGAACGAGGCGACGAGCCGGGCGGCGCGGGGCTGAACGACCGAGCGGCTGAGCGGCGGGCCGGGCGGACGGGCCGGACGGGTACTGACCCGGCGCCGGCCCTTCGGCCTGTCCCCGTACGTCGCCGATATCCCCCGGACCTGGGTAAATGCGCTCAACCCCCAGACCGGGGGTGGGGAAAACCCCAGGTGAAGACTGCGAAGACCCTCATGGTGCGGACGGCGCCCGTCGCGGATTCTGGACGTAGTGGCGAAAGAGCCGGCACGACGGTCGTGCGGGAACTGCGACATCAACAGCAGGCAGTGGCGCCGGAGACGGCAGAACGGACGAACTGACGATGGATACCGGATACGCACCACAGTCCCGCGCCTCCCGCGTGCCGGTGGGGCTGCGCGCCCCCTTCTCCGGGCGCACCTGGCGGGAGTTCCTCCACCTCATCCTCAATCTCCCGCTGTCCGTCGTGATGTTCGTGTACGCGATAACGGTGATGGCGCTCGGCGCCGGCCTCCTGATCACGTTCCTGGGCATCCCGGTGCTGGCGGCCGGGCTGTCCGGCAGCCGGGCCCTGGGCGCCCTGGAGCGCCGGCGCGCTCGGGCACTCCTCGATCTGGACGTGGCCGACCCGGAGCCGGTCCGCCCCACCAAGCCGGGCCTGATGGGGTGGGTCGGAGCCGTGCTGAAGAGCGGTGTCTCCTGGCGGCACCTCCTCTACGGCCTGCTGCACTTCCCGTGGGCGCTGTTCTCCTTCGTCTTCTCGGTGGTCTTCTGGGTCGTGGGATGGGCGCTGCTGGTCTACCCGCTGTGGCAGTGGACCTTCCCCACCTACCTCGGCCAGCCGGGCATCCAGCTGTGGGGCGACGGCCTCGGCAGCGGCGTCTACATCGACAATTCGACGGGGATGGCGTTCGTCAGCGGCTTCGGGCTGCTGCTCACGCTGGCCGGACCGTGGGTGATCCGCGGGCTGACGACGGTGGACCGGCTCATGATCCACGGGCTGCTGGGCCCCTCCTCCCTCGCCACCCGGGTCTCGGAGCTGGAATCGGACCGCGGAGTGGTGGTCGACACCGCGGCGGCCGATCTGCGCCGGATCGAGCGTGATCTGCACGACGGCGCACAGGCCCGGCTCGTCGCCCTCGCCATGGACCTGGGCCTGGCCAAGGAGAAGCTGACGGAGGACCCCACGGCCGCCGCGAAGATGGTGGACGAGGCGCACGGCGAGGTGAAGGTCGCGCTCCAGGAGCTGCGCGACCTGGCCCGCGGTATCCACCCGGCGATCCTGACCGACCGGGGGCTCGGCCCGGCGCTGTCGGCGCTCTCCGCGCGGTGCACGGTGCCCGTGAAGGTGACCGTGGACCTGGGCCACCGGCCGGCCGCGGCGATCGAGGGCATCGCCTACTTCACCGTCTCCGAGCTGCTACAGAACGTGTCGAAGCACGCCCAGGCCACCAGCGCGACGGTGGACGTCTGGCACACCGCGGACCGGATCATGGTGCTGGTGACGGACGACGGCCGGGGCGGCGCGAGCACGGCGACGGGCAGCGGTCTGGCCGGCCTCGCCGAGCGGCTCGACTCGGTCGACGGCCTGCTGGTCGTGGACTCCCCGGTCGGCGGCCCGACCGCGATATCCGCCGAGCTGCCCTGGCGCGGCTAAGGGCTGTCCCGTCATACCTGGTGGATCAGCGCGCGGCGTCAGATGCGGTGCATCGCACGGCGGAGGAGCCTCCGCATACTGGGTGTATGTGGACGTTCCGACAACGCGGCGAGGTGCCGTAGCCGTCGTCGCGCGCCCGCCAGGTATGACGGGAAAGCCCTTAGGCACACTCGGCCGGAAACTCAGGCCGGGACTCCCCAGAGGGTCCGCGGCCCCGGGCCCGCCGCCGGCGCTGCGCCGGGGGCTCGCGGCCCCGGGCCCGGCCGCTCCCGCCCCGCCTCGTCTCGCCCCCTGCCCCCACCACGCGCCTCCGCCCCCACCGGAACCGCGTCCGCCCACTCCGGATCCCGTCAGCCCGCAGCATCCCTGTCCAGATGCTGGGATGCTGGGGGTGACAGGGTGGGATCGACAAAGCGTGGGGATTTCGAATCGTGGAGGACAAAGTGCGGGTGGTCATCGCCGAGGACTCGGTGCTTCTCCGGGAGGGCCTGACCCGGTTGCTGACCGACCGGGGGCACGATGTCGTGGCGGGTGTGGGCGACGCCGAAGCGCTGATCAAGGTGATCGGGGAGCTGGCGGACGAGGGCGCGCTGCCGGACGTGGTGGTGGCCGACGTGCGGATGCCGCCGACCCACACCGACGAAGGGGTGCGGGCCGCGATCCGGCTGCGCCGGGACCACCCGGGTCTGGGTGTGCTGGTGCTCTCGCAGTACGTCGAGGAGCAGTACGCGACGGAGCTGCTGGCCAATTCGAGCCGGGGCATCGGCTACCTCCTCAAGGACCGGGTGGCCGAGGTCCGGGAGTTCGTGGACGCCGTGGTCCGGGTCGCCGAGGGCGGCACCGCGCTGGACCCCGAGGTCGTGGCGCAGCTGCTCGGCCGCAGCCGGAAGCAGGATGTGCTGGCCAATCTCACGCCCCGGGAGCGGGAGGTGCTGGGACTGATGGCCGAGGGCCGGACGAACTCCGCGGTCGCCCGGCAGCTGGTGGTCAGCGATGGTGCGGTCGAGAAGCACGTCAGCAACATCTTCCTGAAACTGGGCCTGTCGCAGAGTGACGGGGATCACCGGCGGGTGCTCGCGGTGCTCACCTATCTCAACTCCTGACCGCTCTGCCCCTGACCGGCTGACAGCCGGTCAGGCATGCGGACCGGGGCCGCATCCGCCGAGGACCCAGGGCTTTGGTCGTAGAACCAATGGCGGAGGCCGGAGCGCCACGAGGACGAGCCGACGGGGGAGCAGATTTCGTGACAAACCGGTCCAGACCAATATCTCAAGCCGCCGTCCACCATATGGCCGCCCCAGGGAAGGCCCCCCTTACCCACGTACGATGGATCGGGGACAACCGGTCGGTGCGACACGTCCCGAGCCCTGCCTCCGTAGGGCCGCCGCACGCCTCTAGGGAGGTCTGAAGCAGTGACCAGCCAGGTCAGTAGCCCAGCCGAGCAGGCCGACGCAGCGCTCGTCGGAGAACAGCGCCATACCGGTGACGGCGGCCAAGGCAAAGAAGTCCGGCGCCTGGACCGGGTCATCATCCGGTTCGCGGGTGACTCCGGTGACGGTATGCAGCTCACGGGCGACCGGTTCACCTCCGAGACCGCGTCGTTCGGCAATGACCTGTCGACGCTGCCGAACTTCCCCGCCGAGATCCGCGCCCCCGCGGGCACCCTCCCGGGCGTCTCCAGCTTCCAGCTGCACTTCGCCGACCACGACATCCTCACGCCCGGCGACGCACCCAACGTCCTGGTGGCGATGAACCCGGCCGCGCTCAAGGCGAACCTGGCCGATGTGCCGCGCGGCGCGGAGATCATCATCAACACCGATGAGTTCACCAAGCGCCCGATGGCGAAGGTCGGCTACGCGACCAGCCCGCTGGAGGACGGCTCGCTGGAGGCGTACAACGTCCACCCGGTGCCGCTGACGACGCTGACGATCGAGGCGCTCAAGGGGTTCGGGCTGTCCCGAAAGGAGGCCGAGCGCAGCAAGAACATGTTCGCGCTGGGCCTGCTGTCGTGGATGTACCACCGGCCGACCGAGGGCACCGAGAAGTTCCTGCGGTCGAAGTTCGCGAAGAAGCCGGAGATCGCGGAGGCGAACGTCACGGCCTTCCGGGCCGGCTGGAACTTCGGCGAGACCACGGAGGACTTCGCGGTCTCCTACGAGGTCGCCCCCGCGACGAAGGCATTCCCGACCGGGACGTACCGGAACATCTCGGGCAATCTGGCGCTGTCTTACGGACTGGTCGCCGCCGGGCGGCAGGCGGAGCTGCCGGTCTACCTGGGCTCGTACCCGATCACCCCGGCCTCCGACATCCTGCACGAGCTGTCCAAGCACAAGAACTTCGGCGTGCGCACGTTCCAGGCGGAGGACGAGATCGCCGGAATCGGGGCGGCGCTGGGCGCGGCGTTCGGCGGCGCGCTGGCCGTGACGACCACGTCCGGTCCCGGCGTGGCGCTGAAGTCGGAGACGATCGGACTCGCGGTCAGCCTGGAACTGCCGCTGCTGATCGTGGACATCCAGCGTGGCGGTCCCTCGACGGGCCTGCCGACCAAGACCGAGCAGGCCGATCTGCTCCAGGCGATGTACGGGCGCAACGGCGAGGCGCCGGTGCCGATCGTGGCGCCGCGGACCCCGGCCGACTGCTTCGACGCGGCGCTGGAAGCGACCCGTATCGCACTGACCTACCGCACCCCCGTCTTCCTGCTGTCCGACGGCTATCTGGCCAACGGCTCCGAGCCGTGGCGGATTCCCGACGTCGCCGAACTCCCCGATCTGCGCGTCCAGTTCGCCACCGCCCCGAACCACCAGCTGGCGGACGGCACCGAGGCGTTCTGGCCCTACAAGCGCGATGAGCAGACCCTGGCCCGCCCCTGGGCCGTGCCGGGCACACCGGGCCTCGAACACCGCATCGGCGGCATCGAGAAGCAGGACGGCACCGGCAACATCTCCTACGACCCCGCCAACCACGACTTCATGGTGCGCACCCGCCAGGCGAAGATCGACGGCATCGACGTCCCGGACATCGAGGTCGACGACCCCGCCGACGGGTCCGGCGTGGGTGCCGACACCCTTGTCCTGGGCTGGGGTTCGACATACGGGCCGATCACCGCCGCGGTCCGCCGGGTCCGGGGGTCGGGCGAGCGGATCGCCCAGGCGCATCTGCGCCACCTCAACCCCTTCCCGCGGAATCTCGGCGCCGTCCTGAAGCGTTACGACAAGGTGATCGTGCCGGAGATGAACCTCGGACAGCTCGCCACTCTGCTGCGTGCCAAGTACCTGGTGGACGCGCGCTCGCACACCCAGGTCAGCGGAATGCCGTTCAAGGCCGAGCAGCTCGCGGAGGTCTTTAAGGAGGCCATCAATGACTGAGACGATCTCGGAGCGGCCCTCGCAGATCGAGGCGCTCTCCCTGGTGCCCAAGGCCGAGGCCAAGCAGTCCATGAAGGACTTCAAGTCCGATCAGGAAGTGCGCTGGTGTCCCGGCTGCGGTGACTACGCCGTCCTCGCCGCCGTACAGGGCTTCATGCCCGAGCTCGGCCTGGCGAAGGAGAACGTCGTCTTCGTCTCCGGTATCGGCTGCTCCTCCCGCTTCCCGTACTACATGAACACCTACGGGATGCACTCCATCCACGGCCGCGCCCCGGCCATCGCCACCGGTCTGGCCACCTCCCGGCGCGACCTGTCCGTCTGGGTCGTCACCGGCGACGGCGACGCGCTCTCCATCGGCGGCAACCACCTCATCCACGCCCTGCGCCGCAACGTCAACCTCAAGATCCTGCTCTTCAACAACCGGATCTACGGCCTGACCAAGGGCCAGTACAGCCCCACCTCCGAGGTCGGCAAGATCACCAAGTCGACGCCGATGGGCTCGCTGGACGCACCGTTCAACCCCGTTTCGCTGGCCATCGGCGCCGAGGCGTCGTTCGTGGCCCGTACGGTCGACTCCGACCGCAAGCACCTCACCTCGGTGCTGCGCGAGGCCGCCGCCCACCCCGGCACGGCGCTGGTGGAGATCTACCAGAACTGCAACATCTTCAACGACGGCGCCTTCGAGGTCCTCAAGGACAAGGAGAAGGCCGAGGAAGCCGTCATCCGCCTGGAGCACGGCAAGCCCATCCGCTTCGGCACCCCGGCCGAGGACGGCCTCGGCTCCAAGGGTGTGGTCCGCGACCCGGCCACCGGCGACCTCAAGGTCATCGACATCCGGGAGGAGGGCGCCGGCGGTGTGCTGGTGCACGACGCGCACAGCCCCTCGCCGACCACGGCCTTCGCGCTCTCCCGCCTCGCCGACGCCGACACCCTCCACCACACCCCCATCGGTGTGCTCCGCAACGTCGAACGGCCGGTCTACGACACCCTGATGGCCGACCAGCTCGACGCCGCCGTCGAGCAGAAGGGCAAGGGCGACCTCGCCGACCTGCTGGCCGGCAACGACACCTGGACCGTCGTGGGCTGACAGCCTCCGGGCCGGTGGACCCCGGTGCGGGTCCGTACGCGGGTGTCCGTACGCGAGCGTCGTCCGACGCGGCGTACGGGCACCCGCGGTCGTTTTTCGAGGGGCGCCGGGGCGAAAAGGCGTGGGGCGCGTTCCGGCCCCGCGTCGCTGTCATGACCGTACATCGATACGGACATGACAGCGGAGCCGTACGGCGTTACCTTCGCAGAGTCGGCACAGCACCATCTGGAGGGTCCCCTTGCAGCCTCGAAGCGACCAGCGCGCAGGTCTCGCCTACGGCTTCGCCGCTTACACCATGTGGGGCCTGCTGCCGCTCTACTGGCACCTGCTGGACGCCGCCTCGCCGTCCGAGATCCTGGCCCACCGCATGGCCTGGTCGCTGCCGGTCGCCGTCGTCATCCTGGCCGCGCTGCGCCGCTGGAGCTGGATAGGCCCGCTGCTGCGGCAGCCACGCAGGCTCGGGATGATCCTGGTGTGCGCCGTCGTCATCTCGGCGAACTGGTTCCTCTACATCTGGGCGGTCAACTCCGGGCACGTCCTGGAAGCCTCGCTCGGCTACTTCATCAACCCGCTGGTCAGCATCGCCTTCGGCGTGCTGGTGCTGCGCGAGCGGCTGCGGCCCATGCAGTGGACGGCGGTGGGCGTCGGCACCCTCGCCGTGGTCGTGATGACCCTCGCCTACGGCAAGGTGCCCTGGATCTCGCTCGGGCTGGCCCTCTCGTTCGCGACGTACGGACTGGTCAAGAAGGGCATCAAGCTCGACGGTATCGAGGGCTTCAGCGCCGAGACGGCACTCCAGGTGCTGCCCGCGCTGGGCTTCCTGATCTTCCTCGGCACCCGCGGCGAGTCCGCCTTCACCTCCGGCGGGACCGGCCAGGCGCTGCTGCTCGCGGGCTGCGGCATCGCCACCGCGCTGCCGCTGATCTGCTTCGGCGCCTCGGCCGTACGGCTGCCGCTGACGACGATCGGGATGATGCAGTATCTGGCGCCGACCTTCCAGTTCGTCCTGGGCCTGACGGTCTTCCACGAGGAGATGCCGGCCGAGCGCTGGGCCGGCTTCGCGCTGGTGTGGCTCGCGCTGGTGGTGCTGACCTGGGACGTGCTGCGGACCGCCCGGCGCGGACGGGCGGCGCTCGCCGATGCCGGGGCGCGGGCGGGCGCGGCGGTCGCCTCGGGTGCCCGAGCCGCGGCGGCCGAGGCGGCGACGGCGGAGGCGACCACGGCGACCGGCCCCGAGTCGGCGGCCGGGAAGTCGCCGGCTCCGGAGACGACGCTCGAACGCTGACCGGGGCCCGGCGTACCGCCGCCTCGTGGGGTCGCCCTCAGGGGCCCGGACCGCGGCCTCGTAGAGCCCGGAACCCGTGCGGCGGACGTCCGGACACCCGTACGCCCCGGCCCCTCCGCAAGGGCCCCGGACTTCCGGACTGCTGAACCCCGGTACGGGAATGCCCCGGTACGGGAAAGCCCCGGTCCACTGCCGGTGGGCGGCGGGCCGGGGCGTGTCCTGCGGGCCGGTGCGTGGCGGCCCCGGGGACGTCAGGAGTGGTAGTGCTCGACGATGGCGGTGGCGATGCTGTCTTTGACGGTGACGCGGACCTCTATGGCGTTCATCCTGGCGGCCTTCTCCAGCTGCGCGTGGGTGCACGGCGAGGTGCCGTAGCCCTGGTCGTCCACGGTGATGTTGCCGTTGGCGGCACAGATCCCGGCCGCGCCGAGAACCTTGGTCCGCGGGCCGACGTAGAACGCCTGGGGCAGGCCGCTCTTCGGGGCGACGATCAGCTTCTCCGGCGACAGGTACTCCAGGGTGCCCAGCCAGGTGCCGCTGACGCCCTGCTGCGCTGCGGGGGCCTGGTGGGCCGTGGCGGCGGCCGGGGTGTGACCGGTGACGGGCGCGGCGTTGCCGGCGGTCGCGGTGAGACCGAGAGCCGCGACGGCGACGACGGAGGCAGCGACGACGCGGCGGGCCTGGCGACGGTGGAACAGCGCGGTGGTGCGGGACATGGGGCGTTCTCCCTGGAACGTGTGGTGCGAGCGGGCGGCCAGAACACGTGGTCAGCACGTTCGGACCGAGTGGCCGGACCCGGTGACCAGGTCCTCGGTGACACCGCCCCAGCCTCCTGCGCACCGCTGTCGCCTCGCTAACGACCGGCTAACGGCGGCGCCGGCCGGGCCCGCCGACGACAGGCGCGCCGGCCGGGCCTGGGCGACGATGGAAGGAGCAGATGCGGGCGGCGTACCAGCGGCGCGCGGCGCCGGAGGGCGGCGCGGACCGGCACGGCGCGCTCCCGGTCCGGAGCGGAGCGGCGCCGCAGGCCCAGGCCCCTGCCGAGCCATGTCAGGAGGCCCCTGATGGATTACCCGGAAAGCTATGAGCTGGTGTTTCAGGCAGCCGCCGTGGAGGACGATGTGGTGATCGTGCGGCGTACCGACCGGGCCGGCGCGGGCGGCTATCCGATCTACGAGGACGAGTCGGGGATCGTCCGCGCGGAGATCAGCGACCGGGCGGAGGTGCGCATGCTGGCCAGCGGCGGCCATCAGGTGCTCCTCGCACCGACGATGGCCAGGCCGCTCAGCGGGCCGGGCGCGCGCTGAGCCCCGCCCGGCCGCCCGTCCCGCCGCGCTTATGCCGTGATGTCGCGGGTGGTGAAGCGGGCCCAGGCCGCCGAGCCGAAGACGACGGTGTACAGGGCCTGAAGACCGAGGTTCTTCTGTAGCTGGTCCCAGTAGACGGGGTCGCGGAGCAGGTCCGCGAAGGAGAGCCAGTAGTGCGGGAAGAGATACGGCTGGATGGTGTGCAGCTGCGGGATGGTGTCCAGGATCTGCACGGTGATCAGCAGGCCGACCGTGGTCGCCATCGCCGCGATGCCGCTGGTGGTGAGCGTCGAGACGAACAGGCCGAGGGCGGCCACCCCGGTGAGCGAGAGCGCCACCACACCCGCGATGGCGAGCGCGCGCAGCAGCCCCTCGCCGAAGGACACGGTCGTACCGGAGAGCAGCGTGACCTCGCCCAGCGGGAAGAGCAGGGCGCCGACCGCCAGCGCCGACAGGGCCACGACCACGGTGCCGACCAGGCAGAACAGCATCGTCGTGGCGTATTTGACCAGCAGCAGACGGGTGCGTCCCGCGGGGGCGACGAGGAGGTAGCGGAGCGTCCCGGCATGGGCCTCACCGGCGATGGCGTCGCCCGCGAGCACGCCGATGGACATCGGCAGGAAGAACGGCAGCGTCACGGCGAGGGAGGTGAAGACCAGGAAGAGGCCGTTGTTGGTGACCTGGGAGATGAACGCCGGGCCGCCCCCGCCGTCCGCCGGACCGGCGCCGCCGGTCTCGATCCTCACGGCGACGCCGACCAGGACCGGTACGCCCGCGAGCACCGCCAGCAGCGCGAGGGTGCGCCAGCGGCGGAACGTCGTACCGATCTCGTTGCGCAGCAGGCCCAGTGACCACAGGGGCCGGGGCCGGCGCGGCGCCGTGTCAGCCCGCGACATCGAAGCCCTCCCCGGTCAGTCGTACGAAGGCGTCCTCCAGTGAGGCGCGCTGGGTGCCGAAGGCGCGGACCCGGACGCCGGCGTGGACGAGCGCGGCGTTCAGCTCCGCCAGGTCCGGCCCGCCGGGCCCGTCCGACGGGCCCGGTGCACCCGGTGTGCCCGCTCTGTCCGGTGGTCCGCCGGCGGGCGGCAGGTCGCCGGTCACCAGGTCGCCGACGCTCTGGAGGTCGGTCACACCGTGCTCCTTCAGCACCCGGACCGCGTCCGCCGGGTCGGGGGTCGTCACCGTCAGCCTGCCGCGGCCGGACGAACCGAGCACGGCGGCGGAGAGAGCGGCGACCGTGCCCTGGGTGATCAGACGGCCGCGGGCCATCACCGCGGCGTGCGTACAGACCTGCTCGATCTCGTCGAGGAGGTGGGAGGAGAGGAAGACGGTGGTGCCGTCCGCCGCCAGCTCCCGGACCAGGGTGCGGATCTCCCGCATGCCCTGCGGATCGAGGCCGTTGGTCGGCTCGTCCAGGACCAGCAGCTCACGGGGCTGGAGCAGGGCCGCGGCCAGTCCCAGGCGCTGCTTCATACCGAGGGAGTAGGCGCGCGCCTTCTTGCCGGCCACGGCGGCCAGGCCCACCCGCTCCAGCGCGCGGCCGACCCGCTCGGCCCGGGTGCGGGGATCGGCGGTCGGGTCGGCGGCGTCCAGGCGCAGCAGATTGCCGCGGCCGGTGAGGTAGCCGTAGAGGGCCGGGCCCTCGATCAGGGCGCCGACCCGGGGCAGCACCCGGCGGCCCGCGCCGGGCATCGGCAGACCGAGCACCCGCGCACTGCCCGCGGACGGTTCGATCAGGCCCATCAGCATGCGGATGGTGGTCGTCTTGCCGGAGCCGTTGGGGCCCAGGAAGCCGAAGACGCTGCCGCGCGGTACGACGAGGTCCAGGCCGTCGACGGCGAGCTGACCGCCGCGGTACGCCTTGGTCAGCCCGCGGATCTCGATCGCCGCGTCCCCGGCGGCCATGGGCGCCCCGGGGTGCGCGGCGGACGGCTGTGGCATCGGCTCCCCCAAACGTCGTGCGTCGGTGCGACGCCGTGTGTCCCTGCACGCCGCGTGTCGGTGCGGCGTCCGGTGCCGGTGGGGACGTCGCGTGTCGGAGCGACGGCGCACGCCGGTACGACGTCGCGTACGCGGTGTGCCGTCGGATCTGCGTGACGTCACGCGGCACCGCGGTCCGGCGCCGCCGCCCCGGGGCCGACCGGGGCGGCGGCCTCGGCCGCTTTCTCCGCGGCCTCGTTACTTCGCGGCGTTGGCCGCGTCGACCAGTGCCTGCTTGTCGACGGCGCCGACGTAGACCGTGCCGCCATCCGTCATCAGAGCATTGACCAGGCGGGTGCTGAAGACGCGGCCGGAGCCGAAGGAGCCGGTCACCTTGTCGCCGAGGCTGTCCAGGAACTTGCCGGCGTCGCCGGCCGCGCCCTTGGCATCGGCGCCCTTGTCACCGGCGGAGGGCAGACCGGAACCGGAACCCTTGATCGTGGCGATGGACGTCCAGCCCTTGCCGCTGACGGTCAGACCGCCCAGGCCCTTGAAGTCCTTCAGGTCCTGGCCCGGCTTGACCTCCTTGGGCGCCTTGGCCCGCTCCTTGTCGCCGTCGACGACCTGCGCGCCCTTGGGCGGCGTGAAGGCGAACGTGTGCGCGTCGGGCTTGGCGAAGTCGACGGTGGTGAAGCCCGCGTCGATCGCGGCCGCGCCGCCGCTCTTGGGCGTGAGGGTGAACTTCAGCGGGACGCCGTTGGCGGCGTCCACCGAGATCCGGATCGAGCCGACCGTCGAGGCGGTCTGCTTCGGCTTGATGACCAGCTGGTAGGCATCCCGGCCGGCGATCTTCGCGGTGCCGTCGACGGTGACCGACGTGGTGTCGCCCGCCGCCTTCAGGGCCTCCTTGGCGAGATCCTGCGGGGTGGCCTGCGCCAGGCCCTTGGGCAGGCCCTGCGGCGCGCCGCCCTGGTGGGCCCGCTCGCCCTGGGGCGCCTTGCTGTGCAGGGCGGTGTTGCTGCCGCTGTCGTACGCCCAGACCTCGTCGCCGTTGTGGACGACGCTGTACTCGGCGGCCTTGTCGACGATCGACAGCCGCTGCTTGTCGGGGCCGTCGACGGCGACGCGCAGCGTGTGCGCACCGGACGCCAGCTCCATCAGCTTGCTCTGCGGGGACGCGGACGCGCCGTCCTTGCCCTTCTCACCGCCGCCCTTGCCCTGCTCGCCGCCGAACCCGCCCGCGCCGATACCGCCCGGCAGCGACGGCAGGCCCAGGTCCGTACTGATCCGTACCGTGCCGGACAGCTGCTGGGTGTCCGACTTGGCGATCTTGGCTATCAGCTCCTCCGCGGAGATCTTCGGCAGATCGGGGGAACCGGAGCCGGCGAACGCCGGGACCAGCCCGATCGTCGCCGCCGCAACCCCCGCCACCGCGACCGGTACGGCGTACCGCACCGCTTTACGGCGCTTCGAGGAGCGCCCCCCGCCCCCGTCGCCGATGACCTCTGCCGGTTCGTTCCGTGACATGTGCCCTACCTCCGTCGTGAATCGGCGGTTCTGCTTCGCACTCGTCCACCCTGCGGGCTCATTGTCACCCGACCGCCGTGCTGTGGTGGTTTCCATCCCACCAAATCGGCGGACGTCCGGCGTCAACCCGGGGGAGCAACTCGTTCTACTGCTGAGGGATGAGTTCGGGTCACCGCACGGTGGAGTCCGTACGGCGGGAGGTTGACCGCTCCCCTGAGAAACACCCGCGCCGCGCCCCCTAAGGGACGAAGAAATACCGGCTCGCCGAAGTGTCGGGCCGCCGGTGTCCCGGACCGCAGAAATGTCAGGCTGCCGAAGTGTCAGGCCGTCGAAGTGCCGGACCGTCAGCCCGAAGAGACGCACCGGCCGGGCCACCGGCACCCGAAGAGACACCGACCAGGCCCCTGCCGCCAGGCCGTCCCCCGAAGAGGCCCCGGCAGACCCGCCCGTACCGCCCAGCGGCCCCGGCAGACCCGCCCGTACCGCCCGGCGGGCCCGCGTCACCCCGCCCGGTGGACCACCGCGTCGCAGAGGCTCTCCAGGGCCGACTTGGCGAGGCAGGACGGCAGCGGCGCCAGCGTGGCGCGGGCCTCCTCGGCGTAGCGCACGGTGTCCCGGCGGGCCTGTTCGAGCGCCGGGTGGGCGCGCAGCAGGGCCAGCGCCTCGGCGTGCCGGGCGTCGTCGGTGAGGTCGCCGGCCAGCAGCTCGCACAGCGCGCGGTCCTCGGCCGTACCGGCCTCGCTCTCGGCGTGCGCGCGCAGATGCAGCACCGGCAGCGTCGCGACGCCCTCCTTGAGGTCCGTGCCCGGCGTCTTGCCGGATTCGTGCGAGTCGCTGGCGATGTCCAGGACGTCGTCGGCCAGCTGGAACGCCGTGCCCAGCCGTTCGCCGTACTGGGTGAGGATGTTGACGGTCGCCTCCCCGGCGCCCGACATCATCGCGCCCAGCCGGCACGCGACGGCGACCAGAGAGCCGGTCTTGCCCGCGAGGACGTCCAGATAGTGGTCGATGGGGTCGCGGCCGTCGTCCGGTCCCGCGGTCTCCAGGATCTGGCCGGTCACCAGGCGCTCGAACGCCTCCGCCTGGATCCGGACCGCCTCCGGCCCGAGGTCGGCGAGCGTGTGCGAGGCGCGGGCGAAGAGGAAATCGCCGGTCAGGACGGCGACGGAGTTGTTCCAGCGGACGTTGGCACTGGGCACACCGCGGCGCACATCGGCCTCGTCCATGACGTCGTCGTGGTAGAGCGTCGCCAGATGCGTCAGCTCCACGACGACACCCGAGGGCACCACCCCGGGGCTGTGCGGATCACCGAATTGAGCGGCCAGCATCACCAGCAGCGGACGGAACCGCTTACCGCCCGCGCGCACGAGATGCTGCGCGGATTCGGTGATGAACGGCACGTCGCTTTTGGTGGCCTCCAGCAGGCCCTCCTCCACAGCCGCCAACCCGGCCTGGACATCGGCCTCAAGAGCCTGGTCCCGCACGCTCAGCCCGAAGGGCCCGACGACGGTCACGAGGGGTACTCCTGTCTGCTGACGATCAAACGGAATGTCGATCTGTCGCTGTCTCCACCATTGGTCAGGGTATCCGGTCGCACTTGGATCACCGTGAGCGCCTGTCCCCCGAGCCACCCCGTCGGTACGCCGACCGTTCGGCCGGTATGTTCTGCATCACCTCTTGGTGGTGGTTTGCGCTGCGGAAGACGGGAGAGCAGAAGCAAGCCCATCCCCAAGAGCACCTGGAGCAACACCTGTGACCGAAGTCCCGACCCCCCGTGCGGGCCACGCCTTCTTCGGCCACCCCCGCGGGCTGCTCACCCTCTTCGGTCTGGAGATGTGGGAGCGGTTCTCGTTCCTCGGCATGCAGGCCATTCTGGTCCTCTACTTCTCCGACCAGGTCGCGAGCGGCGGCCTGGGGATGGCCCAGAACACCGCCGCCTCGGTGACCGCCGCCTACGGCACCCTCGTCTACCTCGTCTCCGTCGCCGGCGGCTGGCTCGCCGACCGCATACTCGGCAGCTACCGCGCGGTGCTGTGGGGCGGCGCCCTCATCGCGCTCGGCCACTATGCGATGGCGGTGCCCGCCGCCGCCATGACCTGGGTCGGCCTCGGCCTGATCATCGCCGGTACGGGGCTGCTCAAACCGAACGTGTCGACGATGGTCGGCAAGCTCTACGCGACCGATGACGAGCGCCGCGACGCCGGCTTCGCGCTCTACTACATGGGCATCAACATCGGCGCCTTCCTCGGCCCGCTGATCACCGGCTGGCTGGGCCAGAAACAGGGCTGGCACCTGGGCTTCTCGGCCGCCGCGGTCGGTATGACGCTCGGCCTGGTCCAGTACGTCCTGGGCAGGCGCCGGCTGGCCGGCCGCCGGGACGGCGCCGAATTCGCGCTGCTGCCCAGCACCATGCGGCGCGCGGTGTGGCTGATCGTCTGCGGCACGCTGCTGGTCGCGGCCCTCGCCACCGCCCTCGCGCTGACCGGTCTGCTCACCCTGCCCCGTACCGTCGACGCGCTCACCGTCCTCTCGGTGCTCGCGCCGGTCGGCTACTTCGCCATGATGTTCAAGAGCCCGCAGGTCACCGCCGCGGAGCGCGGCCGGCTGCGCCCGTACATCGTGCTCTTCGCCGCCTCGGTCGTCTTCAACTTCATCCTCTTCCAGTCGTATTCGACGATGACGCTGCTGGCCGCGGACCACGCCCGCACCGCCGTCCTCGGCTGGGACTTCCCCTCGACCTGGTACAACTCCGTGCTCGGCGTCGCCGAGGTGCTGCTCGCGCCGGTCGTCGCCGCCGTCTGGGTCAAACTGGGCCGGCGTCAGCCGCACGCCTCCCGCAAGATCGCCTACGGCGTGCTCCTCGGCGGCCTGTCCTTCCTGGTGATGGTCCCGGCCACCACCGGGCGCTCCGGCGACTGGACGATGGCCGCCTGGTGGCTGATCGGTTCGTACGTCCTGCTCGGGCTCGGCGACATCCTGCTGGAGACCACCGGCATGTCCGCGACGACCAAGCTCGCACCGGCCGCCTTCGCCAGCCAGACCATGGCGCTGTGGTTCCTCTCCCTCGCCCTCGCCAACGGCATCCAGGCGCAGGCCGTCAAGCTCTTCGGCGTACTGCCCAACGACCTCTACTTCGGCCTCAACGGCGCGTTCGCCGTGGTCGTGGGCCTGGCGGTGATCGCCGCCGGGCCGTGGCTGCGCCGCACCATGCACCCCGTCCGCTGACCCGTCCGCACCGCCGCACCCGCCGCCCGCCGCCGTCCCTGGGACCCGCCTCATGCACATCCGGACCGACTTCCCCCACCAGACCTTCCGCGAGGACGTCCGCATCCCCCTGCCGGACGGTACGCAGCTGTACGCGCGGATCTGGCGCCCCTACGGCACCGAGCCGGTGCCCGCCCTCCTGGAGTACCTGCCCTACCGCCTCGGTGACTGGACGGCGCCCCGGGACGCCCAGCGCCACCCCTGGTACGCCGGGCACGGCTACGCCTCCGTACGCGTCGATGTGCGCGGCCACGGCAACTCCGAGGGACGGCCCACCGACGAGTACTCCGAGACCGAGCTGGCCGACGGCCTCGCCGTCATCGACTGGCTCGCCTCCCGGCCGTGGTGCTCCGGCGACGTCGGCATGTTCGGCATCTCCTGGGGCGGTTTCAACAGCCTCCAGCTCGCCGCCCTCGCACCCGAACCGCTGAAGGCGGTCGTCACGGTCTGCTCCACCGACGACCGCTACGACAACGACGTGCACTACATGGGCGGTTCGGTGCTCGCCGTCGATATGCACGCCTGGGCCGCGACGATGCTCGCGTTCGCCTCCCGGCCGCCGGACCCGGCACAGGTCGGCGACGGCTGGCGGGAGCAGTGGCGGGACCGCCTGGAGGCCGTCGAACCCCTCATCCACACCTGGCTCGCCCACCAGTCCCGCGACGCCTACTGGCGGCACGGCAGCGTCTGCGAGGACTACTCCACGGTCAAGGCCGCCGTCCTGGCCGTGGGCGGCTGGCACGATCCGTACCGCGACACCGTGCTGCGGCTGATCGAGCAGCTCCCCCGGCACGGCACCGCGCCGGTACGCGGGATCATCGGCCCCTGGTCGCACCAGTACCCCGACCGCGGACTGCCGCCGGGCCCCGCGATCGGTTTCCTCCAGGAGACGCTGCGCTGGTGGGACCGGTGGCTCAAACCCGCCGCCGCGCGCCCGGCGGACGGGGGCGGTCCCGGCGCCGGGGGCGCCCGCGACGCCGGTGCCCGCGACGTCATGGACGAGCCGCTGCTGCGCGCCTGGATCAGCGAATCGCATCCCCCGGCCACCGTCTACGCGGAGCTGCCGGGCCGCTGGGTGGGCGACGCCGCCTGGCCCTCGCCGCGGGTGTCCCCGACCACGTACCCGCTGCCGGGCGACCGGCCGCGGCCGGTGTGCTCACCGCAGCACACCGGGGTGGACGCGGGCCGGTTCTTCCCGTTCGGCAACGACGCCGATCTGCCGCCCGACCAGCGCGAGGAGGACGGCCGTTCGGTCTGTTTCGACCTGCCGGAGCTGACCGAGCGGACGGAGATCCTCGGCCGGGCCCGGGTCCGGCTGCGGCTGACCTCGCAGGCGCCGCGCGGCCAGGTCATCGCCCGGCTCTGCGATGTCGCCCCCGACGGCTCCTCGACCCTGGTCACCCGCGGTGTGCTCAACCTCCTCGCCCGGCACGGCCGGGACCGCGCCGTCGAATGGCCGCCGGGCGCCACCGAGGACGTCACCTTCGAACTGAACGGCATCGGGCACGCCTTCCCGCCGGGCCACCGCATCCGCCTCGCCCTGTCCTCCGCGTACTGGCCGTGGATCTGGCCGCACCCGGACGCCTCGGGCTGGACGGTCGACCCGGCGGCCTCCACCCTCGAACTCCCGGTCCGCGCGCCCGGCTCCGACGGCCCGCCGGTCACCTTCGCGCCCCCCGAGCAGGCCGAGCCGCTGGGCGTCGTCTTCCCGGCGGACCCCGGACAGCGCCCGGAGCGGCGGGTGGTGCGCGATGTCGCCACCGGGGAGTGGACGCTGGAGGTCGACCCGCGCTACGGCGGCACCCGGATCTACCCGGACGGCCTCGAATTCACCGAGGACGCCCGGGAGACCTACCGCATCCGCACCGACGACCCGACCGGTGCCACCACCCGCTCCGACTGGTCGGTCCGGCTGCACCGCCCGGCCCTCGGCTGGGACGTCCGCATCGCCACCCGCTCCGAGATCACCGCGGACGAGGGCGACTTCCACACCGTGAACGAGGTCGTCTGCCACGACGGTGACGAGGAGTTCTTCCGGCGCACCTGGCACCGCCGGATCCCGCGGACAGCCGGCTGAGGGCGGCGGCGGGGCCGAGCCGGCCGGCCCCGCCGCTCACCCGTACGCCCGCGCCACCGCCCCCGCCAGCCGGGGGGACGCGAACGCGGTGCCGCAGACGAAACGCATCACGGGGCCGAACGAGGCGGCCGCCGGCAGCCCGGTGAAGTACAGACCCGGTACGGAGGAGCCGAAGCCGGCGTCCAGCAGCGGGCCGCCGGCCCGCACCGCGATCCCGGTGCGCAGCCCCTGGCCCAGGAAGTCCAGCGCCGACAGGTCCATCCGGTAGCCGGTCGCGGCCAGCACATGGTCGGCGGCGATTTCTGACAGTCCTGACAGTCCTGACAGTCCTGACTGGTCCGACAGGTCCGAGGGGCGCCCGTCCGCGCCGCGCAGCGTCAGCACTGGGCGGCCGTCGACGATCCGGGCCCGGACGATCCGCTGCCCCTGGGTGACCCGCACCCGGCCCACGAACCGGTCCCGCAGCCACCACGCGCCCAGCGGCCCCAGCACCCGCCGCACCAGGAACCGCCGGGCCGGCGCCGGCAGCCGGCGGAAGCCCCCCGCGTGATACGTCAGCGCGTACAGCGACCAGGCGTTGCCGAACGGCGTGCGCGGGCGCAGCCGCGGCTGCCGGTCCGGCGGCGCCCCGAAGCCCACCGCCGCCCGCCCGCGCGCCACCACCCGTACGGACGCCGCGCCCTGCTCCGCCAGCAGCACCGCGCTCTCCAGCGCCGACTGCCCGGCGCCGACCACCACCACGTCCCGGCCGGCCAGCGCCGACAGGTCGCGGTGCTGCGCACTGTGCGAGACGGGCCCCGTGGCGGACGGCCCGGCCGGGACCGCGGCGGCCAGTTCGGCCGGCAGCCGCGCGAGCCCGCTCAGACCGGTGGCGACGACCACCGCCCGCGCGGCGGCCTGCTCACCGCTGTCCAGCTTCAGCTCGAAGGCCCCGGCCCGCCGGTCCACCGACACCACCCTGACCTGTTCCAGCTCCGGAACCAGCCGCTCCTGCACCCACCGCCCGTACCGGACGAACGTCTCGACGGGGATGACGTCCCAGTCGGACACGTAGCGCCCCTCCCCCGTCGCCGCGCAGAAGTCGCCGAGGGTGTGCCCGGCCTGCGGGGTGTCGATGCCGGAAGCGGCGGGCGTCGACTTGAGCAGCATGCCCGCGGGCATCTGCTCCCGCCAGCTCACCATCGGCCGCCCGAAGACCCGCACCGGCAGGCCGCGCGCCCGCAGATGCGCGGCCGTCGACAGGCCGTACGGGCCCGCCCCGATGACTGCTACCGGTGCTGTCGGAGTGCTCACTCCGGTCCCTCCCCAAGTGATGGCTCAGCGCTGCGCCGCACCGCCGCCCGCGCGGTCCGGGCCCGCCCGGCGGCCGGTCCGCCGCAGCTGCACCAGATGCCGGACGCCCGGCCCGACGCAGCGCGCGAGCATCGTGAAGAACGGCAGCGGGTCGTCGCCCGCGAACCACGCCAGTTCCGTGCCCGCCGCGCGCGCCGGCGCGTGCGGCGTCGTCCCCCCGCTGCGCCGGTAGGCGAGCAGCGCGGGCAGATCGATGTTCTCCACGACGAAGCGGTGCCCGGCCCGCTGTTCGCCCTCCGGGACGGCGCGCCCGGTCAGGTCCAGATGCTGCGCGCGGACGACGTCCACCCCCGCCTCGCTCTCGAAGAGCCGGAACTGCGCGCCCATCCGCGGATTGAAGTCCAGCAGTTTGTACCGGCCGTCGCGGCGGTCGAACCGCCAGTCCAGGTCGGCCGTCCCGCTGAACCCGATCCGCTTGGCGAACTGGGCGCTCAGCTCGGCGAGTTCGGGATTGTCCACCACGTACGCGCAGGCCGTCATCCCGGCGTGCGGCGGCCAGGAACGCACCTTGACACCGGTGAACAGGGCGAGCGCCGCGCTGTCCGCGTCGAAATAGGCGTGCACGATCCAGTCCTCGGCCTCCTCCCGCGGCAGGTACTCCTGGAGGATCACGCCGGGCCGCGGCCCCCAGTCCCGCGCCAGGTCCAGCAGCTGGGCCGGTCCGCCGATCCGGGTCGTCCCGGCGACCGCGGGCCACCGGCGCCGCAGGAACGCCTCGCGGTTCTTGGCCACCACCGGAAAGCGCGCCCGCCCGGCGTACGCCTCGATGTCCGCGTACGAGCGGGGGAAGACGGCGGCCGGGGAGGGCACACCGTGTTCGGCGCAGAGCTCGTGCAGCCCCTCCTTGCTGGCCAGCCGGCGGGGCAGCCCGGCCGCCACCCGCGGCAGCAGGAACGGTCCCGTGAGGGCCGCGGCATGCTCGGCGATCAGCACCGCCGCCTCCTCGTCGGTCGGGATCAGCACCGCCGGGCGGCCGATCCGCCGGCCGATCCGCAGCAGCCCGTCCACCAGGTGGGCCGGCTCCTCGCGCCCGGTGGTCGGCCAGACGAAGCGGCCCCGGAGGTAGCGGGAGGCCGCGGCGGGCGTGAACCGGTCCTCGGTGATGGCGTACATGGGCACACCGAGCCGCCCCAGGCTGCGGATCGCGCCCACCCCGCCGTGGTGCAGCGGGTAGTCGCCGATCTTCACGATCAGCCCCGGCACACTCCGGTCGACCGCCGGCCGTCCGCCCCTGCGCGCCACCTGTCCCCCCAACAGCGGCCACCCGGCCCCGGCCGCGCCCGCCAAGGACGCTAGGCCCGGATCGCGTGGTGCGCCAAGGCTTTTCCGGACATTCCGCGAGGCCGGGCCGCCGCACCCGGCGCCGCTCCCACCGGCGGCCGGGCCCCTCCCCCGCCCGGATACCTTCCCGTCGGCCATCCCGCCGCGCCGCGCCCCGCCGTACTCTGATCACCGGACCCACCGGTCCACGGATCACGGCCCGCCGGCCGCGGGCCCACCCGTCCGGCCACCGGCCGTCCACCGGAGACGACGAACGCGAGGAGCTGTCCATGCCGCCCGTGCAGAGCCCGGAACCGAGCCCCGAGCAGAGCCCGGAAAAGAGCCCGGCGCAGGGCCCGTTCGACCTGGCGGAAGGCGATCCCTTCGGCCCGCACACCCTCCCCTACGGCGTCTTCAGCACGCCGGACGCGCCCGGCCGGCGCCGGATCGGCGTCCGCTACGGCACCCACGTGCTCGATCTGAGCGCCCTGCCCGCCGCCGTCCGGCCGCCGCACGCCGATCTGCTCGCCGCGCCGACGCTCAACCCACTGCTGGCCGCCGGCCGCACGGTCTGGCAGGAGGTCCGGGCGGCCGTCCGCGCCGCCGTCACCGAGCCCGCGCACCGCGCCGCCCTGACGCCGCTGTGCCACCCGCTGGCCGACGTCACCCTGCACCTCCCCTTCGAGGTCGCCGACTACGTCGACTTCTACGCCAGCGAGCACCACGCCACCAACGTCGGCCGGATCTTCCGCCCCAACGACAGCGCCCTCCCCGCCAACTGGAAGCATCTGCCGATCGGCTACCACGGCCGGGCGGGCACCATCGTCGTCACCGGCACTCCGGTGGTGCGCCCCAACGGCCAGCGCAAGGGCGGGGACGACGCCGCGCCGGTCTTCGGCCCGTCCACCCGGCTGGACATCGAGGCCGAGGTCGGCTTCGTCGTCGGCGCGCCCTCCCACCACCACGAACCGGTCGCCCTGAACGCCTTCCGCGACCATGTCTTCGGCGTCTGCCTGCTCAACGACTGGTCCGCGCGCGACATCCAGGCGTGGGAGTACGTACCGCTCGGCCCCTTCCTCGGCAAGTCGTTCGCGACCTCCGTCTCCGCCTGGATCACCCCGCTCGACGCCTTCGACGAGGCCCGTACGCAGCCGCCCGCCCGGGACTTCCCGCTGCTGCCCTACCTCGACGACGCGGCCGCCGAGCCGGGCGGTATCGACCTGCGCATCGAGGTCACCGTCAACGGCGAGACGGTCTCCCGGCCGCCGTTCGCCTCGATGTACTGGACGGCCGCCCAGCAGCTCGCCCATATGACGGTCAACGGCGCCTCGCTGCGCACCGGCGATCTCTTCGCCTCCGGCACCGTCTCCGGGCCCGAACCGGACCAGCTCGGCTGCCTGCTCGAACTGACCCGGGGCAAGGGCCCCTTCCTCCAGGACGGCGACGAGGTCACCCTGACCGCCTGGGCGCCGGGGCCGGACGGCGCCCGCATCGGTCTGGGCGAGGTCACCGGCCGGGTGCTGCCCGCACCCGCCCTCGGCGGCGACCCGGCGTGACCCCCGCGCCGCCGCCCTCGCTCACCCTGCCCGAGGAACTCCTGCTGCTCGCCCTCGATCCCGGCCGCGGCCGGCCGGTCGTCAGCCGCACCTCGCTGCGGTACGGCCTGGCCGGTGCGGCGCTGGCCGATCTGGCGGCGGCCGGGCGGATCACCCCCGAGGGCGGCGGCCGGTTCACGGTGGCCAATCCGCTGCCACTGCACGATCCGGTGCTGGACGGCGCTCTGGCCACGCTGCCCGGCCCGGCCAAGGGCGGCCGGGGCATCCGGGCACAGCGCTGGGTACACGGCGCCGGCCGCACCGTCCAGGAACTCTGCCTGGACCGCCTGGAGGAGCGCGGCGCGGTACGCCGGCAGACCGGCCGTGTCCTGGGCCTCTTCCCGTACCGCCGTTTCCCGGCCGGCCCGGTGGACCTCACCGGGCCGGCCCGGTTCCGCTTCAAGGCCGCCGCCGACGCCCACTTTTCCGACCCGCGCAGCCGGCTGCTGGGCGCCCTCGCCTCGGCGACCGGTCTGGACGCCAGGCTCCTGCCCGGTGGCGCCTTGCGCCCCCTGCGCCGCGAGCTCCGGCGCCTGGCCAAGGAGGAGTGGACGGCCCACGCGGTACGCCAGGCCATCCAGCAGGACAGGAACACGGCAGCCTCGTAGGCGCCCCGGCGCAGGGGACGCACCGGAGCCCCCGCTCCCCAATTCCCTTTCCCCGACGCTCTGTTACGGCTCTCCGCACACACCGGCTCGCTCCGTACGGCCGCCGGGGCCCGCCCGCCCGGCTGCTAGCCTCACGTCTCCCTGTCCCCCAACGGAGGAGACGTACGTGCGCAAGGCAGCACAGGTCGCCGGGACGGCCGCCCTCGCCGCGATACTGCTCAGCGGCTGCGGCAGCGGCGACACCGGGGATGGCAAGGACGGCAAGGACGGCAGACCACAGTCGGAGAGCGCGCCCCCGGACCGGGGCACCGGCACACCGGCGGACGGCTCGGCGGTCGAGGGCGCCTGGGAGGCGAAGTCCGCCCACGGCAAGCTGATCCTGGCCATCACCCACGGCACCGTCGCGCTGAGCGACGCGCACAGGACGGCCTGTCTCGGCACGGTCCAGGAGCCGGCCGGGGTGACCACCGCCGTCCTCAAATGCACCGACGGGGACACCACCCGCACCCGCGGCACGCTCCGGCCCGCCGCCGACGGCAAGAGCCTGAGCGTCAGCTGGCAGAGCGGCTCCACCGAGAAGTACACCAAGTCCACCGACGGCAGTGTGCGGATGCCGGACCTGCCGAAGCTGCCCAGCGGCGTGCCCGACGGCAGCTGACCCGCCGCCCGTCCCGCACCGGCCGCGCACGCCGACGGCCGCCGCCCCGAGCCCCTGCGGGGACCGGAACGGCGGCCGTCGGCACGCCTCGTACGGCGACGGGACTCCCTCCGTGGAGCAGCTCAGCGGATGAAGACGCTCGCCTGGCCGGCCAGGTGGAGGAAGTACTGCGGCGCCAGGCCGAGCACCAGGGTGACCACGACGCCGAACGCGATGGCCGTCGTCGTCAGCGGGCTGGGCACCGCGACGGTCGGGCCGTCCGCCTTCGGCTCGTTGAAGAACATCAGCACGATCACCCGGATGTAGAAGAACGCGGCGATCGCCGACGAGAGCACACCGACCACGACCAGCCACCCGGCGCCGCTCTCCGCCGCCGCCTTGAAGACGGCGAACTTTCCGGTGAAGCCGGAGGTGAGCGGAATGCCCGCGAACGCCAGCAGGAAGATCGCGAACACCGCGGCCACCAGGGGTGAACGGCGGCCCAGCCCGGCCCACTTGGACAGCTGGGTGGCCTCGCCGCCCGCATCGCGTACCAGTGTGACGACGGCGAACGCGCCGAGCGTCACGAAGGAGTACGCGCCGAGGTAGAAGAGCACCGAGGAGATGCCGTTCTCGCTGGTGGCGATGACACCGGCGAGGATGAACCCGGCGTGCGCGATGGAGGAGTAGGCCAGCATCCGCTTGATATCGGTCTGGGTGATGGCGACGATCGCGCCGCCCAGCATCGTGAGGATCGCGACGCCCCACATCACCGGCCGCCAGTCCCAGCGCATGCCCGGGAGCACGACGTACAGCAGGCGCAGCAGCGCGCCGAACGCCGCGACCTTGGTGGCCGCCGCCATGAAGCCCGTGACGGGGGTGGGGGCGCCCTGGTAGACGTCCGGCGTCCACATGTGGAACGGGACCGCGCCGACCTTGAACAGCAGGCCCATCACGACCAGCGCGGAACCGATCAGCAGCAGGACGTCATTGCCCATGGTGCCGGCCAGCGCCGGGTCGATCTGCTTGGCGCCGTCCGAGATGACCTCGGCGATCCCGGAGTACGTCACCGTGCCGGCGTAGCCGTACAGGAGGGCCACGCCGAACAGGAGGAAGGCCGAGGAGAACGCGCCGAGCAGGAAGTACTTCACCGCGGCCTCCTGTGACAGCAGGCGCTGGCGGCGGGCCAGCGCGCACAGGATGTACAGCGGGAGGGAGAAGACCTCCAGCGCGATGAAGAGGGTCAGCAGGTCGTTGGCGGCCGGGAAGACCAGCATGCCGCCGATCGCGAAGAGCACGACCGGGAAGACCTCGGTGGTGGTGAACCCGGCCTTGATCGCGGCCTGTTCGGCCTTGCCGCCGGGGACGGCGGCGGGCTGCGCGGCGAAGGAGTCCACGCGGTTGCCGTGCGCCGCCGGGTCGAGGCGGCGCTCGGCGAAGGTGAAGACGGCGATCAGCGACACCAGCAGGATCGTGCCCTGCAAGAACAGGGCGGGGCCGTCGACGGCGATGGCGCCCATCGCCGCGATATGCGCCTTGGCCGAGCCGAAGCCGCCGGCCGCCAGGCCGATCACCGCGGCGAACGCGGCGGCCAGCGCCACCACGGACAGCAGCAGCTGGGCGTAGTAGCGGCTGCGGCGCGGCAAGAACGCCTCGATCAGGACGCCGACCACCGCGGCACCGAGGACAATCAGGGTCGGTGCCAGCTGGGCGTACTCGATGTGCGGGGCCGGGATTCTGCCCGGAATATCGGCCGCCACTGTCCACAGGCTGTGGACACTCGCCACGGAACTCACTTCGCGGCCTCCACGTCTTGATCACGCACGGCGGGGCCGCGCCGGTCGCCACCGGGCACGGCGTCCACCTGCACAGCGGGTTGGGGGTCCTTCTTGTCCACGACGGACAGGGTGTGGCCGACCGCCGGGTTGACGAGGTCGGTGAGCGGTTTGGGGTACACCCCGAGGAAGATCAGCAGCGCGATCAGCGGCGCGACCACCACCAGCTCCCGCACCCGCAGATCGGGCATGGTGCGCACCTCGGCCCGCACCGGTCCGGTCATCGTCCGCTGGTAGAGGACGAGGACGTAGAGCGCGGCGAGGACGATGGCGACGGTGGCGATGACACCGATCGCCGGATAGCGGCTGAACGTGCCGACCAGGACCAGGAATTCGCTGACGAACGGTGCCAGGCCGGGCAGCGACAGCGTCGCGAGACCGCCGACGAGGAACGTACCGGCGAGGACCGGCGCGACCTTCTGGACCCCGCCGTAGTCCGCGATCAGACGCGAGCCCCGGCGGCTGATCAGGAAGCCGGCGACCAGCATCAGCGCGGCGGTGGAGATGCCGTGGTTGACCATGTAGAGCGTCGCACCGCTCTGGCCCTGGGACGTCATCGCGAAGATGCCCAGCACGATGAACCCGAAGTGGGAGATCGAGGCGTAGGCGATCAGCCGCTTGATGTCCCGCTGGGCGACCGCGAGCAGCGCACCGTAGAGCACGCTGATCAGCGCGAGCACCAGGATGACCGGGGTGGCCCAGCTGCTGGCCTGAGGGAAGAGCTGGAGGCAGAAGCGGAGCATCGCGAACGTGCCGACCTTGTCGACGACCGCGGTGATCAGTACCGCGACCGGGGCGGTCGATTCGCCCATGGCGCCGGGCAGCCAGGTGTGCAGCGGCCACAGCGGCGCCTTCACCGCGAAGGCGAAGAAGAAGCCGAGGAAGAGCAGGCGCTCGGTGCCGGTGGCGATGTCCAGCTTGCCGGCCGCCCGCGCCTCGACGATCTGTTGCAGCGAGAAGGTGCCCGTGCCGAGCTGGTCGGCGGTGACGGCGTACAGGCCGATCACCGCGGCCAGCATGATCAGGCCGCCCGCGAGGTTGTAGAGCAGGAACTTCACCGCGGCGCGCGACCGCTGGGCGGCGGCCTGTTCCTCGCTGTGTCCGCCGGCCCGGTCCCCGAAGCCGCCGATGAGGAAGTACATCGGGATCAGCATGGCTTCGAAGAAGATGTAGAAGAGGAAGACGTCGGTGGCCTCGAAGGAGATCACCACCATCGCCTCGACGGCCAGGATCAGCGCGAAGAAACCCTGGGTGGGCCGCCAGCGGCGGTTGGGCCTGGTGTCCTCCAGGACGTCGGCGTCATGCCAGCCCGCCAGGATGACGAACGGGATCAGCAGGGCGGTCAGCGCGATCAGGGCGACCGCGATACCGTCCACGCCGAGTTCGTAGCGGACCCCGAAGTCCGGGATCCAGGTGTGCGATTCGGTGAGCTGGTAGGGGCCCGTGGCGCCGGGCCGGAAGCGGAACGCGATCAGCAGGGCCAGCGCGAGAGTGGCCAGCGAGAAGAGCAGCGCGAGCCATTTGGCCGCGGTACGCCGGGCGGCAGGCAGCGCGGCGGTGGCGATCGCGCCGACCGCCGGCACCGCGGCGGTCACCGTCAGCAGGGGAAACGACATGGCTCAGACACTCCTCATCAGCAGGGTCGCGGCGACGAGCACGGCCGCCCCGCCCAACATCTGGACTGCGTAGGAGCGGACGAATCCGGTCTGCAACCGGCGCAGCAGACCGGAGAGCCCGCCCATCGAGGCCGCCGTACCGTTGACCGCGCCGTCCACCAGGGAGTGGTCGAGCCGGACGAGCGTGTGGGTGAGCTGCTCGCCGCCGCGCACGAAGACGATGTGGTTGAAGTCGTCCTGGAGCAGATCGCGGCGGGCGGCCCGGGTGAGCACCGAACCGCGCGGGGCGGCCACCGGGACGGCTTTGCGGCCGTACATCAGCCAGGCGACGCCGACGCCGGCGAGCAGCACCACGATCGTGGCGGCGGTGACGACGGTGGCGCTGACCGGGGAGTTGCCGTGCGCGAAGGAGGTGACCGGCTCCAGCCACGTCACGAAGGCATCGTCGATGCTGAACAGACCGCCCGCGAAGACCGATCCGACGGCCAGCACGATCATCGGGATCGTCATGGACTTGGGCGACTCGTGCGGATGCACCTCGGCGGGATTCCAGCGCTTCTCGCCGAAGAACGTCATCAGCATCACCCGCGTCATGTAGAACGCGGTGATCGCGGCGCCCAGCAGGGCCGCGCCGCCCAGGATCCAGCCCTCGGCGCCGCCCTTGGCGAACGCCGCCTCGATGATCTTGTCCTTGGAGAAGAAACCGGACAGCCCGGGGAAGCCGATGATCGCCAGATAGCCGAGCCCGAAGGTGACGAAGGTGATCGGCATATACGAGCGCAGACCGCCGTAACGGCGCATGTCCACCTCGTCGTTCATCCCGTGCATCACGGAACCGGCGCCGAGGAAGAGGCCCGCCTTGAAGAAGCCGTGGGTGACCAGATGCATGATCGCGAAGGCGTAGCCGATCGGGCCCAGGCCGGCCGCCAGGATCATGTAGCCGATCTGCGACATCGTCGAACCGGCCAGCGCCTTCTTGATGTCGTCCTTGGCACAACCGACGATCGCACCGAAGAGGAGCGTGACGGCGCCGACCACGACGACGGCCAGCTGCGCGGTCGGTGCGGCGTTGAAGATCGCCCCGGAACGGGTGATCAGATACACGCCCGCGGTGACCATGGTGGCGGCGTGGATGAGGGCCGAGACCGGGGTCGGGCCCTCCATCGCGTCGCCGAGCCAGGACTGGAGGGGCACCTGCGCCGACTTGCCGCAGGCGGCCAGCAGCAGCATCAGCCCGATGGCCGTGAGCCTGCCCTCGCCCGTGTGACCGGTCGCGGCGAGCACCGGGCCGAAGGCGAAGGTGCCGAAGGTCGTGAACATCACCATGATCGCGATGGACAGCCCCATGTCACCGACGCGGTTGACCAGGAACGCCTTCTTGGCGGCGGTGGCCGCGCTCGGCTTGTGCTGCCAGAAACCGATCAGCAGATACGAGGCGAGGCCGACGCCCTCCCAGCCGACGTACAGCAGCAGGTAGTTGTCGGCGAGGACGAGCAGCAGCATCGCCGCGAGGAAGAGATTGAGGTAGCCGAAGAAGCGGCGGCGCCGCTCGTCGTGCTCCATATAGCCGATCGAGTAGATGTGGATCAGCGATCCGACACCGGTGATCAGCAGGACGAACGTCATCGACAGCTGGTCCAGCTGGAAGGCGACGTCGGCCCGGAAGCCGCCGACCGGGATCCAGCTGAACAGGTGCTGGTGCAGGGCACGGTGCCCGGCAGCCTTGCCGAGCATGTCGGCGAAGAGCACCGCCGCGACGGCGAACGACGCCACCGCCAGCAGGGTGCCGATCCAGTGGCCGGCGCGGTCCAGCCGTTTGCCGCCGCACAACAGCAGGGCCGCACCGACCAGCGGTGCCGCGACGAGCAGCGCGATCAAGTTCTCCACTTTGTGCGACCCCTTACAGCTTCATCAGGCTGGCGTCGTCGACCGAGGCCGTATGACGGGTGCGGAAGATCGACACGATGATCGCCAGACCGACGACGACCTCGGCGGCGGCGACGACCATCGTGAAGAAGGCGATGATCTGGCCGTCCAGATTCCCGTGCATCCGCGCGAAGACCACGAAGGCGAGATTGCAGGCGTTCAGCATCAGTTCGATGCACATGAACACCACGATGGCGTTCCGCCTGATCAGCACCCCGGCCGCGCCGATGGTGAACAACAGGGCGGCGAGATAGAGGTAATGGACCGGGTTCATTTCTTCGCCTCCTCCTTCGGCGCCGCCGGGCCGGGGGCCGCCGACGACGACCGCGGCCCGGAGTCACGCTCCAGCCAGTCCTCGGAGCGCCGCTCCAGCTCCTTCAGTCCGGTCAGCGACTCGC
Source organism: Streptomyces sp. x-80 (assembly GCF_046549095.1). Classification (NCBI taxonomy): domain Bacteria; kingdom Bacillati; phylum Actinomycetota; class Actinomycetes; order Kitasatosporales; family Streptomycetaceae; genus Streptomyces; species Streptomyces sp. x-80. The sequence goes on from NZ_JAJPWM010000005.1 coordinate 407,947, forward strand.
CGGAGACATCACGGACCTGGCCGCGCTGCCGCAGGGTCGGATTGACGGTCAGCTCGGACGGGGTGCCGTCCGGCAGCAGACCGGGGATGTCCACCGCGTTGTGCCGGGCGTAGACGCCCGGAGCGGGCAGCGGCGGCACCTGCTTGCCCGCGCGGACCCGCGCCTGCGACTGCTCTCGCTGGGACTTGGCGCGCTCCGTACGCTCCCGGTGGGTGAGCACCATCGCGCCGACTGCGGCCGTGATCAGCAGTGCGCCGGTGGCCTCGAAGGCGAAGACGTACTTGGTGAAGATGAGCGCGGCCAGACCCTGCACATTGCCGCCGGCGTTGGCCTGGCCCAGCCCGTCGAAGTGCCGGAGCGAGGCGTTGCCGATACCGGCGATGAGCAGGATGCCGAAGCCGAGGCCCAGCCCGGCGGCGAGCCAGCGCTGGCCCTTGAGCGTCTCCTTGAGGGAGTCCGCCGCGGTGACGCCGACCAGCATCACGACGAAGAGGAACAGCATCATGATCGCGCCCGTGTAGACGACGATCTGGACGACGCCGAGGAAGTACGCGCCGTTGGCGAGGTAGAAGACCGCCAGGACGATCATGGTCCCGGCGAGCGAGAGGGCGCTGTGCACGGCCCGCTTCATCAGGATCGTGCAGAGCGCGCCGACGACGGCGACGGTGCCCAGGATCCAGAACTGCACGGCCTCCCCCAAGGAGGTCGTGGAGGCCGCGGCGGCGAGGCCGGTCATGCCGACACCCCCTCGTCCTCGGGCCGTTCGCCCTGGGAGACGGCGGTCTGGCGGACGGTGCCGGGGGCGGCGCCGGTCACCAGGCCGCTGTAGTAGTCCTTCTCCGTCATCCCGGGGAAGATCGCGTGCGGTGTGTCGACCATCGTCTCCGTCAGGCCCGCGAGCAGCTCCTCCTTGGTGTAGATGAGCGATTCGCGGGACCGGTCGGCGAGTTCGTACTCATTGGTCATCGTCAGCGCGCGGGTCGGGCACGCCTCCACGCACAGGCCGCACAGGATGCAGCGGAGGTAGTTGATCTGGTAGACGCGGCCGTAGCGCTCGCCCGGGGAGTAGCGCTCCTCGTCGGTGTTGTCCGCGCCCTCGACGTAGATCGCGTCCGCCGGACAGGCCCAGGCGCACAGCTCGCAGCCGATGCATTTCTCCAGGCCGTCCGGATGGCGGTTGAGCTGATGACGGCCGTGGAAGCGCGGCGCCGTCGGCTTCTTCTCCTCCGGATACTGCTCGGTCAGCCGCTTCTTGAACATGGCCTTGAAGGTCACGCCGAAGCCGGCCACGGGGTTCTGGAAGTCAGGCACCGTCGCCCCCCTTTCCGTCGATTCCGTTTCCGTCACTGACAGTGTCCACCCCACCACTGACAATCAACTCGCGCTCGTGGCGCGGCCGTCGGCGTGGCACGGGCGGCAGGCTCTGGCCGGGCAGCGGCGGTACCGGGAAGCCGCCTGCCATCGGGTCGAAGGCGGGCGTGCCGTCCGCGTCCTCCGCCTTCTCGGCCCGCCGGAAGAAGTCCACGGCCAGGGAGATCAGCAGCAGCACGATCGCGGCCCCGGCGACGTAGAGCACGATCTGCTGGAAGTCGTAGCCCTCGTTCTTCAGCGCCCGGACGGTCGCGACCAGCATCAGCCAGACCAGCGAGATCGGGATGAGGACCTTCCAGCCCAGTTTCATGAACTGGTCGTAGCGCACCCGTGGCAGCGTGCCGCGCAGCCAGATGAAGAAGAACAGCAGCAACTGGACCTTGATGACGAACCAGAGCATCGGCCACCAGCCGTGGTTCGCGCCCTCCCAGAAGGCACTGATCGGGTACGGCGCCCGCCAGCCGCCCAGGAAGAGGGTGACCGCGACCGACGAGACGGTGACCATGTTGACGTACTCGGCGAGCATGAACATCGCGAACTTGATGGACGAGTACTCGGTGTTGAAGCCGCCGACGAGGTCGCCCTCGGACTCCGGCATGTCGAACGGCGCGCGGTTGGTCTCGCCCACCATCGCGATGATGTAGATGACGAAGGAGACCGGCAGCAGCAGGATGTACCACTTGCCCTGCTGGGACTCCACGATCGCCGAGGTCGACATCGACCCGGAGTAGAGGAAGACCGCCGCGAAGGACATGCCCATCGCGATCTCGTAGGAGATCATCTGGGCGCACGAGCGCAGACCCCCGAGCAACGGGTACGTCGAGCCGGAGGACCAGCCCGCCAGCACGATGCCGTAGATGCCGACCGAGGCGGTGGCCAGGATGTAGAGGACGCCGATCGGCAGGTCGGTCAGCTGCATCGTGGTGCGCTGGCCGAAGATCGAGACCTCGTTGCCCGCGGGGCCGAAGGGGATCACCGCGATGGCCATGAAGGCCGGTACGGCCGCCACGACCGGCGCGAGAAGGTAGACCGCCTTGTCGGCCCGCTTGACGATCAGGTCTTCCTTGAGCATCAGCTTGATGCCGTCGGCGAGCGACTGGAGCATGCCCCAGGGGCCGTGCCGGTTGGGGCCGATGCGCAGTTGCATCCAGGCGACGACCTTGCGCTCCCAGACGATCGCGAACAGCACGGTCAGCATCAGGAACGCGAAGCAGAAGACCGCCTTGACGACGACGAGCCACCACGGGTCGCGGCCGAACATCGACAGGTCTTCCTGGGCGAGCGCGGTGCCCGCGGCGGTCAGGTGATCGAGCGGCCGCATCATGCGTCCACCTCCTTGGCCGGCTCGGGAGTGCCGGGGACGGCGAAGACCTGCACCAGCTCACCGAGGCGCGCCCCGGTGTCGGCGGCGACGCCACCGCCCGTGGAGTTCAGCGGCAGCCACACCACCCGGTCGGGCATCGGCGTGATCTGGAGCGGCAGGTGGACCGCGCCGGCCGGTCCGGCGACCGCCAGCAGATCGCCGTCCTTGACGCCGGTCTCCCGCGCGGTGGTCTCCGACAGCCGGGCGACCGCGGGGTGCCGGGTACCGGCCAGCGCATCGTCACCCTCCTGGAGCCGCCCCTGGTCCAGCAGCAGCCGGTGCCCGGCGAGCACCGCCTGACCGGCGTCGGGACGGGGCATCGGGCGGCCGGTGTCCGACGGCTCCGCGGCGTACGGACCGGTCCAGTCGCCGAGCCGGCGCAGCTCGTCGCGGGCCGCGCGGATGTCCGGCAGCGCCAGCGGGACGTCCAGCGCGTCGGCGAGCATGTGCAGTACCCGGGTGTCCGGGAGCAGATGCCGGCCCGCCAGCTGGTCCGGCTTGAGCGCCGCCTCGAACAGCCGCGCCCGGCCCTCCCAGTTGAGGAACGTCCCGGACTTCTCGACCACGGCCGCCACCGGGAGGACCACATCCGCCCGGCGGGTCACCTCCGAGGGCCGCAGCTCCAGGCTCACCAGGAAGCCGACCGCGTCCAGCGCGGCGGCCGCGCGGGCCGGGTCCGGCAGGTCCGCCGGCTCGACACCGGCCACCAGCAGCGCACCCAGTTCGCCGGTCGCCGCGGCCTCGATGATCTGGCCGGTGTCCCGGCCGTGCCGCTGCGGGAGCGCGTCCACGCCCCAGACGGCGGCGACCTCCGCGCGGGCCCGCGGGTCGGTGGCCGGCCGGCCACCGGGCAGCAGCCCCGGCAGCGCGCCCGCCTCGACGGCGCCGCGTTCACCGGCCCGCCGCGGAATCCAGACCAGTCGGGCACCGGTCGCGGCGGCGGTACGGGTCGCGGCGGTCAGCGCGCCGGGGACCGTCGCCAGCCGCTCGCCGACGATGATCACCGCGCCGTCCGCGCGCAGCGCCTCGGCCGCCGCCTGCCCCTCGCCCTCCAGACCGGTGCCGCCCGCGAGCGCGTCCAGCCATTCGGTCTCGGTGCCCGGCGCGGCCGGCAGCAGCGTGCCGCCGGCCTTGATCAGCCCGCGCGAGGCGTAGGCGGCCAGCCCGTAGGTGCGCTGACCGCTCTTGCGGTGGGCCTTGCGCAGCCGCAGGAAGACGCCCGGGGCCTCCTCCTCCGCCTCGATACCGGCCAGCAGCACGGCCGGCGCCTGCTCCAGCGAGGTGTACGTCACCGCGCCCCCGCCGGCCAGGTCACGGCCGCGGCCGGCGACCCGGGCCGCCAGGAAACCGGCCTCCTCCGCGCTGTGTGCCCGCGCCCGGAAGTCGATGTCGTCGGTGTCCAGCACGGTCCGGGCGAACTTGGCGTAGGCGTAGGCGTCCTCGACGGTCAGCCGGCCGCCGGTCAGCACGCCGGTGCGTCCCTTGGCGGCGGCCAGCCCGCGGGCCGCGGCCGCCAGCGCCTCGGGCCAGCTCGCCGGCTCCAGTTCGCCGGACTCCGCGTTACGGACGAGCGGATACTCCAGCCGGTCGCGCTGCTGCGCGTAGCGGAAGCCGAACCGCCCCTTGTCGCAGAGCCACTCCTCGTTGACCTCGGGGTCGTTCTCCGCCAGCCGCCGCATCACCTTGCCGCGGCGGTGGTCCGTACGGGTCGCGCAGCCGCCCGCGCAGTGCTCGCACACCGACGGCGAGGAGACCAGGTCGAACGGGCGGGAGCGGAAACGGTACGCGGCGGAGGTGAGCGCGCCGACCGGGCAGATCTGGATGGTGTTACCGGAGAAGTACGACCTGAACGGATCGCCCTCGCCGATGCCGACCTGCTGGAGGGCGCCGCGCTCCAGCAGCTCGATCATCGGGTCGCCGGCGATCTGGTTGCTGAAGCGGGTGCAGCGCGCGCACAGGACGCACCGCTCGCGGTCCAGCAGCACCTGCGTCGAGATCGGCACCGGCTTCGCGAACGTCCGCTTCTTACCCTCGAAGCGGCTGTCCGGGTCGCCGACCTGCATCGCCTGGTTCTGGAGCGGGCATTCGCCGCCCTTGTCACAGACCGGGCAGTCCAGCGGATGGTTGATCAGCAGCAGCTCCATCACGCCGCGCTGCGCCTTCTCGGCCACCGGGGAGGTGAGCTGCGAGCGGACGACCATCCCGTCCGTGCAGGTGATGGTGCACGAGGCCATCGGCTTGCGCTGGCCCTCGACCTCGACGATGCACTGCCGGCAGGCCCCGGCCGGGTCCAGCAGCGGGTGGTCGCAGAAGCGCGGGATCGCGATGCCGAGGAGTTCGGCGGCCCGGATGACCAGGGTCCCCTTGGGGACGGAGATCTCGATGCCGTCGATCGTCAGCGAGACGAGGTCTTCCGGCGGGACCGCCGCGGCGCCGCCCCCGGAGGGGCCCGCGGCGGAGCCGCTGTTCGATCCGGTTGTGGTGACGGTCATGCATTCACCCCCAGGTGAGCGTCGTTGTCGGCCCAGACGGTCGACTTGGCCGGATCGAAGGGGCAGCCCTTGCCGGTGATGTGCTGCTCGTACTCCTCGCGGAAGTACTTGAGCGAGGAGAAGATCGGTGAGGCGGCGCCGTCGCCCAGCGCGCAGAAGGACTTGCCGTTGATGTTGTCGGCGATGTCGTTGAGCTTGTCGAGATCGTCCATTCGGCCCTTGCCGGCCTCGATGTCGCGCAGCAACTGCACCAGCCAGTAGGTGCCTTCGCGGCAGGGCGTGCACTTCCCGCAGGACTCGTGCTCGTAGAACTCGGTCCAGCGGGTCACCGCGCGCACCACGCAGGTGGTCTCGTCGAAGCACTGGAGCGCCTTGGTGCCGAGCATCGAGCCGGCCGCGCCGACGCCCTCGTAGTCCAGCGGGACGTCGAGGTGTTCGTCGGTGAAGAGCGGTGTCGAGGAGCCGCCCGGTGTCCAGAACTTGAGCCGGTGGCCACGCCGGATGCCGCCGCTCATGTCCAGCAGCTGGCGCAGCGTGATGCCCAACGGGGCCTCGTACTGGCCGGGGTGGGTGACGTGGCCGCTGAGCGAGTAGAGCGTGAAGCCCGGGGACTTCTCGCTGCCCATCGAACGGAACCAGTCCTTGCCCCGGTTCATGATGGCGGGAACCGAGGCGATGGACTCGACGTTGTTCACGACAGTGGGGCAGGCGTAGAGGCCGGCCACCGCCGGGAAGGGAGGACGCAGCCGGGGCTGTCCGCGACGGCCCTCCAGGGAGTCCAGCAGCGCGGTCTCCTCACCGCAGATGTACGCGCCCGCACCCGCGTGCACGACGACATCCAGGTCGAGCCCCGAGCCGAGGATGTTCTTGCCGAGGTAGCCCGCCGCGTACGCCTCGCGGACGGCCTCGTGCAGCCGCCGCAGGACGGGCACGACCTCACCGCGCACATAGATGAAGGCGAGCCGGGAGCGGATCGCGTAACAGGCGATGACGATGCCCTCGATGAGGGAATGCGGATTCGCGAAGAGGAGGGGGATGTCCTTGCAGGTACCGGGCTCCGATTCGTCGGCGTTGACCACCAGATAGTGCGGTTTGCCGTCGCCCTGCGGGATGAACTGCCACTTCATGCCGGTCGGGAAGCCGGCCCCGCCGCGGCCGCGCAGCCCGGACTCCTTGACGTACGCGATGACGTCGTCCGGCGCCATCGCGAGGGCCTTGCGCAGGCCCGCGTAGCCCTCGTGCCGCTGGTAGGTCTCCAGCGTCCAGGATTCGGGCTGGTCCCAGAAGGCGGACAGGACGGGCGCGAGGAGCTTCTCGGGGCTCGCCTCGCCGCCGGTCGCCGGCCTGGAGGTGCCCCCGTTCTCGGCTGCCACCGTCATCACTCCCCCTCCTTGGCCGCTGGTCCGGCCGGGTTGTCCGGACCGGCCGTGCGCGGCGCGATGACGTGGTCGGCGCCGTGGCCCGGGAGGGCCTCGCCCTTGGCGAGCCGCAGTCCGGCCAGTGAGGCGGGCCCGGCACCGCCGGTGGCCTCGACGGCGCCCGGCCGCTGGTCCGGGAACCCGGCGAGCACCCGGGCCGTCTCCTTGTACGTGCACAGCGGCGCACCGCGGGTGGGCGCGACGGTCCGGCCGGCCCGCAGGTCGTCGACCAGCCGTTTGGCGCTCTCCGGCGTCTGGTTGTCGAAGAATTCCCAGTTCACCATCACGACGGGCGCGAAATCGCAGGCGGCGTTGCACTCGATGTGTTCGAGGGTGATGGCGCCGTCCTCGGTGGTCTCGTCGTTGCCGACGCCGAGGTGTTCCTTCAGCTCCTCGAAGATGGCGTCGCCGCCCATCACCGCGCAGAGCGTGTTGGTGCAGACGCCGACCTGGTAGTCACCGCCCGGCCTGCGGCGGTACATGGAGTAGAAGGTGGAGACCGCCGTGACCTCGGCCGTGGTCAGTCCGAGCTGCCCGGCGCAGAAGCGGATGCCGGTGCGGGTGACATGGCCCTCCTCCGCCTGGACGAGATGCAGCAGCGGCAGCAGCGCGGAGCGGGAGTCGGGGTAGCGGGCGATCACCTCCTTGGCGTCGGCCTCCAGCCGGGCCCGGACCTCGGCCGGGTAGTCGGGGGCGGGAAGTTCGGGCATGCCCAAGTGAGTCGCGGGGGTACCGGTCACCGGTCGACGCCTCCCATCACGGGGTCGATGGACGCGACGGCGACGATGACGTCGGCGACCTGGCCGCCTTCGCACATCGCCGCCACGGCCTGGAGATTGGTGAAGGACGGGTCGCGGAAGTGCACCCGGTAGGGGCGGGTGCCGCCGTCGCTGACCACGTGCACACCCAGTTCGCCCTTGGGCGACTCCACGGCCGTGTAGGTCTGTCCCGGCGGGACGCGGAAGCCCTCCGTCACCAGCTTGAAGTGGTGGATCAGGGCCTCCATCGAGGTGCCCATGATCTTCTTGATGTGGTCGAGGGAGTTGCCCAGGCCGTCCGGGCCCATGGCCAGCTGGGCCGGCCAGGCGATCTTCTTGTCCGCGACCATCACCGGCCCCGGCTCCAGCCGGTCCAGGCACTGTTCGACGATCCGCAGCGACTGGCGCATCTCCTCCAGCCGGATCAGGAACCGGCCGTAGGCGTCGCAGGTGTCGGCGGTCGGCACCTCGAAGTCGTAGTTCTCGTAGCCGCAGTACGGCTGCGCCTTGCGCAGATCGTGCGGCAGCCCGGCCGCGCGCAGTATGGGACCGGTGGCGCCGGTGGCCAGGCAGCCCGCCAGGTCGAGGTAGCCGATGTCCTGCAAGCGGCCCTTGAAGACGGGGTTCCCGGTGGCGAGCTTGTCGTACTCGGGGATGTTCTTGCGCATCTTCTTGATGAAGCCGCGCACCTGGTCGACGGTGCCGGGGGGCAGGTCCTGGGCGAGGCCGCCGGGCCGGACGAAGGCGTGGTTCATCCGCAGACCGGTGATCAACTCGTAGATGTCGAGGACGAGTTCGCGGTCCCGGAAGCCGTAGATCATGATCGTGGTGGCGCCCAGTTCCATCCCGCCGGTGGCGATGGCCACCAGGTGGGAGGAGATCCGGTTGAGCTCCATCAGCAGCACGCGGATGACGGTGGCGCGGTCCGGGATCTGGTCGGTGATGCCGAGCAGCTTCTCCACGCCCAGGCAGTACGCCGTCTCGTTGAAGAACGGGGTGAGGTAGTCCATCCGCGTGACGAAGGTGGTGCCCTGCGTCCAGGTCCGGTATTCGAGGTTCTTCTCGATGCCGGTGTGCAGATAGCCGATACCGCAGCGGGCCTCGGTGACGGTCTCGCCGTCGATCTCCAGGATGAGCCGGAGCACGCCGTGCGTGGAGGGGTGCTGCGGCCCCATGTTGACGATGATCCGCTCGTCGTCGGACTTGGCGGCCGCCGCCACGACCTCGTCCCAGTCGCCGCCGGTGACGGTGTAGACGGTGCCCTCGGTCGTCTCGCGCGCGGGCGAGGCTTCGGAGGAAGTAGGGGAAGGAGTCATCAGCTGTACGACCTCCGCTGGTCGGGAGCCGGGATCCGGGCACCCTTGTACTCGACGGGAATGCCGCCGAGCGGGTAGTCCTTGCGCTGCGGGAAGCCCTGCCAGTCGTCCGGCATTATGATCCGCGTCAGCGCGGGGTGGCCGTCGAAGACCAGGCCGAAGAAGTCGTAGGTCTCGCGCTCGTGCCAGTCGTTGGTCGGGTAGATCTCCACCAGCGAGGGCACATGCGGGTCGGCGTCGGGGGCGGAGACCTCCAGCCGGATGAGCCGGTTGTGGGTGATCGAGCGCAGGTGGTAGACCGCGTGCAGCTCGCGCCCCTTGTCGCCGGGGAAGTGCACCCCGCTCACGCCCGTGCAGAGCTCGAAGCGGAGCGCCGGGTCGTCGCGCAACGTCCGGGCGACGGCCGGCAGGTACTCCCGCTCGATGTGGAAGGTCAGCTCGTCGCGGTCGACGACCGTTTTGCCGATGACGTTCTCGGGGACCAGGCCCTGCTCGTCGAGGGCGCCCTCCAGTTCGTCGGCGACCTCGTCGAACCAGCCGCCGTAAGGCCGCGGGGTGGCGCCCGGCAGCCGGACGGAGCGGACGAGTCCGCCGTAACCGGAGGTGTCACCGCCGTTGTTGGCGCCGAACATGCCGCGGCGGGTGGCGATCAGATCACCGGCGTCGTCGCGCTGCGCCGGGAGGTCGTCCCGGGCCTCCGGGCTCTCGGGGTTCTTCGGCTCGCTCACCGCAGCCCTTTCTTCACGGACGAGAGGGGCATGTTGATCAGGGGAAGCGCCTTGAGCGCCGCCTCCTCCGCCTCCTGGGCCGCCTGCCGCTGATTGACGCCGAGCTTGCTGCTCTGAATCTTCTGGTGCAGCTTGATAATGGCGTCCAGCAGCATTTCGGGGCGCGGCGGGCAGCCCGGCAAATAAATATCGACCGGGATAATGTGGTCAACGCCCTGCACGATTGCGTAATTGTTGAACATTCCGCCGGACGAGGCGCAGACCCCCATGGAGATCACCCATTTCGGGTTCGGCATCTGGTCGTAGACCTGCCGCAGCACGGGCGCCATCTTCTGGCTCACCCGGCCGGCGACGATCATCAGATCCGCCTGCCGGGGCGAACCGCGGAAGACCTCCATGCCGAAGCGGGCCATGTCGTACCGCCCGGCGCCGGTCGTCATCATCTCGATGGCGCAGCAGGCCAGCCCGAACGTCGCGGGGAAGACCGACGATTTGCGCACCCAGCCCGCGGCCTGTTCGACGGTGGTCAGCAAAAAGCCGCTCGGCAGCTTCTCTTCAAGTCCCATTGGTGGCCCCTAGTCCCATTCCAGGCCGCCCCGACGCCAGACATAGGCGTAGGCGACGAAGACGGTGAGCGCGAAGAGGAGCATCTCGACGAGCCCGAAAATCCCCAGGGCGTCAAAGGTGACGGCCCAGGGATAGAGGAAGACGATCTCGATGTCGAAGACGATGAAGAGCATCGCCGTCAGGTAGTACTTGATCGGGAAACGGCCGCCGCCGGACGGCTGCGGGGTCGGCTCGATTCCGCATTCGTACGCTTCGAGCTTGGCCCGGTTGTAACGCTTGGGCCCGACGAGCATGGCCGCGACGACAGAGAAGATCGCAAAGCCTGCCCCGAGGGCCCCCAGTACGAGGATGGGCGCGTAAGCGTTCACCGTCCCGGCTCCCTTCAGTCGACGATGACTGGATGGCGGTCCGCTCGGGCCGGCCGGCCGCCCCATGAAGATCGTGCCTATGTGAGGCAGTTCACAAGCCCGAACCGCCTGCATCCTATGCCCGCCGGTCTGTGATCTGCGACACGGGTAACGCCAACGCCTTTGTGATCTCCACCACCTGACGAAGGATCATGAAGTCGGATGAGCGGTGATCTTCATACGCGAAGCGCGCGAGTGATCACGAGAGGTGACATTCACGCCCGTCTTTGCTGGTCAGAAGCGCGTCGCCACTATCAAGCCATGGCCGATAAAGGCAAATTGGTGCTGGACTCGGCCAACTGCTATAAGAGGCGCCGCCGCAGACGTGACCCACCCGTGATCCGACCGTGATCGTCGGTACGTGCGTCGGTTCACGAGCGGTCGGGTCACGGGAACATAACGGGCACTCACGAGTGACCTATCCCACGCGGTTTCGTGCGCCGAGCCCTTGACGGACGAGAAGCCTTGGCGTGGCGGATGTGGAGGTGATAAGCACCTTCTGACCCACCGTCGGACAGCAAATGCCATGCGTAGGAACATGATCACGAAATCCGGGCGGCTCGTTTCCGACCCGACGGTCGGTCAAAAGTCCGTTTTGTTCGGCGCGTACGCGTCAAGTGTGGTGTAGACCACCTTTGTTGGCAGCAACCTGCGGCTCCTGATAGCCGTGGTCCCATGTCCTCGAACGCACTCATACCCAGCCACCGGAAGCCCCGCCGTTCCGCGTCCTCGCGGGCACTGCGTGCGGGAGTGACCGGTGGCATCCTCACGCTCGCGGTGACCGGCGCCACCGTGCCGGCGAACGCCGCCGAGAAGCCGGTCTCCGAGACCCAGGAAATGCCGACCATCACCTCGGCGCTGGCCACCCTCAGCGCCAAGAGCGTCGACACCGTGCAGCAGGTCGCGCTCGACTACGAGCGGCAGGCCCTCCAGGACAGCACCGTCGCCAAGGCGGCCAAGGACGCGGAGAAGGACAAGGCCGCCGCCGAGAAGCAGGCGAAGGCCGACGCCGAGGCCAAGAAGAAGGCCGACGAGGAGGCCCGCAAGGCGAAGGAGGCCGAGCAGGCCCGCGCCTCGCGCTCCGCCGAGCGCACCACGCTCGTCGGCTCGTCCACGCCGTCCGGCGGTTCCACCACCACTGCCACCTCCACCTCCACCTCCACCGGCAGCGGCAACACCGCCTCGCTCGTGAGCTTCCTCAAGGCCCAGGTCGGCAAGGCATACGTGAGCGGCGCCACGGGCTCCTCCGCGTACGACTGCTCCGGTCTGGTGAAGGCCGCGTACAAGCAGCTCAACATCGACCTGCCGCGCGTCTCGCAGGACCAGTCGACCGCGGGCACCCAGGTCGGCCTGAGCAACCTTCAGGTCGGCGACATCCTGTACTGGGGCAGCGCGGGCAGCGCCTACCACGTCGCCATCTACATCGGCGGCGGCAAGTTCATCGGCGCCCAGAACTCGAGCACCGGCGTCGTCGAGCGCCCGCTCAGCTACAGCCAGCCCACCGGCGCGGTCCGCGTCCTCTGAGACGCCCGCCCCGAAAGGACCGTTCCTCCCGCCGCCTCGGGAGGGACGGTCCTTTTGCGTACTCGCGCGGCGTACGCCGCCGTCAGCTGCCCCGCCCCACGCGCCCGCGCCCCACCTGCCCCTACCCTGCGCGCCGCGCCGACCGGCGTTTCCCCTACGGAGGGCCGGCGGGAAACCCGCAGCGCGTAGTGCCCGCTCCGAAGGTCCGGTCGACCGACCGCCTGGGAACGTTCCTCTCTGCTCAGCTCAGCGCCTTCTCGACGGCCTCGAAAATATCGGCGTCGGTCTCCTGCTGCCAGGACGGCAGGTCCGGCCAGTCCGCCACATACCCGGGCTTCGGGTCCTTGAAGTGCTTGAACATCTGGGCCGTCCAGCAGGTCGCGACGAACCGGCTCTTCTGCTCGCGGGACAGCCTCGACGTGTGGCCTCCGCTGAGCTCGACGAACTGGCGGACCTGGTCGTGCACCCATCCCGGCGGCCTCGCGCTCCCACTGCGGGGTGTCGTCCCACGGGGTGACGTAGCCGGCCTTCGGCTCTCCGGGGAAGTGCCGGTGCACTCCAGCGATCCAGGTTTCCCGGAACAGTCGTGCACCTTCGGTCTGCGACATGCCTACCCCTCTCGTCACGGCGTGCTCAGCGTGGCGATCTCCGCCCCCAGCTCCGCCACGCGGTGGTCGCGGCTCAAGGGACCGAACTCGTCGCACAGGGCCTGGAGTCCACGGGCGACGTACCCGGATGCTGAGGCTCGGGCCAGGCTGACGGCCTCCCTGCCGTACTCCACGACCTGTTCGGCGTCCCGCCGCTTCGCCCCGATGGCGGCCAGGTTGGCAAGCACTGCTCCGCGTCGCCGGTACGACTGCCCGGACGCCGGAGCTGTCTGCTCCAGAGCATCCGTCAAAACACCCTCCGCCAGGTCGAGACGGCCAAGCTGCACGTAGCGCGATCCCCGCTCTTCGGCCGGCCGCGCGCCGTCCGGCGACCGCCGCCGCTGCCTGGCCCGAGCACCGCAAGGCGGCCTGAACCGACCGCATCTACCGCTCCGGCCACCCCGAACGAGCAGGCGTCCGGCGCTGCTTCGGCCGGTGTCCTGTCCGGGTCGGGTCCGGGTCGGGGTCACGCTCCGGGTCGGGGGCACGCTCGGGGTCGGGCATGTCCAGGGTCCCGGCGCCGGAATCCTTCAGAGGCTCAGCACGATGGCCGCCCCGATACCGCCGAGACACAGCGCGAAGGCGCCCGCGCGCCAGCCGCCCTGCCCCCAGCGGAACGGCCGGTCCAGGGCGAGCCGTCCGGGGCCGATGGCGGCGACGGCGAGTGCGACGACCGCGATGCACACGCTGTACTCCACACCGCCCTCGCTCTCCCACAGACCGTGTGCCCCGGTGACGGTCGCCATGGCGTTGATCATGACGCCGATCAGCGCGGCCGCTGCCAGTGGAGTGAACAACCCCAGGGCCAGCCCGATGCCGCCGAGAAACTCGGAAGCGCCGCCGATGGCGGCGAAGACCGTGCCGGGACGGTAGCCCAGGGCGGTGAATTCCCGGCCGGTGGCGGTCAGGCCCTGGCCGCCGAAGATCCCGAAGAGCTTCTGGGCGCCGTGCCCCGCCAGCAGCAGGCCGAACGTGAGCCGGAGCAGGAGCAGAGCGCAATCCCCGGCCGACACCAACGGTCGCGCCCGTCCGGCGGCCACAGATTCTGGAGCGGCGCGCAGCCGCTCAGGTATGCCACGCATCGGGATTCTCTCCCTGCATCTCCCTCTCCGCTACTCAGCATAGGTGCCATATGTGACGCACGCCACACTTCAAACAGGTTTCATCGCTCCCCCGGAACCCGTGCCTGGGCCTCGATAACTGATCAACGGCGAGCGCGCCAGCGTTGCCGGGGGCGCCGAGGGAAGTGGTTACGCCGACACGCCGAAGGGGAATCCCTGGTTTCGGCGCGAATCCGCACATTCCGAGCGGCGAGCGAGACGAGGCAGCGCAGACGGGACGCAACGGGGCCGCGCAGAACGAGCGAGGCCGAGCGACGAGACCAAGCGGCGAGACCGGGACAGCGTCCATCTCGCCAGGCGCGCCCCTCTCCCCCTCCCCCACCCGCGTCCCCTCCCCCTCATTCGCCCACCCACACGAACCGTGGAGGATATATGTCCATAACGCGAACCACCGCCCGTTTCAGCGCAGTCTGCGCCACGACGCTCTGCCTCGCGGGCGCGGCGGCCGGAGCCGCCCTCGTATCGCCCGGAACGGCCCTCGCGGCATCACCCTCCCCCTCGTCGTCACGGGTCTCCGCGCTGGACAAGGAACTGCTCACCGCCGCCCACCAGGGCAACCTCTGGGAGATCGAGACGGGACAGGCCGCCCAGACGGACGCCACCACCTCCTGCGTCAAGAAGGTCGGCGCCGAATTCGTCCGGGACCACCGCACCCTCGACGCGGGCGTCACCAAGACCGCTGCCCAGGTGGGCGTGAAGCTCCCCTCCGGGCAGACGGCCGACCAGCGCAAGCAGGCCGCCGCCCTCAAGGCCATGGCCAAGAAGCACTCGTACGACGCCGCTTGGCTCAAGGCGCAGCACGCGGCCCACACGCAGACCCTGGCCCTCATCGACAAGGTCATCGCCTCGGGCACCAACGCCAAGGTCAAGGAACTGGCCAAGACCGCGCGTCCGGTGGTCGCGCAGCACACGCAGATGGTCAACCACGGCAGGTGCCGCCCTCCCCAGGCCCACGGTTCCCAGGCTCACGGTTCCCACCGGTGATCCCGGCCTCGCGCCACGGAACGGCTACAGCGTCGTCGCCGTCCGGGTCAGCGGTCCGCCCGCGTCACCGGTGTTCACCACCCCGGCCGGTTCCAGCAGCAGGATCGCGGTCTCCTCCGCCGCCCGCGGACAGTGCTCCACACCCCGCGGCACGACGAACAACTCCCCCGGTTCGAGGACGACATCCCCGTCCCGCAGCTGGATGGTCAGCCGTCCGCTGATGACGAGGAACAGCTCGTCGGTGTCCTCGTGGGTGTGCCAGACGAACTCCCCCTGCACCTTGACGACTTTGACCTCGTAGTCGTTGAGCGCGGCGATCTTCCTCGGTCCCCAGTGGTCGCTGAACAGCGCGAGCTTCTCGGCGAGATTGACGGACGCCGGGGCGGGGACCGCGAGGGAAGCCTCGGCGGGAGCCAGGGAACGAGCTTCGGCGGGACGGGACATCTGATCAGACATAGCGGACTTGCCACCTTTCCGGATACGCGAGCCGGCCGAGCTGGCCGAGTCGACCGGGCCGACCGGGCCGACCGGGCCGACCGAAGTCCAGCCTGCCACCCCCGTCTGACAATCCCCCGGGACGCCCCGCAACCTCCTGCCCGCACTCGGCTCCTGACGCCCCATTCCCCCTGGTCAGGGCCGCTCAGCACGCCGCTCACCGGATCGCACGTACCGCGACCCGGTGAGCGGCGTCGCGGAGCGGCCCGACGCCCCATAAGGAAGCGGGAGAAGGAACACCCAAACCCCTCCCCCTCCGACTCCCCTGGCTTCCCGCAGCCCGACCTTCCACCAACTCCCCCTGGCAGAACGCCGCATCACCTGATCAGGTGACTGAGTCGCATATGCGGGTGTGAAGCCGGTACGTTCACGGCACATCCCGCGGAATCCACCCGGGAAAAGAATTGGCCCCCGGCGGGACTGGCATCCCAACGCCGAGGGCCTGATCAACGGAAGAAGAGACCTTCCAGATGATCCTCACCAGGAAGAAAGCCCTTCCCAATGACACCTGTTAAGTCTACCGCGCGGGCCTCGACACCGTCTCAGCATCCGCCGCCCTCCGGTGTGACCCATATCCGTCACCGCCACACCACCCACTTCACGGTGGTCGGCAATCACCTCGCCCAGCACCCCACCCTCTCCTCCACCGCCATCGGCATCGCCGTACGCATCCAGTCCCTGCCGGACGGCGCCAAGGTCGGCATCAAGGCGCTGGCCGAGCGCCTTCCGGAGAGCGAGTACAAGATCGCCGCCGCGCTCAAGGAGCTGAAGGCGGCCGGGTACTTGCGGCGCAGCAGAGAACGGACCGCGGGTCAGCGGATCGTGACGCGTACGACGTACTACGAGTGCCCGGACGCAGAGCGCCGCCCCGCGCGCCCGGCCCGCCCCGACCGCCGGACTCACCACATCCACCCCGCCCATCCACAGCCTGTGGACAGCTCCTCGCCGCCACCTCGCCCTCCGGCCGCCCCGCCGACACCCACGACGTCGCCTCCGGTATCGCCCTTGCCGCCGTCCCGGGAACGCACACCCGCCGCCGCTCTTCTCGCCGGACTGCGCCGCACGGATGCCCGACTGGCCTTGTCCGTAAGGGAGATCACCCAACTGACCCCGGCGGTGGAGACCTGGCTGGCACGCGGCGTACCGGCCGAGCAGGTGTCCCGTACGCTCACCGCCACACTGCCCGGCGGCATCATCGTGAGAGCGAGCGCCCTCCTCGCCCACCGCCTCGCCGAATGGCTGCCACCCGTGCTGCCCGCGGAGCCACGCGCGAAGGCGGCGGCTCCACCGCCCGCGCCCTTCCAGGAATGCCCGGACTGCGAGCGGGCGTTCCGGTCGCCATCCCCCGGCCGCTGCCGCGACTGCCGGACACCGGCCGGTACGGAGACGCGCGGCGAGGGCTGAACTCCGTTTCCTGTCCCGCCCCTTCCCCGAACCGCGGCGGGGCGGGTGCGGCGAACCGGGGCGCCCCACCGGTGAGGGGCGAGGCCGTGCCGCGGAGCACCCCCGTGTCCCCGCCGCAAGCGGCCCCGCACCACCCTCCGCGGTGCGCGCCCTTGTCCGTTCAGGCGCATCACGTCCTTCCTGGCGGGGTTGATGACGGGGTTGGTGACGGGGATGGTGGTCACGACGGGCGGCAGGCGCCCTCGCGCGCCGCGTAGCGGCAGCGATCGCTGCCCGAGCCCAGGCTCGCCCCGAACACCCGGAACATGGTGAGCCACCGAAAGGCGAGCGAAGCCGAGAGTGCGTCTCGGGGCGAGTCGACACCGGGGCGAAGTGATCGGCCATCCGCTCTACCAGGACGATCTGTTCGTGGCTTCAGTCAGGCAACCGGGGAACGTTGCCGTGGCCCGGCTGTCCGGCTCAGGGCGCCTGACGCATATAGCTGTGCGGCGTCCGGCCATAGCTTGTCGCGCCGCCCATGGATCCCCTCAGGGAATACCGCTTCCCTGTGCAGTCGGATGAGATCGGCGCGTCTGTGGATCACGATTCCCCCCGTTGGGTCGGCCAATGCTCCGAAGGCATATTCCAATGATGCGCGGCAGGTCGCTCCGGGGTCATTAGCACAGAGACCACTCCCGCTTCGCAATGCGTCTACTCGTTGACGCGGCCGGGTGTCCACACGGCTTGGTGCCGGTAGTCCCTGGGCGGGACGCCGTAGGCGGTGCGGAAGGCGCGGCTGAAGTCGGCTGCGCGGGGGAAGCCCCAGCGGGCGGCGATGGTGTGGATCGGAATGGCCCGCTGGGCAGGGTCGGCGAGATCGCGGCGGGTGCGTTCCAGGCGTTGGCGGCGGACTCTGCCGGCTACCGTGCCGCCTTCCTGCTGGAAGAGGCGGTGCAGGTAGCTGAGGGAGATGTGGTGTGCAGCGGCGATGCTGCGCGGGGTCAATTGGGGGTCGTGCAGGTGTTGTTGGATGAATGCCTTGATGCGCAGGGTCAGGGTGCGCTGATGTGATTCGGGTGGGCGGGCGCTGTCGTCATCGAGGGCGCGGGCGAACACCGCGGCGATCAGATCGATCAGTACCGTCTCCAGACGGGGCCCGTCGGCAGGCTCGTACGACGCGCTGTTTTCGACGATTTGGAGCAGGAACTGGGTCATGAGCGCACCGATTCCCTCGCGCCCCGGCATTCCCTGTCCGAATAGCCGGTCCACCCGGCCTGCCGGCAACGGCAGCAACGCCTTGGGAACGTCCACCCCCATCCCTGCGAAGTACCCGTGATCACCAACGGCGTTCATGTGCAGCTCGAAGATCCGTGAACTGTCGCAGAGATGCAATTCGTAGGGGCTGAACTCGGATTTCTGGTCGTCCCAGGACAGTCGGTTGACACCCGACAGCGGAAGCGCGAGGTGATACTGCTCGGGATCGGACTGGCGGATCAGCTTCGCTGTCCGCTGGAACCGCAACGGGTGGCAGGTCACCGGCCATACGCGAATCGCGCCGAGTTCCAGCACGCGATGATGTGCATCATATTCCGCTGAAAATTTGCTTGTCACCTCTACGGGTGCGTGGGTACGGCCAATGAGCTCACGCCAGACCTCGAACCGATCCGCCGCAGGCAGTTCCTCGCTCCAAAAGACTGTCTCTTTCAGCACGGGCCGGCACCTCGTCTCTCGCCCTCTGTCCAGTACTGGCTCGGCGACGATCCTCACGTTCGACCACTCGGGCAGGAAACCCGCTACGGGTGAGCATGCGATGAACGCCCGATCCGCCTCGGATGCGCACCGTCATCGGCCCGCGGAACCCCTGCGCGCCCCTGGTGACGGGCGGCACAGCGCAGCCGCCGGCACCCCGCCGACCACCGCCGACCACCGCCGCCGAATCCTAGATGAATGAGTCCGGGATTTCGGCTCTGCCTGCCGACCACCGCCGAGGGCAGGCCGGTGTCCTGTGTGCCTGGCGAACCCGAAGACCGGCGAGCGGGAAGTGACGACCGCACGGCTGGAACGCGACCATCGCCTCGTCCGCAGTGGCCAGGCGATCCTCGCCGACAAGGGCTTCGCCGGGCGGGAGTTCGAGGAGTTCGCCACCCAATACCTGGGCATCCCCCTGGTCCGGCCGGACCGGAAGAACCGGCCCGGCACGGCCGACTCGCCCGTGTCCGTCAGCGGATCGAGGCCGTCTTCGACACCCCCAAAGGCCAGTTCAGCCCGGCACGACACGGAGGCGGAACCTCGGCGGGCGAAAACCCCCGGAGACACTGGAGGCACTGGAGACACTGACGAGAGCCCGGACCAGGCCCGGACCAAGCCCGGATACAGACCCTGATCCAGACCCGAACTCCCCTACAGGCGACGGCAGTCGCGTCCCGTACGGGAACGGCGCCCGCCGCCGGACGGGATCACGCCTTCGGGGCGACCTTGCTCAGCCCGTTGATGACGCGGTCCATCGCGTCGCCGCCCGTGGGGTCGGTGAGGTTGGCGAGCATCTTGAGGGTGAAACGCATCAGGAGGGGGTGGGTCAGGCCGCGCTGCGTGGCGATCTGCATGACCTTGGGGTTGCCAATGAGCTTCACGAAGGCGCGGCCGAGGTTGTAGTAGCCTCCGTAGGTGTCCTTGAGGATCTTCGGGTAGCGGTGCAGGGCCAGCTCGCGCTGGGCGTAGGTCTGGCGGGCCTGGGCCTGGACGATGACCTCGGCGGCGATGCTGCCGGACTCCATGGCGTACGCGATGCCCTCGCCGTTGAAGGGGTTCACCAGACCACCGGCGTCGCCGACCAGGAGGAGGCCCTTGGTGTAGTGCGGCTGGCGGTTGAAGGCCATCGGGAGGGCGGCGCCGCGGATCGGGCCGGTCATGTTCTCGGGGGTGTAGCCCCACTCGGCGGGCATCGAGGCGCACCACGCCTTGAGGATCTCGCGCCAGTCCAGCTCCTTGAAGGAGCTGGAGGTGTTCAGGACACCGAGGCCGACGTTGCTGGTGCCGTCGCCCATGCCGAAGATCCAGCCGTAACCGGGGAGGAGACGGTCCTGGGCACCGCGGCGGTCCCACAGCTCCAGCCAGGATTCGAGGTAGTCGTCGTCGTGTCGGGGCGAGGTGAAGTAGGTGCGTACGGCGACGCCCATCGGGCGGTCCTCGCGGCGGTGCAGGCCCATGGCGAGGGAGAGCCGGGTGGAGTTGCCGTCGGCGGCGACGACGATCGGGGCGTGGAAGGTGACCGGGGTCTTCTCCTCGCCGAGTTTCGCCTGCACGCCGGTGATGTGGCCGGTCAGCTCGTGGATGACCGGGGCGCCGACGTTGCAGCGCTCGTAGAGCCGCGCGCCGGCCTTCTGCGCCTGCCGCGCCAGCTGCTCGTCGAAGTCGTCGCGCCGACGGACGAGGCCGTAGTCCGGGTAGCTCGCCAGGTCCGGCCAGTCGAGCTGGAGACGGGAGCCGCCGCCGATGATGCGCAGGCCCTTGTTGCGCAGCCAGCCCGCTTCCTCGGAGATGTCGATGCCCATGGCGACGAGCTGCTTGGTCGCACGCGGGGTCAGGCCGTCGCCGCAGACCTTCTCGCGGGGGAAGGCGGTCTTCTCCAGGAGGAGGACGTCCAGACCGGACTTGGCGAGGTGGTAGGCGGTCGCCGAACCTGCGGGCCCGGCGCCGACGACGATCACATCCGCGCTGTACTCCGAGCGGGGCGTGGTCACCGACTCAGTCACGGGCTGGGTCACGGACTCTGTCACGGACGCGGACTCGGTCACGACGGTTCTCCCGGAAGTCGATATATGGATATCTGGGTGCCGATCGGCACCGGGCACATGCAGTCTATGGGGGCGTTGGTGATCACTTCCTGAAGGGTTGGCTCATGAACAACACACCGCTACCCGCCGTCGAGCTGCGCGTGCCCACCGAAGAGGACGCGCTGAACTGGCACCGGGCCTTCGACGACCCGGACGTCATGGAGTTCCATGGCGGCGCGCCGGCCGAGCTGTCGGTGTACGAGGAACTGACCGCGCGCCAGCGCCGGCACCACGCTGAGCGGGGCTTCTGCCTCTACACGCTGCTCGACCCGGCCGACGGCGCGGTCATCGGCTTCACCGGGGCGCAGCCGTGGCCGCGGGAGTGGGGCCCGGCGGGCGAGATCGAGATCGGCTGGCGGCTCGGCCGCGCGTACTGGGGCAAGGGGTACGCCACGGTCGCGGCGCAGAAGGCGCTGGACGCCGTACGGGAGGCCGGGGTCCGGCAGGTCGTCGCGATGGTGGACGCCCGCAACGAGCGGTCGATAGCCGTGACCCGGCGCCTGGGCATGCGGCACGCGGAGACGCTCCACACGCCGACGTCACAGCGGAAGGCGTACTGCTTCCGGCTGGATGTGTGAGGGCCTCGACGACGTCTTACTGCTTCCGGCTGGACGTGTGAGACGGGGGTGAAGCGGGGGTGAGATGGGGGTGAGGCGGCTGTAGTGGGGCGGGCGCGCGTGGGTGCCGCGCGTTCCGTCTCGGCAGTTGCCTCACACCCCTTCACCCCTGTCTCACGTTTCACTCCCCGTCGTTCCCCCGGGGCGGCCGGGCAGCTGGGCGGCTGAGCGGCTGAGCGGCTGGGCCACTGAGGTCATGGGGCGGAGGGGCCACGGCGGCCGGTGAGTCTCAGGAGGCGGGGCGTGAGCAGCACCGCGCCGTAGGCCGCACGCTTCCCGGCGACGCACTCCCGGTACAGGAGCGTCACCCCAGCGAGTCCGTCCGCTCGCGGCCGTCCGCCCGCGGCCTACTCGGCCGGCTTGGTCCCCCGGTGCAGCGCCACCACACCGCCGGTCAGATTGCGCCAGGCGACCCGGTCCCAGCCCACGCCCTGCATGCGGGCGGCGAGTTCGGGCTGGTTGGGCCAGGTGCGAATGGACTCGGCGAGATAGACGTACGCGTCCGGGTTGCTGCTGACCGCACGGGCGACCGGGGGCAGCGCGCGCATCAGGTACTCGGTGTAGACGGTCCGGAACGGCGCCCAGGTCGGCTCGCTGAACTCGCAGATCACGACCCGGCCACCGGGCTTGGTGACGCGGTACAGCTCGGCCAGCGCGGCATCGGTGTCCTGGATGTTGCGCAGTCCGAAGGAGATGGTGACGGCGTCGAACACCCCGTCGGCGAACGGCAGCCGCGTGCCGTCACCCGCGGTGAAGGGCAGCCACGAGTGCCGCCGCTTGCCCTCCTTGAGCATGCCGACCGAGAAATCGCAGGGCACGACGTACGCGCCGGTCCGGGCGAACGGGAGCGAGGACGTACCGGTGCCGGCCGCGAGGTCGAGCACCCGCTCGGCGGGCCGCGCGGCCACCGCCCGCTGCACCTCCTTGCGCCACAGCCGCGCCTGCCCCAGGGAGAGCACGTCATTGGTGAGGTCGTACCGTGCCGCCACGTCGTCGAACATCGCGGCGACTTCGTGCGGCTGCTTGTCCAGGGATGCTCGGGTCACCTGCCCATTGTCCACCGTGCGGCGGACGGCCCCCGCACCGGGCACGCCCTTGGGGCGGCGGGTGCGGAGTCTGGACGGGGGCGGCCGCATGCCCCCTCGGAACATCCGAGCGGTCCAGCGGTGCAGCGCATCGTGAGCGGCCGAATCGGCCGCCCCCGCAGCCAAGATCATGCCGGGTGGCAACGGCCGTTCCGCTTCCGTTAACACCGCCCTGACGTGCGAAAACGCGGCGTTGACGGCTCCTTGATGAAGATCATCACGAAGTCAGGGGGAAGGGAAAGGGCGAAGGTCCAGGGACGGGCCGGGCGGAGGGAGGGGGAAGACGGACGCCCCGGCAACCCCCGGCAACCCCCGGCAAGACCCTCAGCGGCGGCGGAACACCAGGCGGCCGCCGAGCGCGGTGGCGAGGCAGCTGCCGTCCGCGGCGAAGACGGCGAAATGGGCCGGGCCGCCGACAGCCAGTGTGCGCGGGCGGCGCCCCGGCAGCTCCCACAGTCCGGACCGCTGAACGGCCGTACGGACCGCGGGCCGGGTGAAGGGGCCGGTCAGCGCGGTCGTCCCGGTGGCCAGCAGGCGTTGCAGTCCGCGCCGGGCACTGGCACCCCAGCGGGTCTCGGTCATACCGAGGGCAGCGAGCGCCTCGCCCGTGATCGGCTCGCTGCCCAGTTCACCGGCCTCGCGCGGGTCGGGGTGGTAGGCGGCCTCCAGCAGCGCGGCGCCGTCCGGTTCGTAGCGGCCCGGCGTCAGTACACCGTCCCACTCCCGCAACCTCGCCCGCTCTCCGTACGCCGCGAGCAGCTCCGTATACGGGCCCAGGGCCGCGAAGCGGTCATCTTCGACGACCACCGCGTACCCCTCGGCGTACTCGCCTGCGAACCCGTCGGCGTACTCGTCGTCCGGGCGTGCGTCATCCGGCCGCTCGGCGGGCGGACCGTCCACCACGAGCCGGACGCCGCGCACCCGGTGCAGCGTCAGCACGGCAGCCGGACCTCCGAAGACAGCCCGCATTCCCGCACCGGGTCAGTTCCCTCCGACAACGGGCCACCCTCCGGCCACATGGTCAACTCCCGCCCGTCGGCGTTCAGTTGGCCTCGATGAGCTTCAGCTCCGGGTGGGCCGTGCCGCCCTCGATGGCGGTCGAGGAGAGATGCGAGACGACCTTGTCGTCGACCGGGTCGTTGGCCGGGTCGTCGTGCACGATCAGGTGCTCGTAGGTGGTCGCGCGCTGCGCCGGGACCCGGCCCGCCTTGCGGATCAGGTCGATGATCTCCGTACGGTTGGAGCGGTGCTTGGCGCCGGCCGAGGAGACGACGTTCTCCTCCAGCATGATCGAGCCGAGGTCGTCCGCGCCGTAGTGCAGCGAGAGCTGGCCGACCTCCTTGCCGGTGGTCAGCCAGGAGCCCTGGATGTGCGCGACGTTGTCGAGGAAGATCCGGCCGATGGCGATCATGCGCAGGTACTCGAAGAGGGTGGCCTGCGTCTGGCCCTTGAGGTGGTTGTTCTCCGGCTGGTAGGTGTACGGGATGAAGGCGCGGAAGCCGCCCGTACGGTCCTGGACGTCGCGGATCATGCGCAGGTGCTCGATGCGCTCGGCGTTGGTCTCGCCGGTGCCCATGAGCATGGTGGAGGTGGACTCGACGCCCAGGTTGTGCGCCGTCTCCATGATTTCCAGCCACCGCTCGCCGGACTCCTTCAGCGGCGCGATCGCCTTGCGCGGCCGGGCCGGCAGCAGCTCGGCGCCGGCGCCCGCGAACGAGTCGAGGCCGGCGGCGTGGATCCGGCGGATCGCCTCCTCGGGCGTCACCTTGGAGATCCGCGCCATGTGCTCGACCTCGGAGGCGCCGAGGGAGTGGATGACCAGCTGCGGGTACGCCTTCTTGATCGCCGAGAAGTGCTTCTCGTAGTACTCGACGCCGTAGTCCGGGTGGTGGCCGCCCTGGAACATGATCTGGGTGCCGCCCAGCTCGACGGTCTCCGCGCAGCGGCGCAGGATGTCGTCGAGATCGCGGGTCCAGCCCTTGGCGGTGTCCTTGGGCGCGGCGTAGAAGGCGCAGAACTTGCAGGCCGTCACGCAGACATTGGTGTAGTTGATGTTGCGCTCGATGATGTACGTCGCGATGTGCTCGGTGCCGGCGTAGCGGCGGCGGCGCGCGGCGTCGGCGGCGGCCCCCAGGGCGTGCAGCGGAGCGGAGCGGTACAGGTCGAGCGCTTCCTCCGGCGTGATGCGGCCGCCCTGCGCGGCGCGGTCGAGTACGGACTGGAGGTCGGCGTTCTCGGTCACCGGGGCGTCCCTTTCGGAGGCGGGCATAACGACCGAACCAGCCTACGCCAGGGGTATGACAGCCCCGACAGCCCCGGTCACGGCCGGGCGGGTGCCGCCCCGCCGGCCCCCTGGTGAGTACGGATACCGCCCCGCCGACTCCACGGACCACTCGGCCGGTTCCGGGCCGGGCTCGGACGTTTGGTGACGTCGGACGTTTGGTGACGTCGGACGTTTGGTGACGTCGGACGTTTGGTGACGTCGGACGTTTTATGACGCACGTCATGTCCGGCCCCGGCAAACCCGTGACCCGCTTTCCGCATCAAACAGGGCGTAAGTCGTCCATCCTGCCCGTCGGGGCAGCGCGATCAGCCGGAGTACGCCCGTGCCTCACTCCCCCGATGAGCAGCCCCCGTACGGCCTGCGTCAGGAGCACCGTCCCGTGCGCCGCAGACCGAAGAAGCGGCTGTTCCTGATCGGCGCGCTCATCGCGGTCCTGGGGCTCGGCTCGGTCCCCGTGCTGAACCATTTCGACGTCTTCTCCGACAACGGCGACCCGATGTCGTTCAACCAGCCGACCCCGGACGGCGGCGGGCGCATGGTGCAGAGCGCCGCCCACGACCCGTCGGTACGGATGCCGACCGGGCCGCAGGCGGAGTTCGTCACCGCGAACACCCTCGACGACGGCACCAAGATCGGGGTGACCACGCTCCACGGGAAGAAGTCCAGGTTCACCGGCCAGGTGTGGGTGTGGGCGCCGAAGGAGTACTACGAGGAGCGGTACCGGGACAGCGCGTTCCCGGTCCTGATCGCGCTGCCCGGCGGCCGCGGCTACCCGATGAACTACTGGATGGGCACCAATCTCAAGCTCCAGGAGACGGTCAGTGAGCTGGCCGGGCAGGGCAGGAGCAAACCGTTCATCGTGGTGATGCCGGTACTGAATCCGGACAAGAAGTACTACTACGACGGCAGTGACATACCGGGGCAGCCGAAGATGGGCACCTGGATGTCCGACGACGTCCCCGACTTCGTGAAGGCCAACTTCCGGACCTTCACCACGCGCGACGGCTGGGCGTTCATGGGCTCCTCCTCCGGCGGGTTCGTCGGCCTCAAGCAGGTGCTACAGCACCCGGACCGGTTCAAGGCCGTGATCGCCAGCGGCCCGGACACCCGGCCGGACTCGCCGCTGTGGCGCGGCCACCCGAAGGAGATGCAGGCCAACAACCCGGAGCGGCTGGCCAGGCAGCTCGCCACCCGGCGCGGCGCCCCGGACGTGTACATCCAGTTCCAGATCGGCACCAAAGAGGGCGGCCGGGCGAACCTGGAGCGCTTCATCCAGCAGTACGGCAAGGGCCCGGTGCACGCCTCGCTCCGGGTCATCCAGGGCGGCGGCCACAACGCCAAGGGCTACATCCAGGGCATGCGGGAGGGCTCCCTGGAGGCGATCAGCAAGGTCCTGCGCGGCCCGACGCCGTCGGACGGATAGCCGAACCGACGCCGTCGGACGGACAGCCGAGGAGAGACAGCCGGCCCGGCGTCGGGGGCGCGCCCCCGATACGTGGCCGGGACGTCCCCCTACGGGGCCGAAGGAGCACGGGATCACGGAGCTGCGGGACCAGACCGGGCCTGACGCCGGGCCCGGCCCCGGTCCTGGCGCCCGAGGCCCCCAGGAACCCTGGCCCTGGGGCGTGTCTCTTTGATGGGCTGGCCGGTCGATCGGATGCGTCTGCCCGGTCAGGGGTCCTGACTCACCGGACGGTGCCTGGGCGATGCAGCCTCGGGGGCTCATGGCGGTTTGTTCATCCCGCAGGTATGGCTCGTGTCCCCGGTGCGGTAGGTATCCGGCTTCTCATGTCGCCGGCGCCCGGATCACCGCAGGCCGGCGAAGACGTGCCGGACGTTGTCGGTCATCACGGAGGGCGTCAGGGCACGTTCGTAGGTTTCGGCCGCATCGGCACCCGTCATCACCCGGGTCTGCCAGCCACGCTCCGCGAGCCGCTCGGCCGGGCTGGGACGCTGGTCGCCGTGCAGCAGGTCAGCGAGTTCGACGCCCATCGCGACCGCGTTCTGCTCCATCACCGGATCGTCCAACACCTGGCCCATGTCGAAGAAGTACTCGGCCGCGAGGCGGCTGCCCGGTGCCGAGAGCCGGTGGACCTCGTGCAGAAGGTGTTCCTCGGCCTCGGGCGGGAGGTAGGGCAGCAGCCCCTCGGCAAGCCATACGGTGGGGCGGGAGGTGTCGAATCCGGCACCTTCCAGGGCCGTGGCCCAGTCGTCACGAAGGTCCACACCCGTCGGCCGGTGATCGCACTGCGGCTCGGCCCCGGCCTCACGCAACACCCGCAGCTTGAAGTCCAGTACGCGCGGCTGGTCGATCTCGTGAACGACTGTGCCGGCCCGCCAGTCAAGCCGAAAGGCCCGGGTGTCCAGGCCGGAGGCCAGGATCACGGCCTGCGTGACACCGTCCTTGGCCGCGCGCAGAAAATGATCGTCGAAAGCCCGGGTTCGCACGGCGATGTAGTCGGTCATGTCCGTCCAGGTTTCGCTGTCCCGGTCCCGTGCGTCCCTGGCCTCCTCGACGGTGGTCGGCAAGGGAACAGGGTGTTGTGCCGCGGCGACGAACCGCGCGGCGTAGGGGTCCTTGATCAAGGGGGCCGGGCGGCTGGTCTCGACGGCCCTGGCCGCCGCCACCGCCAGCGCGGTGATACCGATTCCGGTCACGATGTCCCACTGCTGGTCGCTACGCACGAGCGCCTCCATGATCACCGGACCGCGCCCGCGCAACGGTGATCGTCACCGATAGCGACACGGCCACTGAGCGATTGGCATGTTAGATGCCCCATACATACTTCCGCCAGGGCACACAGTGAGCCATCAGCCTTACGAGGTATCCGAATTGCTCGGCGGCTGCCCCATCGGACCAATCACGGGTCAACGAGACAGGCTCCAGGCCGCTCTGGGCCGGCTCTAGGCCCCGAGCAGCTTCACGTTCACATCCGCCGGGAAACCGGTCGTCGGGCCGACCCGGCGGGCGAACTCGGTGACGCCGCGCAGCTGGTCGGGGCCGAAACGGAAGTCCAGCGTGGTGAAGTAGCGCGCCAGCACCGTCTCGTCGAAGGTCTCCCAGCGGGCCGCCTGCTCGGCGACCTTGGTGACCTCTTCGAGCGACAGATCGCGGGAGGCGAGGAACGCCTCGTGGACCTTCTCCACGACCTGCGGCTCGCGCTCCAGGTAGTCACGCCGGGCGGCCCAGACGGCGAAGACGAACGGCAGACCCGTCCAGTCCTTCCACATCTGGCCCAGGTCGTGCACCTCCAGGCCCAGCCGCGGGCCGTCGTGCAGATTGGCCCGCAGCGCGGCATCGCCGATCAGCACGGCCGCGTCCGCCTCCTGCATCATCAGGCCGAGGTCGGGCGGGCAGGTGTAGTAGTCGGGGCGGACGCCGATCTTCTCGGCGAGCAGCAGCTGGGCCAGCCGGACGGACGTCCGCGAGGTCGACCCGAGGGCGACCCGGGCACCGTCCAGCCGGTCCAGCGGCTTCTGCGAAACGATCACGCAGGACATCACCGGACCGTCGCAGCCGACCGCGAGATCGGGGAAGGCGACGAGGTCATCGGCGGCGCGCAGGAACTCCACGAGGGTGATCGGCGCGATGTCGAGTTCCCCGCGCACCAGCTGTTCGCTGAGCTTTTCCGGGGTGTCCTTGGTGAGCTCCAGATCGAGCAGGGTGCCCGTACGGGCGAGGCCCCAGTAAAGGGGCAGGCAGTTCAGGAACTGGATGTGGCCCACCCGCGGCCGGCTGCGACGGTGGTCGGCCGCGGCTCCCGCGGGTGCGTCTCCGAAGGTTGAATTGTCCACATGCGGAGGCTAGACCCGCGCTCTGTGATCCGACGCGGCGGGGGGCCGCTGTGGCTGGTGCGGCGGTCCGTAGATGGCCCCGCAGGATCCCCGTTAAACGTGATCTTTGGCTCTTCCACCTCAGGAGCGCCACATGCTACGCTCAGCGCAAGTTGCAGTTTGGTTTCCCTTGCAGTACAGAGCCTGCGGAGCATGTGACCCGCAGGCTTTTGTAGTTTTCAGACTTGTTTGCAGGTTCTGGAGCAGGGCAACCCTTTGGCCCAAGGAGGGCTTATGGCTACCGGAACCGTCAAGTGGTTCAACGCTGAAAAGGGCTTCGGCTTCATCGCCCAGGACGGCGGCGGCCCGGATGTCTTCGTCCACTACTCGGCGATCAACGCCTCTGGTTTCCGCTCCCTGGAGGAGAACCAGCAGGTGAACTTCGACGTCACGCAGGGTCCGAAGGGCCCGCAGGCGGAGAACGTTACGCCGGTCTGAGTTGCCCGGTCCGACCATTCCAGGTCGACTTAGCAATACCTAAGGAGCCCCGCTCCTCCACTTCGGTGGGGAGAGGGGCTCCTGCCTTTGTCCGGGGCTGTCCCTGATGTTCCCCCTGGTGTTCCCCGGATGTTCCCCTGGCGTTCTCGTCGCGCCCGCGCCATTCCCCTGTTGCCCCGTCGCGCGCTCTGCCCGGCAGCGGATGAGCCGGCACCCGTCGCGGATTAGCTTTCTAGAAATATCCCCTAATTAAATGTGCTTCTGCTCTGCGTCGGCCGGTACGGCGGATCAGATCTTGGAGACGGTCGGCGTCGACGGACGACAGCCGGTGGCCGCGCCGCCGCCCGGCACCGGACCCCCTACCTCACGCCCCTCCAGTCTTCCCCATCCTTCCCCATCGAGTGCTACTTTAGGGACTCATACGGTAGATGGGCGTCGCCGGTGGCCAGGCGCCGCGGGTGCGGGTCAGGACGGTGTGGACGGTATGGCGCAGCAGCACTACTACTCGGCGGAGCAGGTGGCGGACCTGCTGGGGCTACATGTCAGAACCGTGCGGACCTATGTGCGAGACGGGCGGCTGAAGGCGACCCGGGTCGGCAAGCAGTACCGGATCACCCGCGAGGACCTGGCGGCGTTCACCGGCGCCGCCGCCCCCTCGCCCGTCCGGGGAGCGCCCCATGCCGAGGTGTCCAGCATCGTGCAGATCGACGCAATCGACCCCGAGGAGACGATCCGCCTGACCAACACGGTCATGGCCGCGGTCGGGGTCCGGAAGGGCGGCGAGACCGGTGATCGCCTGCGGGTCGAGAGCGTCTACGACGAGGAACGGGCCACCCTCAAGATCATCGTGCTGGGCGGCCTGGACACCACGGCGGAGCTGCTGAAGATCATCCGCGCGCTGACCGAGGAACAGGACTGAACGGCGCCGGGGACGCGCCACCCCGGGGATGAGATGCCGAGAACGCTCCGCCCCGGGATGTGAGCGGCACCACGGCGCCTGCGCCGAGGGCACGCACCTCTTGCGTGCGCGGCAGCGCCACACCTTCCTGGACGACACCACGCCCTCCTGAACGATTGGAACACCACCCCATGCCTGACGCACTCCAGCACCTCGGCGGCATACCCGTCTTCGTCTGCGCGGCCGACGGCGCCCCGCTGCGGGACGAGCGCGCCGCGATCGATGTGATCGGCAATGCGTCCTACCAGGGCGCCGCCTGGGTGGCGGTCCCGGTCGGCCGGCTCACGGACGACTTCTTCCGGCTGCGTACCCGGCTCGCGGGCGACATCGTCCAGAAGTTCGTCAACTACCGCATGGGGCTCGCCGTCGTCGGGGACATCTCCGCGCACACAGACGCCAGCACCGCGCTGCGGGACTTCGTCCGCGAAAGCAACCGGGGCACCCAGACCTGGTTCGTGCCCGACACCGAGGCGCTGCGCACCCGGCTCGCACAGGACTGACCGGGCGGGAAGCGGACGGAAAACAGACGGCGTACGCGCACCCGGGCCGCGGCGACCACCGGCGTGAACGGCCGGCAGTCGTCAGCGTGAGCGGCCGGCAACCACCGCCGTGAACGGCACGGGCACCGGCATGCACGGACGGCGACCACCGGCGCGAGCGACCCACGGCCGCCAGAACTTCATGCAGGCCCGCGTTCTCCTCTCGGAGAGCCATATGCTGAACCCGCAGAGCGGCATCAAAATCATCCGGCACACCACGCTGGACGATGAAATGCGCGTCAAGTACGAGAAGTTGCTGGACGAGTACGTCGCAGAACTCTTCCGCAAGAAGAACACCGCGTCACAGCAGTCCGCGCCGCAGCAGCCGGCGTCACAGCGGTCCGCGCCGCAGTAGCCCCTGCCGCACCTGCCGATGGGTGGCCCGGCCTCGGTCGGGCCACCCACCAGCGGCTATGTCAGGGACGTGTACGTCAGAGACCGGCGAGCCGTTCGAAGGGGAACGGCGGCTGGGCCAGCGGACGTACCGCGAGCCGGGTGAGCGGCAGCGCGTTGTCATCGCCCGCGGTCCGGTTGGCGTGCAGGACGCCACAGCCGGTGCAGCGGTGGACGATCACCCACTCGCCGTCCCCGCGTACGGAGATCGCGAGCGGCTCCATGCGCGCCCCGCAGTCCGCCGCCCGGTCGCCGGGGGTGTCGTCGAGGTGACGGCTCCACAGGCAGTTGGGGCAGTGGTTGCGGTGGCTGGTGCCCACGGCGCTCATGGAGATGTCGAGGCCGCACTGGAGACAGCGGAAGGACTGGGCGCGTGCCGACGCATACGTACGCGCCCGTTTGGTGGGCTTGCGGTTCATGTGAAGTGGACTCCTGGCGTGCTGCGTTGACGAATGGACCATGTCGAACGCCGCTCGTCGCCGAGGAGTACGGCCGCGGTCAGCCGTGCCGTACGGGCAGTGCCGCCGGTGCGGACCGTCCTCGATGACGAGAGCCGTTCCGCGACACCTGGGGCATAAAACGCCACCTTTCACACACGGGCCCGGCCCGGCGCAGGGCCCCGCAGTCCACCGTCGATGAAAGCCGGTGCGGGGCCGTGCGGCAATCGATTTTCCGCGGGACCGCCACACTGTCCGGGCGTCGGCCGTCCCGCTCCGGACGGGGACGACACGAGACCCCGTGCCGCCTCCCCCACAGAGGTGACACGGGGATCCAGTCTGACGCGCCGGGGGTCCTGACTCCAGAGCACGGGCGGGACCTTCTTACCCCGGAGTCAGATAATTTCGTACGGCGTTCCGTCTGCGGTGCTCCGGCTCCTCCGCTCCGCCGCCGCTACTCCGCCAGTCCGCGGGTCTCCTCGATGAAGTCGCGGATCACCGCCGCGTTCGGGACGGATATGGCAAAGGAGCTCGGCCCCTTGGGGGCGCCCGCCTGCTGTGTGAAGCGCAGGAGGACATCCGAAGTGGGGCTGACTCTCGTCTCCTTGAGCTGGGACCAGTCCAGCAGCACCGGGGGCCGGTCCTTGTCGGCGGCGGGGAAGAGGATGCCGGCGCGAGTGACGATGACCGGCCCCACACGGGCCTCGCCGTTGGCGTCCAGGGCCGCGTTCAGCGACTCGAACAGCCGCGGGCGGATCTCCTCCTCGATCGTCGAGGCCAGGTCCGACTGCCGCAAAACGTGCATCAGCACGATCGGGGGCTTCCCGTCCGACGGCCAGATCGTGAGATGCCCGTACCGGACAGTGCTCTGGACGCCTCCGCTCTTGAACTTCACGTCGGACTGTTCGTACACCTGTCGGCTGGCCTCGACGTCCTCCCAGAGCAGTGTGACGGGGTACGCGTTGGTGTGGACGAAGAGCAGCCCCTTGTCGTACACGAGGATCATCCGTATCCCCGTGCGGGGTGGAATCCGGCGCAGGCCCACGATGGTGCCGACGGCGATGACGGCCAGCACGGGGACGTAGAGCAGAGGCGACTTCAAGAGCTCGTACGCCAGCACGGCGATCATCATGAACGGGACGACCAGCCACTCCGTGTGGCGCAGGCGGTGGCGGACGCGGTAGACGTCCCACCGCTCGCCCAGACCCTTGCGGTCGGCCACTGTGTCGTACTCTTCCAGCTTGCCCACGGCTGTTCCCTCTTCTCCTGTGTGGTGCGCGGCGTGGTCCGCCCCCACGCCATCCGGCGCTCACCGAGAAGGATGCCGTTGATCACCAGACGGTGACCAGCTGGTCGTTCTGTTTGACGCAGGTCTGGTCCTTCGCGGGCAACTTGCCCGTGGCCAGGTAGGCGTTGACCCTGTCGTCCACACAGGCGCTGCCGTACATGCCGTAGATCGCGTGCCGGTTGGCGCCCTTGAGGGTGAGCAGCTTGGAGCTCGGCAGCTTGTGGTGGAGTGCGACGCTGCCCGTGTAGGGGGTGCGCGGGTCGCCGGTGGCGGCCACGATCAGCGCCGGGGTGTCGCGTCGCACCTGGACGGGCTCCTCGCGGGGCCGGTCCAAGAAGGCGCACGTGCCGATGTTGTTGGTCAGCGGGCCGAACAGCGGGTGCGCGGCGCGGCTGCGCTCGATGTCCTGCCAGTACTGCTCGGGGTCGCGCGGGGCGGCCACGTCCCCGCACAGGATCGCGGACTGGATGCTGCCGGTGGGCGAACCCTCGCTGGTGAATCCGAGCCGCAGGACACCGGCGAACTCCTGGGACAGCCGGGCCGGCTGCTGCCCGTCGGCGGCCTTGGCCAGTACGGACACCCGCTCACCGAGGGCCTTGCGGTCCGCCTCGGTGTCGCTCGCGACCCCCGCATTGATGACGACGGGCACCTGGGACGAGTCCAGTTGGTAGACGTCGGGGGCGGTGCCGACGGTCAGCGGGCGGCGTGCGGACGCCTGGACGATGCGGTTCACGGTGGCGAGCACCTCGGCGCGGGTGCGGCCGAGACCGTAGGTGTCCTGGCGTGCGGCCGCCCAGGTCGCCCAGTCGGCGAACGCCTGGTCGTTCTCCTTCTCGACGCCCTTGAACAGGCGGGGGTTGTAGCGGCTCGGGTCGAGCGCCCCGTCGAGCACCACCCGGTCGTAGCGGCCGGGGAACATCTGGGTGTAGGCCGTGCCCAGATAGGTGCCGTACGAGTAGCCCAGATAGGAGAGCTTGCGTTCGCCGAGCGCGCCGCGGATGACGTCCATGTCGCGGGCCGTGTTGCGGGTGGTGATGTACGGCAGCACCTTCCCGTTGGTGGCGCGGCACTTGTCGGCCAGGCCCTTCTGGAAGGCGACCTGGCGCTCGAAGCTCGCCCGGTCGGGACCGGCCGAGCGGATGGCGGGGCCGCTGGACCAGCCGCAGTCCAGGGCGTTGCTGCGGCCGACGAAGCGCGGGTCCATGCCGATCAGGTCGTAGAGCGCGCCGGCCTCCTTCATCACCGGGCGGATCTGCGCCGGGACGGTGAGGCCGGACCCGCCCGGACCGCCGGGGTTGAGGAGCAGCGGGCCGACCCGGTGGCGGGTGTCGGTGGCCTTGATCCGGGATATCGCGACGGTGAGGGTGCGGCCCTTGGGGTCGGTGTAGTCGAGCGGGACGGTCACATCGGCGCAGCGCGCGCCGGTCTTCGCCAGCTCGCGGCCCGGTGCGTCGTCCGGGCCGAGAACGCAGCTGCGCCAGTCGAGGCGCTGGCGGTAGTAGCGGTCGAGGCCGGTCCCGGATGCCGCCGCGCCGCCGTCACTGTCCGGGGCGGCCGTGTCGGCGGTGGCTGTGGCGGGGGTGGCTGTGGCGGGGGTGGCTGTGGCGGGGGTGGCTGTGGCGGGGGTGGCTGTGGCGGGGGTGGCTGTGGCGGGGGTGGCTGTGGCGGGGGTCGCGGTGAGGCAGGCGGTGAGGGCGAGGCCCACGGCCGAGGCGCGGCGCGCGGCGGCTCTGAGGGTGGTCACACGGTCTCCTTGGGTGGTGGTGCGGTCGGTGACACGGAGGGTGCAGGTGACACGGAGGGTGCAGGCGGCATGGAGGATGCCGGTGGCACGGAAGCGCCGGCTGCACGGCATCCGGTGGCCGCGACGGCGAGGGGGTGTCGTTCGGCACGTCCGGTGCCGGTCGCGGTGCGGCCTGGCGGGGTCAGTGCCGGGCCTTCGGATGCCGCGCCCGGACGAGTGCCGGGCCGGACGGGTGCCGGGCCGGTCGGGTGCCGGGCCGTCGCCCGTCCGTCCCGAGCATCAGCCTTCCACCGCACCTGACCTCGCATCATCACTCTGCGGCAGGACCGGCCCGTACCGCATCGGCGTTAGCCCCTCTACGGGCCATGACACCTGAGGCGTACAGCGGCGGCCCCGCCCTACCGCAGGAGGCGGAGCCGCCGCGCGTACCCAGCCGGCCGGCACGGCGGCGGTGTACCGGTCCACCTCAAAGACCGGACACACGGCCGCACTTGGGCAATCATCAATCGGCGACGCGTCCCCCCGTGCCGCCGTATCCACGTGCCCACGTATCCCCCTGCCCCCGTATCCCCCTGCCCCGTGATCCGCTACCCGGCCGAGCCCTGCCACCGGCTCACCGGTCGGCTCACCGCTCGGGTCACCGCTCGGCTCACCCCTCGTCGCCCGGCACCCAGCTCCCGTGCAGCCCCAACGGCACCCGCACCGGCAGATGCATCCGCGCCACGGGCTCCCCGGTGAAGTCCTGTGCGGCGAGGATCACCAGGTCGGAGGCGCCACGCTCCGGGTCGAAGACATACGCCATGACGTATCCGTCGTCCTCCGCGGTGGGTGACGCCGCGGCGACGAACACCCCCTCCCCACCGCCCCGGCCCGCCCGAACTCATCCGCCTCGGTGGTTCCGTGGCGCAGATCGTGGTTGAGCAGCGCGTGGCCGAACCCCTCGTCCGGACGGTCGTCGTCGGGTCCGGCCGGCGGCGCGTAGAGCTCGACGGCGGCGGCGCGTAGAGCTCGATGGCGGCGGCGTACCCGTACCGGTAAGGACGCGCCGTGTAACGGGAGTTGACGCGGGGGAACTCCTGCACCCGGTCACGCGAGCGAATGCAGTTCGCGGGTGCGCGGACCGAAGAGGGAGTGGGCGTTGGCGCTGTACCCCTCCGGGGTCGCCCCCAGGTCGCAGGGGCCGACCGTCTCCAGGTCATGGGTGAGTTCGTACGGGCAGGCCGTACGCCGTGACCTCCTCGGCAACCGGTGCGAAGTTCCCCGACAGATAGCGGTTGACCGTCATGACTGCTGCCCTTCTCGCACGGAGGCGGAGGGGGACGGGGACGGGAACGGGAACGGGACGGGGACGGGAACGGGACGGGAACGGGGACGGGAACGGGAACGGGAACGGGGACGGGAACGGGAACGGGAACGGGAACGGGGAAGACGACAGGGAGGACTCCGGGGCAGGATCAGGGCCGGGCTCGGGGACGGACACCTGGATGGACTCGGGGTCGGCGCCGAACGCCCGCCCCACCGCCGTCATCAGCGCGGCATAGCGACGGGCCGCCGTATCCCCCGTGAAGTGTCCGGCGAACTCCAGACTCACCGCCCCGTGCGACGCGGCCCAGAAGATCTTCGAGATCTCCTGGGCGTCGCCCGGCCGGAAGACACCGGCGTCGATACAGGCGGCCACGGCGGCGGCCGAGGCGTCGAAGGCGGTCTCGGCCACGGCAAGAGCCTCCGCGCTCGGCCGGTATTCGGGTACGGCCTGCTCGAACATCACCCGGCAGTAGGCCGGTTCGGCCAGCGCGTGCTCCCGGTACGCCGTCCCGAGCTGGGTCAGATGCGCCAACGGGTCGTCCACAGACCAACGGGTCGTCCACAGAGGGGACTCGCTCCTGTGCCCGCCGCAGGCGCGCGAACCCCTCCCGGTACAGCGCGTCGACCAGCCCCTCCTTCCCGCCGAACAGGGTGTAGAGGACCTTGGTCGACGAGCCGATGCCGGTGGCGATCCGGCCCATCGTCAGGGCGGCGGGCCCTCCGTGACCAGCAGATCGATGGCGCGGCCGAGGATCGTGGTGCGCACGGATTCCTGACCGGCGCGCTGGGCGTCTTGGCAGAGCGTGCTCATGAGCAACAGTGTTACCCATGGGTAACACTGTTGCCACCACCTGGGCGTGCAGATCACGGGCGGGGGGCCGTCACGCGCCCGCCGTTGCGGTTCGACCGAGGCTTCGCGCTTCACCCTTGATGTTCGGGCTTCGCGCCCCGCTCTCGCGGTTCGGGTGGTGTCTCGCGCCCGCCCGCCCGCCCGCCCGTCCCGCTCAGCGGGAGCTTTTCGCCAGGCGCTCCTCGGGGGCCGTGGGCAACGGCGGCTGCGGCTGATCCGGCTGCTTGAAGACCAGGGTGCGATACGTCCAGAAACGGAAGAGCGTGGCGATGCCGATGCCGACGAACTTGAAGATGTTGTTCTGGAGCGGGCTGTTCCAGTCGAAGGCGTACGTCGCCGTGTACAGCACACCGTTCTCGATGACCAGGCCGATGGCGCTGAAGACCGCGAAGAGCGTCAGCTCCTTCGCGCGCCCGCCCTTGTCCCGGTCCCGGTAGGCGAAGTAGCGCAGACCCAGGTAGTTGAAGACGATCGCGACGACCGTGGCGATCACGCTGCACCGGACCACTGCGAGATCGGTCACCGCCCGGCACAGGTTGAACGCACCCAGGTTGACCAGGACGCCGAGACCGCCCACGGTGCCGAACTTCGCGAGTTCACGGACCAGTCGGCGCAGCCGTCCGCCGGCACCGCCGCGCTCACGTATGGGACTCATGGGGGTCATTCATTCCTTCTCTGGATGACAACTGAAATTGGCCGTATAAGCAGCATGTAGTGTAAACGTTTGTGAAAAACTCGCGCTGATTTGACTGACTGGGGACTGGTGTGACGGAAGCGGTACTGCTAGTGGGCGGCAAGGGCACTCGCCTGCGGCCCCTGACGGTGAACACCCCCAAGCCAATGGTTCCGGCGGCGGGAGTGCCGTTTCTGGCGCATCAGCTCGCCCGGCTCAAGTCGGCCGGGGTGGACCATGTGGTGCTCGCCACGTCCTATCTGGCCGAGGTGTTCGAGCCGTACTTCGGTGACGGGTCGGCGCTCGGGCTGCGGCTGACCTACGTCACCGAGGAGGAGCCGCTCGGCACGGGCGGCGCCATCCGGTCCGCCGCCGACGCCCTGACCTCGGCGCCGGCCGAGCCCGTGCTCGTCCTCAACGGCGACATCCTCACCGGCCTCGACATCGCGCACCTGGTGCGGCGGCACGAGGCGGCCCAGGCCGCCGTCACCCTGCATCTGACCCGGGTCGAGGACCCGCGCGCCTTCGGGCTCGTGCCCACCGACGAGACGGGCCGGGTGCTCGCCTTCACCGAGAAGCCCACCAGCCCGGCCGAGATCGTCACCGACCAGATCAACGCCGGTTGTTATGTCTTCCGCCGGGAGGTGATCGACGCCATCCCCACCGGCCGTCCGGTCTCCGTGGAGCGCGAGACCTTCCCCGGTCTGCTGGCGGACGGGGCCCATCTCCAGGGCGTCGTCGACCGCACCTACTGGCTGGACCTGGGCCGGCCGGACGCGTTCGTCCAGGCATCCGCCGACCTCGTACGGGGCGTCGTGGCCTCCGCGGCCATGCCCGGCGAACCCGGTGAGTATCTGGTGCTGCCGGGGGCGAAGGTCGCCGCGGGCGCCAAGCTCGGCGGCGGCACGGTCGTCGGCGCGGGCGCCGAAGTGGCCGAGGGCGCCGTGGTCGAGGGCTCGGTCCTGCTGGACGGCGCGCGCATCGAGGACGGCGCGTGCATCAGCGACAGCCTCATCGGCGCGGGCGCCCGGATCGGCGCGCGCACCGTCGTGGACGGCGCCGTCGTCGGCGACGGCGCCCAGGTGGGCGCCGACAACGAGCTGCGCAAGGGGGTCCGGGTGTGGTG
Organism: Streptomyces sp. x-80; assembly: GCF_046549095.1. Classification (NCBI taxonomy): domain Bacteria; kingdom Bacillati; phylum Actinomycetota; class Actinomycetes; order Kitasatosporales; family Streptomycetaceae; genus Streptomyces; species Streptomyces sp. x-80. The sequence continues at coordinate 445,925 of NZ_JAJPWM010000005.1, forward strand.
CGACACGCGCCTGCCGGACGCCTCCGTGCGCTTCTCCGCCGACTGCTGAGCCCGCCCCACCGCACTTTCCTTCCGTGGCATGCACGGACCCGCACGCTCCGTGGCATGCACGGACCCGTAGAAAGCACCGAGCACGTGGCTACCACCGCACCGGCCCCGCACACCGCGCGGCTCCCCGCACCGCTTCCCGACGTCTGGGCCCGTACCGCCCTGACCATCGTGATGCCGACCTACAACGAGGCCGAGAACCTCCCCGGTATGGCGAAGGAGCTGATGGCCCTCGGCCTGGAGGGGCTGCGCCTGCTGGTCGTCGACGACAACAGCCCCGACGGCACCGGCCGGGTCGCCGAGGAGCTCGCCGAGCAGTACCCGGGCCGGATCGACGTACTGCACCGCACCACCAAGGACGGTCTGGGCCGGGCGTACGCGGCCGGTATGACCCGGGCCGTGGACGACGGCGCCGCCTACGTGTTGCAGATGGACGCCGACGGCAGCCACCCCGTCGAGTACGTACCGCAGATGCTGGGCAGCGCGCTGTCCACCGGCGCCGGTCTGGTGGTCGGCAGCCGCTATGTGTGCGGCGGCCGACTGGCCGAGGAGTGGGGTCTGCACCGGCGGCTGCTCTCCCGCTGGGCGAATCGCTACGTCAGCACCGTGCTGCGCACCGGACTGCGCGACGCCACGGCGGGCTTCGTCCTGTGGCGGGCCGACGCGGTCCGCGCCGCCCGGCTGGACCAGGTCCGCTCCAGCGGCTACAGCTTCCAGGTCGAGCTCAAGTACCAGGCCGTCGGCGCCGGATTCACCGCGCTGGAGATACCCATCCACTTCGAGGAGCGCCAGATAGGCGCGTCCAAGATGTCGGCCGCCGTACAGGTCGAATCCGCGATCATGCCGTGGCGCATCCGGCTCGACGCGATACGCGCGCCCCGCAAGGGGAACGCTCGGCCGGCCGGACGGGGAGCCGGCCGGTGAGCACCGGTACGGAGTGGGTCGAGGACCGGATAGCCGCGGACCGGGCCGACGCGGCGCGGGCCGGGGGCGCGGGCCCGGGGTCCGCCCCGCCGCCCGCCGGCCCGCACCGGCACCGACGCCGGCGCCTGGACCGCCGGGTGCGGGGACTCGCGCTGCCGGGCCTGGTGGCGGTGGTCTTCGTCGTCCTGCACGTCTTCGCCTTCCCCGCCTCGCTCTTCTCCAACGACTCCTACCGCTACGCCCGCTCGGCATACGAGTACCTCGGCGATACGCGGGCGGACGCGCAGCACAAGGCGCTGGTGGCGTTCTGCAAGGACGAGGGCAACCGCAAGTACCGCGGCCAGCTGCTCGACGAGATGAAGTTCACCGAGCCGCGCGACCCGAAGCCGTACGAGCGCTGTATGAAAGCCTCCGAGGCCAAGGGGCTCGGCCCCAACGATCCGCGCTACGAGCGGATCTTCGACACCCGGCCCCTCTACCCGCTGCTCGCCGCGCCCTTCGTCGGGCTCATGGGCGCCAAGGCCGGGCTGAGCGCGGTGTCCCTCATCTTCACCACCGCCGGCGGGTTCTTCCTGCTGGCCGCGTTGCGCCGGCTCGGGCTCTCGCGCGGACTCGCCGTGCTCGGCCAGTGCCTCTTCTATGCGACCCCGCTCGCCACCTGGGGCACGCTGCCACTGGCCGAGGGGCCGCTGCTGTCGATGCTCGCGGCGATGCTGCTGGGCGCCGTGGCCCTGCTCCAGGGCCGGGTCCGCACCGGCGCGCTGATATACACGGCGGCGCTGGCGGTATCGGCGGGCGTGAAGTACTCCAGCGCCCAGATGGCGGCCATGATCATGACCGCCGCGGCCGCCGCGATGCTGCTCTTCGTCCGCCGCACCCGCCACCGGGGCACCTGGTGGCTGTTCGGCCTCTCGGCCGGGACCACGGCCGCCGTCGCCCTGGTCAGCAAGCTGATGGCGCTGCCCGGCACCACGGCCACGCTCCAGGACACGTTCAGCAAACACTGGACCAAACCCGAAGTGGCCGCTCCCTGGCAGGACCTGTTCCACCTCAACCACAACTTCTGGTGGCAGTGGGCCCAGCAGCAGTCACTCGCCCCGGTCATCGTGTTCCCCCTCGCACTGGCCCTGTGGGGACTGTGGCGGCGCTCGGCACCACTGGCCCTGGTGGTCACCGGTCTCGGCGCCACCGGCATCGCCACGGTCATCGCCCACCCCGTCTACTTCCAGGCGGACCGGCTGTACGCGGCGGTGTGGCTGATCACCGCCGCGGGGCTGCCGATCCTGCTGGACGAGGTCATCAAGCGCGCTGTGCAACGGCGGTGCGGGACGGCGGAGCCGGAGCTGGGGCCGGTGCCTTAGCGGTCGCGCGGACAGGCGTACTGATGGCACCTCGGCCGCGAGGCAGGCACAGGTCCTGGCGATCACGGAGTTGCGCCACTCCGTGATCGCCAGGACCTCTGCCTGTATTGCTACCATGACCGGCCGAACCACTCCGGGCCACTCGCCCCCAGCACCCCGCCCCGGGACGGCCGTCCGGCCGGCGGACGCAGTCTGCTGGCGCTCCGCCGGGGTCCCCCGGCGCCCCGTCAGCAGATCGCCGACCGCCCATCAACCAATCTCCGACGGCCCCGCCGCGAACGCCTGGGCGACGGCGAGGCTGTCCTCGTAGACGTGGTGCCGGGTGACAAGGCCGTCTTCGACCGTGAGGTGCAGGGCGAACCGGGCGCTGTAGGCGCGCCCGGTGGACCGGGCGGTCTGGCGGATCACGCCGAGCACGACCGCATCGGCGCCGTCTATGAGAATGCGCTCGATCTCGGTGGCCGCCCGCCCGGGGACGTGGTGCTCGGCCAGCTCGCGGTAGTGGGCGGCGGCGTCGGCGCGGGTGGTCCGGTGGCGGATCCACGGGGTGGCCGCGCGGCCGTGCTCCGCCTCCGGCCAGTCCAGCTGCCAGTCGCCCCGTTCCGCGTACAGCTCGGCGATCTGCTCGGGGTCGCCCTCGCCGATCCGGCGCAGGAGTTCCTCCACCACGGTGCGCGTGGTCGTGGGGACGGGGGTGGCTGTGGCCATGGCTGATGCCTCCAACGTGGCGGCCGCGTCGCACCGACGCGGCGAGATCGCCATTCTTGTCGGCGACGGCGGTCCACGACGATTACCTCCCGGGTAAGCGTGCGCACCATCGTGATCCACGCTCGCGGCAGGCACCGTCCGGTCCGTACGGCCGGTCAGGCGCCGCCCGTTCATCCGATGCGCCGGGGGCTCCCCCGCCAGTGGCCCGCCGGAGCGCACCGCCCACGGCCCGTCACGCCTCCGGCGTCCACCGCTCCCCGCCCATCAGCCGCCCCAGTCCGGCCCAGGCGAAGTTCATCAGTGTGGCGGCCGTGTCCTTCGCCGCCGGACGTTCCCGCTCCCCGGACGCGCCCTCGTCCGTACGGGCGTTGGCCCACTCCGCGAGCGACTCGGCCGCGCCGACCAGCGCATGCGCCAGACCCGCCACCTCACGGTCGGCCAACTCACCGACGCAGCCCGCCTCCTGGGCCGCCGCGCCGATCAGCGCCGTCACGAACCGCACGATCTCCGCCCGCATCGCGGCCACTTCGAGGGCGAACGGCTCGCCGTGCGTGCGCGCCTGCTGATGCAGCACCGCCCAGCCGTCGGGATGCTCGGCGGTGTGCGCGAAGAAGCCCGTCAGCCCGCTCCACAGCTGGCGGTCGGCGGGCGCGTCCGGCTCGACGGCCGCCGTCACCGCCTCGACCAGCGCCGCCGCCTCCCGCCGGATCACCGCACTGAACAGCTCTTCCTTCGAGTTCAGATAGAGGTAGACGAGCGGCTTGGAGACCCCGGCCACCTCGGCGATCTCGTCCATCGAGGCCGCCCGGTAGCCACGCCGCGCGAACGTGCGCACCGCGGCGTCCAGCATCTGCTGCTCCCGCACCGCCCGCGGCACCCGTTTGCTCTTCACAGCACCCACGCCGATCGTCCCTCCAGCCCGCCCCTTTACCCCGAAGTAAGTTTACGATCTCCCCTCCCCGGCCCCCTGTCCTTGACCTCATCACGCCAATACGAGACGATACGTCTCGTCGCACCATTCGCACTGCTCGTCGCACTGCTCGTCGCGCCATACGTTGCGCCACTCGTCGCACCACACGTCACGGCCGCGCCGGTCGTCACCCCTGACATACCGTGCCGGCCATCCCCCTGGAGGACCGTCCATGCAGCAATTCGTCGAAGCCGCCCCGGGAATCCGCCTGTGGACCGAGCAGCGCGGCGCCGCCGACGCGCCCCCGCTGCTGCTGATCATGGGCGCCACGGCGCCCGGCCCCGGCTGGCCCGATCCGCTGGTCGACGCGCTCGCCGCCCACCACCGGGTCATCCGCTACGACCATCGCGACACCGGCCGTTCCACCTGGTCCTTCGACGAACAGCCGTACCGCATCACCGATCTCGCCCAGGACGTGATCGCCGTCCTGGACGGCCTCGGCGTCGACCGGGCCCATATCGCCGGCCTGTCCCTGGGCGGCATGCTGGCCCAGCTGACGCTGGCCGATCACCCCGGCCGGGTCCTCAGCGCCACCCTGATGGGCACCGGCGCCCTCAGCACCGCCCCGTACACCCGTCCCGACGGCACCGAGATCCCGGCCGGCGACCTGCCCGGCATCTCGCCGGAGGTCCTGGAGATGTGGGCCCGCCCCGTCGAGGACCACGGCCCGGAAGCCGAACTGGACCGCCGGATCGCACACTGGCGCGTACTCGCCGGCCGCCAACTCCCCTTCGAGGCCGACTACTTCCGCACCTTCGAACGCGGCATCATCGAGCACACCGGCCGTTACACCACCTCCACCGCACACGGCCGCGCCGACAGTTCCGGCATGCTCCGCACCGAGCGGCTCGCCGCGAACGAGATCCCGACCCTGGTCGTCTCCGCCCCCGCCGAACCGGTCTTCCCGCCCCCGCACCCGCACCACCTCGCCCAGGTCATCGGCAACGCGCACGTCGTGGAGATCCCGGGCATGGGCCACGCCCTCCCCCCGGCCGTCCACGCCCCGCTCGCCGCGGCACTCCTGCGCCACACGGGGGCGACCGTCTGACCGGGCGGACCCGCCGGAAGGCACCGAGCAGGCTCTCTCCGTCTCAGCTCTTGTACAGGTAGTACGTGTCCCGCAGGTCGGGGTCCGAGGTCAGGAAGAACAGCGCCAGCTGCCCCTTCTCGCCCTTGGTGACACTCAGGTCCCAGGAGGCTTCGGCCGGTGCCGGAGCGGTCCGTTGCGCCGCCCCCGTCGGCGGCGGGGAGAAGGGCGGGGGCCACTCTACGGACGGGGACGGTGTTACGGACGAAGATGGCGTCGCGTTCGGGGACGGCCGTACGCGGACCCGGACGACGGGGCCGTCGTTCACGAGGTTACGGAACCTCTCGCGGCCGGGCCCGGACAGTGACCAGGTCCCGGTAGCGGTCATCCGCCAGCCGTCGTCGAACGCGAATTCCTGGCCGTCGAGACGGGCCAGCTCGGCAACGCCGTCCGGCCGCAGGGTGAGCGCACTGCCGCCCCGGCCCCGCCATGTGCCGTGCAGATCGGACGCGCCCACGGAAACCGCCGACGGGAGCGGCGCGTACCGGTTGTCGACGAGACACGAGGACGTACCGGCGATCAGTGCCGCCACGACCGCCACCGCGCCCCAGCCCCGCCGCGAACGGGCGGACCCGCGCACACGGATGGCCGACGGCCCGCCCTTGGCTGCTCTCTTCACCACCGCATCATCCCCCGCGTCATCCCCCGCACGAACCCGGCACCGTACAGCGGCCGTTCGGATCGGCCGCTGTACGGTGCCGCCGCCCGCTCCGGATCAGGGCTGCCCAACCCCGCGCCCCACGACAGCGCTCCCGCAGCCGGATGTCCGTGGCTGCGGGAGCGCTGTCATGGGGGCGTGGTCGTAGGCGGTGTGTCCAGAGCCTGTGTCCGTGGCCCGGCCGTGGCCCGGCCGGACTGATCGCGGCCGGGGAGGCGTTCCCCGGCCGCCGTGTCAGCTCACGCCGGCCGTGGCCGGGACGCCGATCTTGGCCTCGGAGACCTCGGCCACGGCGTCGCCGTCCAGGCTGATGTCCGCAGCACGCCCGTACGCCTCACGGTCCAGGATCTTCTCCTTGGCGGAGACCAGGATCGGGATGACCACCTGGCCGGCGACGTTGGTGGCCGTACGCATCATGTCGAGGATCGGGTCGATCGCCATCAGCAGGCCGACGCCCTCCAGGGGGAGGCCCAGTGTGGAGAGGGTCAGGGTCAGCATGACCGTCGCGCCGGTCAGGCCGGCGGTGGCGGCCGAGCCGATGACGGAGACGAAGGCGATCAGGAGGTAGTCGCCGATGCCCAGCGGGACATCGAAGATCTGCGCGATGAAGATCGCCGCGATGGCCGGGTAGATCGAGGCGCAGCCGTCCATCTTGGTCGTCGAGCCGAACGGCACCGCGAAGGAGGCGTACTCCTTCGGCACACCGAGGCGCTCGGTGACCTTCTGGGTGACGGGCATGGTGCCGACCGAGGAGCGGGAGACGAAGGCCAGCTGGATGGCGGGCCAGGCGCCCTTGAAGAACTGGAGCGGGTTGACCTTGGCGACCGTGCCGAGCAGCAGCGGGTAGACGCCGAACAGGACGATGGCGCAGCCGACGTAGATGTCGACGGTGAAGGTCGCGTACTTGCCGATCAGGTTCCAGCCGTACGTCGCGATGGCGTGGCCGATGAGGCCGACGGTGCCGATCGGGGCGAGGCGGATGACCCACCACAGCGCCTTCTGAAGCAGTTCGAGCACCGAGCGGCTGATCTTCAGCACCGGCTCGGCCTTGGCACCGAGCTGGAGGGCGGCGATTCCGGCGACGGCCGCCATGAAGACGATCTGGAGGACGTTGAGCTCGGTGAACGGCGTGATGACGTCGGTGGGGACGATGCCGGTCAGGAAGTCGATCCAGGAGCCGGCGTGCTGCGGGAGCTTGCCGTCCTTGGGGGTCAGGCCGGTGCCCGCGCCGGGGTTGGTGAGCAGGCCGATCGCCAGGCCGATCGCGACGGCGATCAGCGAGGTGACCATGAACCACAGCAGGGTGCGGGTGGCGAGCCGGGCGGCGTTGTTGACCTGCCGCAAGTTGGTGATCGACACCAGGATGGCGAAGAAGACGAGGGGGGCGACGGCCAGCTTCAGCAGCTGGACGAAGAGGTCGCCGATGTGCTTCAGGGTGGACGCGAGCCAGCCGACGTCACCGCTCTTGGCGACCCAGCCGAGCAGCACGCCGAGGACGAGGCCGGTCAGGATCTGGGCCCAGAACGGGACCTTGGGTATGCGGAACTTGGGAGTCTTGGGGGCCTGGGACGAGGCCGGGGTCTCGGCAGACGTGGACAACGGACACACTCCGGGGACAGGTGACGGCGTCGGGAAGCAGTGAAGGGCGCCAAGAGGTCCGTACAGGGATCTCCGGCCGCTGTGAGGGGTCAGCGGCGGCAACAGGCCGCGGACATACAGCGGCAAAGATCGACGTGCAGGCGCGCCACGAGCGGAACGCTCATGGGGAAGGCGGGCGCGGCTGCTGTCTTCATGTCAGGTACGTTAACACTTGAACTTTGAGGGACCCAAAGAAGATCTTTGAGATCTCACGGCGCGGACCGCGGAGATCTCACCGCTCGGACGGCCCGGACCGGTACGTCCCGCGGAACCACCCGGCCGTCCCGCCGGTACGTCCCGGAAACGCGCAGCCGCCCCGCCGCGGAGCGGAACTCCACGGCGGGGCGGCTGTCGGGTGTGTGTGCGGTGTCCTACGACAGCCCGTCCTCCTGGCCGGCGTTGGCCGCGAGCCGTTCGCGCTGGCGGTCGACCTTGGCCACGATCTGCTCGGACATCGCGTCGCGCTGCTTGCGGAGCAGGATGAAGCTGAGCGGTGCGGAGATGACGATGGCGAGCAGCAGCAGCCAGACGGTGTTGGCGCTGCCGACGCCGAGCGGAATGATCCGGAAGTAGGCGAGCACCCACACCACGGCGAACGAGGCGACGAAGAGGCCGATTCGAAGGGCGGTGTAGCGGAGCGTGGCGAACTTGTGGCTACTCACGGACGGGACCTTCTTCTCAACGGCAACCAAAGGGTCACCCTCCAGTCAAGCACAGCGGCCCGCGTGATCTTCCTGACCCCCGTCGGCGGCCCGCGTCCCGCAGCTCAGTGGAGTTCGAGCCACATCGTGATGTCGTCGCGGAAGTCGTCGTCGGCGACCTTGATCGCGCCGGGCACCCGGCCGACCTCCTTGTAGCCGCAGGCGGTGTAGAAGCGGGAGATGCCCGTGCCGCCGCGGCAGGTGAGCCGTATGCCGGTGATGCCGTCGAGAGTGCGGGCGGCGTCGGCGACCGCGGTCATCAGCGCGCGGCCGGTGCCCCGGCCCTGCTGAGAGGGGTGCACCATCACGGTGTACACCCACAGCCAGTGCCGCATCAGCCGGTGGCTGTTGAGGTTCAGGAACGCCGTCGCCAGCACCCGGCCGGCCGCGTCCCGGCCCACCACCAGGCGCTCGCGCCCCTCGGCCATCGCCGCCAGATGCCCCAGCAGGTCGGGGCGGATGTCCTCGGGCGTCACCGGCGGGACGAAGCCGACGGCGCCGCCGGCGTTGCTGACATCCGTCCACAACTCACATATCCCGTCACGCAGTCCGGGGGTGACGGAAGGGTCCAGGTCGAAGCGCACGCTCATGACCTGGACCCTAGACCCGGCCACTGACATCGTCAGTGGCAGCCCGGGTCAGAGGCGCATCGGCTGCGGCGCCTCGCGGCGCGCCGCGTCCGGGCCCGGGTACTCGCGGATGATCTCGTAGCGGGTGTTGCGCTCGACGGGGCGGAAGCCCGCGTCGCGGATCAGCTCCAGCAGGTCGTCACGGGTGAGCTTGTTCGGCGTGCCGTAGTTGTCCGCGTCATGCGTGATCTTGTACTCGACGACCGAGCCGTCCATGTCGTCCGCACCGTGCTGGAGCGCCAGCTGCGCGGTCTGCACGCCGTGCATGACCCAGAAGACCTTGACGTGCGGGACGTTGTCGAACAGCAGCCGGGAGACCGCGAAGGTCTTCAGCGCCTCCGCGCCGGTCGCCATCGTCGTGCGCGCCTGGAGCCGGTTGCGGACCTTGCCGTCCTTCATGTCCACGAAGTCGTGCTGGTAGCGCAGCGGGATGAAGACCTGGAAGCCGCCGGTCTCGTCCTGGAGCTCACGCAGCCGCAGAACGTGGTCCACCCGGTGCCGGGGCTCCTCGATGTGCCCGTACAGCATCGTCGCCGGGGTCTTGAGCCCCTTCTCGTGGGCGAGCCGGTGGATACGCGACCAGTCCTCCCAGTGGGTGTTGTGGTCGACGATGTGCTGGCGGACCTCCCAGTCGAAGATCTCCGCGCCGCCGCCGGTCAGCGACTCCAGACCGGCGTCGATCAGCTCGTCGAGGATCTCGCTCGCGCTGAGCCCGGAGATGGTCTCGAAGTGGTGGATCTCGGTGGCGGTGAACGCCTTGAGGGAGACCGTGTCGGGCAGCGCCTCCTTGAGGGCGCTGAGCGAGCGCGGGTAGTAGCGCCACGGCAGGGTCGGGTGCAGACCGTTGACGATGTGCAGCTCGGTGAGGTTCTCGTTCTCCATCGCCTTGGCGAGGCGGACGGCCTCCTCGATGCGCATCGTGTACGCGTCCTTCTCGCCCGGCTTGCGCTGGAAGGAGCAGTACGCGCAGGACGCGGTGCACACGTTCGTCATGTTGAGGTGACGGTTGACGTTGAAGTGGACGACGTCGCCGTTCTTACGGGTGCGCACCTCATGGGCGAGCCCGCCCAGCCATGCCAGGTCGTCGGACTCGTAGAGCGCGATACCGTCCTCGCGGGTCAGCCGCTCTCCGGCGTGGACCTTCGCCTCCAGCTCACGCTTGAGGCCCACATCCATTGACGCAGCCATCCGGTCGCCTCCCAGTATCTCTGCCGTGTCCGTGCGGTAACTCGTGCCGCTCCGGCGCCGGAAACGGACGCGGAACGGGCTCAGCCGAGCCTACTCCCCCGTTACCGGAGCGGACGGGACCCCCTCGACGGGCCCCGTCCGCCCGGCCCTCCCGGTCCGTACCCCGGGGCTACTCGGCCTCTCCGGGCAGCTCGCCGACCCGGTTCTCCCACTTGGTGGAGAGCACGATCGTGGTGCGCGTACGGGAGACGCCCTTGGTGCCGGAGAGCCGCCGGATGGTGCGCTCCAGCCCGTCCACGTCGCCCACCCGCACCTTGAGCATGTACGAGTCCTCGCCGGCGATGAACCAGGCGTCCTCGATCTCGGCGAGGTCGCGCAGCCGGCGCGCGACGTCCTCGTGGTCGGCGGCGTCCGACAGCGAGACGCCGACCAGCGCGGTGACGCCGAGCCCGAGCGAGGCGGCGTCGACCGTCGCGCGGTAACCGGTGATCACACCGGCCGCTTCGAGGCGGTTGATCCGGTCCGTGACGCTCGGACCGGAGAGGCCGACGAGCCGGCCGAGCTCCGCGTAGGAGGCCCTGCCGTTCTCGCGAAGTGCCTGAATGAGCTGCCTATCCACCGCGTCCATGCCCTCAAGCCTTCCAATCTTTACGCATTTTCGAGTTCTGCATGTAGAATCTAAGGCATACAGGCCCTCGGAGCCTGCGATTCACCCAAACGATCAATGACGATCTTCACAGGAGTTGTCACCGTGTACTCGATCGAGATGGCCTACGCCCGCATGCGCGAGCTTCAGGACCAGGCCAATCGTTCACGTGCCCACCGCCCCGCGGCCCCGCGCGCCCGGCGCCTCCTCGGCCGTGCCGCCGCGGCGGCTGCCAAGAAGCGCTAGGAAGCGTCCGGGGCCTCCCCCTTGGAGCCGCCCCCCAGCTCCCCCTCCCACCGCCGGTACAGCCCGTGCGGCACCTCTGCCGCATCGAGCACCCGGCCCGCGACGAAGTCCACCAGATCCTGGATGTGTGTCGCCCCCGCGTAGAACGCGGGCGAGGCGGGCAGCACCACGGCGCCCGCCTCGTCCAGCGCCACCAGATGCTTCAGCGTCGGCCCGTTCAGCGGGGTCTCCCGCACCGTGACCACCAGCCGGCGGCGCTCCTTGAGCGTCACGCTCGCCACCCGCTGGAGCAGATCCTTCGAGAGCCCGAGCGCCACCCCGGCGACGCACGCCGTGCTCGCCGGGACGATCAGCATCCCCTTGACCGGATACGACCCGGACGAGGGCCCGGCCGCCAGATCCCCGGCCGGCCAGTACCGCACGTCCGCCAGCGCCGCCTCGGACACCTCGAACGTCTCCGGTTTGCCGTCCGCCCCGCGCGCCAGCCACTCGCGCAGATCGGCGCGCCAGTGCGCGTCCCGGAACGCGATCCCGGTCTCGTCCAGCAGGGTCAGCCGCGACGCCCGGCTGACGATCAGATCCACCGCCTCCCCGGCGGTGAGCAGCCCGCGCAGCACGGACGCGGCATACGGCGTACCGGACGCGCCGGAGATTCCCACGACCCACGGACGGCGCCGGCCGGGGTCCTGCTGACTGGTGTTGTTGTGCGGCGACTCCACGGCATCGAGCCTATCCGCCGGAACCGCGGACCCGGTCACGGCCGTTCCTCCCCTTGACGCCCCCGGGTGATTGACTCACTCCTGGCGACCGGGCCCGCACGGCACGGCCCGCGACGGGAACGGCACACGGAAGGAAGGCCGGACATGGCCGCACGCGCGAAGCCCGCGATCTGCCTGATGCTGGGCTGGGTCGGACTGCTCTGGCTGCTGGAGGGCATCGACGTCATCAGCGGGAACGCCCTGGACGCCTTCGGCATCCAGCCGCGCGACCCGGCCGCCCTGCTCGATGTGGTACCCGCCGCCTTCCTGCACTTCGGCTTCGGCCACCTCGCCGCCAACACCCTGCCACTGCTGGTGCTCGGCTTCCTCGCCGCCCTCCGCGCCGGGCTGCGCCGGTTCCTCGGCGTCGCCCTGCTGATCATCGTCATCAGCGGCCTGGGCGTCTGGCTGACGGCGCCACCGCACAGCAACACCGCGGGCGCCTCCGGCGTCGTCTTCGGCCTCTTCGGCTACCTGCTGGTGCGTGGCTTCATCGAGCGCAAGGTCCTCGACATCGGCATCGGCCTGGTGGTCGCCGTGGCGTACGGCTCGATCGTGTGGGGCGCGCTGCCGACCGACAGCGGGATCAGCTGGCAGGCGCATCTGTTCGGGCTGATCGGCGGGGTGCTGGCGGCGTTCCTCCTCCGGCAGCGGCGCCCCGCACCGCTGCCCGCGGGCGGCGTCCGGTTCGCTCCGTAACGGCACGGCACAGCACCGCACCGCACCGAGCTGCACGGCACAGCACTGTGGCCCCGGTTCCCGTACGGATACGGGGACCGGGGCCACGGCGGCGCGCACCCGGGGGACCCGGGGCACCGGGAACGCTCAGACCGTGAGGCCGCGCACCAGCAGGTCCAGCAGCGCGAAGCCGAAGAGCGCGATGCCGATGAAGCTGTTGACCTGGAAGAACGCCCGGTTGAGCCGGGACAGGTCGTGCGGCCGGACGATCGTGTGCTCGTAGACGAACGCGACGGCGACGACCACCAGGCCGATCCAGAAGCACACCCCGGCGCCGATGGCCAGCGCGTACCAGACCAGCAGGGCCATGGTGACGACATGGCAGGCGCGGGCGCCGTGCAGCGCGGCCGGGATGCCGAAGCGGGCCGGCACCGACTTCACACCGTGCGCGCGGTCGGCCTGGACGTCCTGGGTGGCGAAGATCAGGTCGAACCCGCCGATCCAGACGCCGACCGCCAGCCCCAGGATGACCGCGTCCCAGGACCAGGTCCCGGTGATCGCGATCCACGCACCGACCGGCCCCATCGCCTGGGCCAGGCCCAGGATCGCGTGCGGGAAGTTGGTGAAGCGCTTGCCGTACGGATAGACCACCATCGGGATCACCGCGACCGGCGCCAGCGCCAGACAGAGCGGGTTGAGCAGCGCGGCCGCGCCGAGGAAGCAGACGACGGCGATCAGCGCGCCGGTCCACGCCGACTTCACGGAGACCGCGCCGGTGACCAGCTCACGGCCGGCGGTGCGCGGGTTCCGGGCGTCGATCTCCCGGTCGATGATGCGGTTGGCGGCCATCGCGAACGTCCGCAGGCCGACCATCGCGACGGTGACCAGCAGCAGCCGGGTCCAGTGGACGGTCCGGTCCCACTGGAACATCGCGGTCAGCGCGGCGATATAGGCGAACGGCAGCGCGAAGACCGAGTGCTCGATCATCACCAGCCGGAGGAACGCCCTGGTCCGGCCCGGCTGCGGGACCGCGGCGGCGGCACTGGTCACAGCCCGTACCCCGGTTCGCCCTCGCGGCGGCGGGGAAACCCCGGCTCCGGCCTGCCGTTCTCCCGATCGAGCCTGCCGATCACAGCCCGTACTCCTTCCAGCGCTTCGTCACCCGGTCGGCGGTCCGCGGGTCGGACTCGACCATGTTCGGCCAGCCGCCGTCCCGCGTATACCCCTCCTCGGGCCACTTCTTCGTCGCGTCGATGCCCGCCTTGCCGCCCCAGAACTGCTGGTAGGAGGCGTGGTCGAGATGGTCGACCGGGCCCTCGACGACGGTCAGGTCGCGGGCGTAGTCCGTGTTGCCCAGCGCCCGCCAGGACACCTCGTGCAGGTTGTGGACATCGCAGTCGGCGTCCACGACCACGATCAGTTTGGTCAGCGACATCATGTGGGCGCCCCAGATGGCGTGCATGACCTTCTGCGCGTGCTTGGGGTACTTCTTGTCGATCGAGACGATCGCGCAGTTGTGGAAGCCCCCGGACTCCGGCAGGTGGTAGTCCACGATGTCCGGCACGATGATCTTGAGGAGCGGCAGGAAGAACCGCTCGGTGGCCCGCCCCAGCGGGCCGTCCTCGGTCGGCGGCCGGCCCACCACGATCGACTGGAGCAGCGGCCGCTTGCGCATCGTGACGCAGTCGATGGTCAGCGCCGGGAACGGCTCCTGCGGCGTGTAGAAGCCGGTGTGGTCGCCGAACGGGCCCTCCGGCAGCATCTTTCCGGGCTCCAGCCAGCCCTCCAGCACGACCTCGGCGTTGGCCGGGACCTGGAGCGGCACGGTCTTGCAGTCCACCATCTCGATCCGCTTGCCCTGTACGAAGCCCGCGAAGAGGTACTCGTCGATATCGCCGGGCAGCGGGGCCGTGGAGGCGTACGTCACCGACGGCGGGCAGCCGAAGGCGATGGCGACCGGCAGCCGCTCACCGCGCTTGGCCGCGACCTGGTAGTGGTTGCGGCTGTCCTTGTGGATCTGCCAGTGCATGCCGATGGTGCGTTTGTCGTGACGCTGGAGGCGGTAGAGGCCGAGGTTGCGCACGCCCGTCTCGGGGTGCTTGGTGTGCGTCAGCCCCAGGTTGAAGAAGGAGCCGCCGTCCTCGGGCCAGGTGAACAGCGCGGGCAGCGCGTCGAGGTCCACCTCGTCACCGGTGAGCACGACCTCCTGGGCGGGGGCGCTCTCGCCCTTCACCTTCTTCGGCGGTACGTGCGTCATGCGGGCGAGCTTGCCGAACGCCTCCCGCACCCCGACGAAGCCCTGCGGCAGCTCCGGCTTGAGCAGCCCGCCGATCTTGTCGCTGATGTCGCTGTACGCGTCGAGGCCGAGCGCCTTGAGCAGCCGGCGGTCGGTTCCGTAGACGTTCATGGCCAGCGGCATCGCCGAACCCTTGACGTTCTCGAAGAGCAGCGCCGGACCGCCGGCCTTCTGCACCCGGTCCACGATCTCGCCGATTTCCAGATACGGATCGACCTCGGCCTTGATGCGCTTGAGGTCGCCTTCCCTGTCGAGCGCGCGCAGGAACGAGCGAAGATCGTCATAAGCCATGCGTTCCAGTATCCGGTACGCACTACCCTGTACGGGTCACCGGGCCCCGCCGTGGGCCCGCCGCCGCTCGCAGGGGGCCCGTTCCGCAATGCTCAGGTATCTGCCGTTCCTTCTGGTGCTGGCACTGTGGATCTACGCGTTCATCGACTGCCTCAATACCCCCGAATCGCAGGTGCGCGGGCTGCCCAAGGTGGTCTGGGTGATCATCATCCTGCTCTTCGGCGAGGTGCTGGTCGGCCCGGTCGCCTGGCTGGCCGCGGGCAAGGTCCGCGGGCCGCGGCCGGACGGCTCCACGCCCTTCGCGGGGCGTGGCGGGCGCCGTACGCAGTGGGTCGCGCCGGACGACAATCCCGAGTTCCTCAAGTCCCTCAAGGACGAGACCGCGCCCGCCAAGGACGCCGCCGACGCGAAGGACGCCAAGGGCGCCGAGGACTCCGCGCGGCTCAAGGACTGGGAGGCCGATCTGCGCCGCCGCGAGGAGGAGCTGCGCCGCAAGGAGAACGGCCCCGAGGACACCCCGCCGCCCGCCAAGGACTGACCCGCCGCCGCGCCCCGCGGTCCGCCGCCCCCGTCCGCACCGTCAGCCCGTTTGCCGGGCCCCGGCCGGACGAGGAGAGTGACCGGCATGAACCATGTGCAGGAGCAGGCCCGCGCGATGCTGGCGACCGCGGTCGCCGAGGCGCGGGCCGGACTGGCCGAAGGCGGCATCCCGGTCGGCGCGGCCCTCTACGGCCCCGACGGCACCCTGCTGGGCCGCGGCCGCAACCGCCGCGTCCAGGACGACGACCCGTCCGTCCACGCGGAGACCGCCGCCTTCCGCTCGGCGGGCCGGCAGCGCAGCTACCGCGGCACCACGATGGTCACCACCCTCTCCCCCTGCTGGTATTGCAGCGGTCTGGTCCGCCAGTTCGGGATCTCCCGGCTGGTGGTCGGCGAGGCCCGCACCTTCCACGGCGGCCACGACTGGCTCGCCCGGCACGGCGTACGGATCGTGCTGCTCGACGACCCCGAGTGCGCGGCGATGATGCGCGACTTCATCGGGGCACACCCGGCACTGTGGAACGAGGACATCGGCGCCGAGTGACCCCGGGCCGCGCGCCCACCCGGCCCGGAGCTCCACGACCTCCCCGGGCGGAGGCCCCGGTCCCGCACACCCGCCCAGCCCGGAGCCCCGCGACTTCCCCGGGCGGAGGGACCCCGGGCCCGCACACCCACCCGGTACCCGGCACCCGGCCCGCCGGAAACCGGTCGCCCGGCGACCCCGCCGTCCGTCAGGAGGACATCGGCGCCGAATGACCCCAGGCCGCACGCCCACCCGGCCCGGAGCTCCACGACCTCCCCGGGCGGAGGCCCCGGTCCCGCACACCCACCCGGCACCCGGCACCCGGCACCCGGCCCGCCGGAAACCGGTCGCCCGGCGACCCCGCCGTCCGTCAGGATGCGGTGCCATGAGCACCGGCCTGCACTCCCCGGCGCACGCCCCCGCGCGCCCCGCCCCGACCACCGCACCGCCGCCACCGGCCGGTACACCCGAACCGGCGCGCCGCGTCCGGGCCCTGCACACCGCGCGGACGATCACCGTCTACCAGGCGTACGCACCCGCGCTCGGCGACCCCGCCGCCCGGGACGGCCGCTTCCCGGCGGCCTGGAAACGGGAGCGGATGACCTGGATCAAACCGTCCTTCCTCTGGATGATGTACCGCTGCGGCTGGGCCACCAAGCCCGACCAGGAACGCGTGCTCGCCATCGAGATCGACCGGGCCGGCTTCGACTGGGCACTGCGCCACGCCTGCCTCTCCCACCACGACCGGTCCGTCCACCCCGACCGCACCACCTGGCAACGGCAGCTGAAAACCTCACCGGCCCGCGTGCAATGGGACCCCGAACGCGACCTGCACCTACGGCCGCTCCCCCACCGCTCCCTCCAACTCGGCCTGACCGGCGAGGCGTCCCGCCGCTACGCCGACGAGTGGACGGTCACCCTCACGGACGTGACACCTCTGGCCCGCGAGATCCACCACCTGATGCGCACCGGCAGGACAACGGCGGCAACCGCCCTCCTCCCCGACGAACGGCCCTACCCGGCACCCGAGGAGACACCGGCGCTCAGCCAGATCCCCTGACGCCCCGTCATCCCGTCGGCCACAGGGATGCGGGGCGGGGCCCTGGCACGGTGTGCGCCCTGCCGCCAACAGCGGCCACCGCCCCGTCACCCCGCCCCACCAGCCACCCCACCCCTACGCCCACGAGTGGACGGCCGCCCGCACCGGGATGACACCCCCGCCGCACGAGAGCCGCGTCCCGGTGCGCGGCGCGCAGACGGTGGCGGCGGTCGCGCTGCGTCCGGGTGCGCGGGGCCGTCGGCGGCCGGGGAGATTCCGGTGGTCGGCCGAGCGTCCTGGCAAACCGCCACGAGGGCGTAGCGGGGTGTGCGCGCGGTCCGCCACGCGCTGCGGCGTACGGCGTACGGGGCGTAGTCATGATCAGCCAACTCGCGACTGTTAACGGCCAATTGACGCTTCGTTCAGGAACCTCCCCCTGCCTGGGACACTCCGCCACCGCCAGAGTCGGACCCGCCCACCGAGGGCTCCGGCGACTCAGGGAAAGCGAGTGGCATCCATGCCCGATATGACCCGACGCAGACTTCTCGGCTCCGCGGCCGGTGCGGTCGGCGGCGCCGCCGCGCTGTCGCTGCTGCCGCCCAGCGTCCAAAAGGCCGTCGCGGCCGGCCCGCCCCGGCACGGCGGGCTGCACGACATCGAGCACGTCGTCCTGCTCATGCAGGAGAACCGCTCGTTCGATCACTACTTCGGCACCCTGCGCGGCGTCCGCGGCTTCGCCGACCCGGGCGCGCTCACGCTGCCCAATGGGCGCTCCGTCTTCCACCAGCCGGACGCCGAGAACCCGGACGGCTACCTGCTGCCGTTCCGGCTCAACACGCACACCTCCAGCGCCCAGGCCATCCCGTCCACCAGCCACGCCTGGTCCGTCCAGCACGAGGCGTGGAACGGCGGCAAGATGGACCGCTGGCTGCCCGCGCACCGCAAGGCCGACGGGGTGAACGGTCCGTACGTGATGGGCTACCACACCCGTCAGGACATCCCGTTCCAGTTCGCGCTCGCCGAGTCCTTCACCCTCTGCGACAACTACTTCTGCTCCGTCTTCGGCCCGACCTGGCCCAACCGCCTCTACTGGATGACCGGCACCCTCGACCCGGGCGGCACCCACGGCGGCCCGGTCCTCAACAACACCGCGCCCTCGCCGTACCGCTGGACGACCTACGCCGAGCGGCTCCAGAAGGCGGGCATCAGCTGGCAGGTGTACCAGGAGGAGGACAACTACGGCTGCAATCTGCTGGAGGAGTTCGCGCAGTTCAAGAACGCGAAGCCGGGCAGCCCGCTGTACGAGCGCGGGATGCGCCGACGGCCCGCCGGCGCCTTCGAGGACGACGCCCGCAACAACCGGCTGCCGGCCGTCTCCTGGCTGATCCCCACCAGCACCCAGTCCGAGCACCCGGACTATCTGCCGGCCGCCGGCGCCGACTTCGTCGCGCGCAAGATCGAGGCGATCGCCGCCAACCCGAAGCTCTGGCGCAAGACCGCGTTCATCCTCAACTATGACGAGAACGACGGCCTCTTCGACCATGTGCCGCCGCCCGTCCCGCCGCCGGGGACGAAGGACGAGTTCGTCAAGGGGCTGCCGATCGGCGGCGGCTTCCGCGTCCCCTGCATGATCATCTCGCCCTGGACGGTGGGCGGCTGGGCCGCGGGCGACGCCTTCGACCACACCTCGGTGCTCCAGTTCCTGGAGCGCTGGACGGGCGTCGAGGAGCCCAACATCACCGACTGGCGGCGGGAGACCTTCGGCGATCTCACCTCGGCGTTCGGCTTCGGCGGGCCCGCGAACCGGCCGCCGCGGCTGCCGCGCGACACCGCCAAGAAGCTGGCCGAGGCCAAATGGGAGGTGTCGCACCTGCCCAAGCCGACGCTGCCGGGCAAGGACCAGCAGGAGCCGCACCAGGAGAGCGGCGGGCGCAAACGGCGCTGACCGCGCCCCGCGGACCGCTCAGAGCGCGCGCTCGTACGCCCCGTACAGCGCGCGCCAGCGGTCCAGGGTCCAGGTGCGCCAGTCGACCGGGCGGCCGGCCAGCGCCTCGGCCAGGAACTCGAAGTGCTGGTGCCAGCCGGCCAGCCGCCCCAGCACGGCGCTGTCCGGGACGGTCAGCTCGTTGGTGAAGAGCAGCAGGGTGCCGGTGGCGCGATCCGGGTCGGCCCGGAGCTCGAAGCGGATCCGCCCGTGCACATCGACCGTGTACTCCGCCAGCCGGGCCGGGCCCCAGCAGGTGACCTGGCCGGACGCGACGGTGGCGGCCCCGTACTCGTCGCCGTTCAGCCAGCGCAGCGTGATCGCGCCGCCCTCGCGCTGGACGAAGGGGTCGGCGGCGGCCAGCCAGGTGTGCAGGCCGTCCGGGCCGGCGACCGCGGCCCAGACCTCCTCCACCGGCTGCGGGAAACGCAGCGTGAAGGTGAGCACGTGGGTGTCCCCGCCGGCGGAGACGACGGTGCCGTACGGGATCGGGCTCTCCATGAGGCCACGATCGCGTACGGCACCGGTGGGCGCAGCTCAGACTCCGGCGTAGGAGTGCAGTCCCGTGACGAAGATGTTCACGCCGTAGTAGTTGAAGAGGTAGCAGGCGAACGCGATCAGGCCGAGCCAGGCCGCCTTGCGGCCCTTCCAGCCGGCCGTGGCGCGGGCGTGCAGGTAGGCGGCGTAGGCGACCCAGGTGATGAAGGACCAGACCTCCTTGGGGTCCCAGCCCCAGTAGCGGCCCCAGGCGGCCCCGGCCCAGATGGCGCCCGCGATGATGGTGAACGTCCACAGCGGGAAGACGGTGGCGTTGATCCGGTACGCGAACTTGTCGAGCGAGGCGGCCGAGGGCAGCCGCTCCAGCACCGAGGTGGCGAAGGCACCGGGCTGCTTGCCCGCCGGGTCGGCGCGCTTGGCCTCGTAGCGGTCGCGGAAGAGGAAGAGCAGCGTCGAGACGGCGCCCAGGTAGAGGACCGCGCCGGAGATGATCGCGCAGCTGACGTGGATCCACAGCCAGTACGAGTGCAGGGCCGGCACCAGCTGGTCGCTGGCGGTGTACAGCACGCTGACCGCGAGCCCGAGGTCGAGCAGGACCGTGGTGATCAGCGGCAGGCCCAGCCAGCGGACCTTCTTCTTGAGCACGAGCAGGACCAGATACGCGCCGACGGCGACCGCGGCGAAGGTCGTGGAGAACTCGTACATGTTGCCCCAGGGGGCACGCTCCACGGACAGGGCGCGGGCGACGACCCCGGCGACGTGCAGCGCCCAGGCCAGGACGGTCAGCGAGACGGCGATCCGTCCGTAGAGGTCCCCCTTCTCGGTACCGCCCGCGGCGCCCGGCCCGTCGGGGACGTCGCGGCTGCCCGGGGCGGCCTTGGTGACGACCTTCGGGCGCTCCAGGACGGCCGTGCCACCCTTCCGGTCCACCCGGGTGGCGGCCGCGGCGGGGGTCCGCGCCTCGCTGGTCAGCGCGGCCGCGGTGCGCCCGACCTTGCTGCGGGAGCCGAACACCCACTCGGCCATGTACGCGAGGAAGGCCAGGGTGTAGACGGCCATCGCCGAATAGACGAGCACATTGCTGTTGTGTGCCAGCGTCTCGTTGGCTGCGGCAGCGATATTCACGCGCGCGCTCCTTCGGAGGGATCAGCAGGATCGGCAGAGTCGGTGGGCTCCGCGGAGTCTTCGGGGCCGGGCTCCGGTGCGGCTCCGGGGTCCGGATCCGCGGCAGGCGGGGCGTCCGGCCCCAGCGCCACGGCGATATCGGCGAGTTCCTCGCCCAGGCGGGGCGACTCGCTGCGGCCGAGACCGGCGATCTCGACGACGGTGACGCCGACGCCGTTCTCCTCGACCCGCTCGGCGCGCACCCACACCCGGCGGCGCTGGATGAACAGCGAGCCGGCCAGGCCGAGCAGGGCGGCGACCGCGCCGGTCAGCGCGAGGCCGTTGCCGGGCTGGTGGGTGACCTTGAAGCTGGCCCAGTTCTTGATGCCCTCGAAGGTGATGCTGCCGTCGCCGCCGGGCAGCGTCATCGACTCGCCGGGCAGCATCATCTTGGCGACCTTCTTGCCCGAGCCGTCGACGTACTGCTTGAGGTTCTTGCGCTCCAGCTTGTAGACGCTCTGCGGCAGCCCGGAGGAGACGCCCAGGTCACCGTGGTAGGCGGTGAGCGTCAGCACTGGATAGTCCAGGGCCGGGAACTGCGAGAACATCGAACCGGAGCCCTTGCCGCCGAACGTCGGCACGAAGAAGCCCTGGAACCCGAGCTGATTGGGCTTGCCGTCCTGGGTCTGCGCGCCGGGGACCTTCACCACACCGGTCGAGGTGAAGTTCTTGGTGTCCTGCGGCAGGAACGGCACCGCGCCCTTGTAGACGACCTTGCCGCGGCCGTCCTTGACGCTGACCACCGGCGCGTAGCCGTGCGAGAGCAGGTAGACCTTGGAGCCCGCGATGTCGAGCGGCTCGTTCACCTCGATCGCGGTCTTGTGCGGTGCGCCGTCCGCGCCGCTGAAGTACGTGATGTGGGCGCGGAAGGTGCGCGGGGTGCCCTTCTGCGGCCCGGTCCGCTCGTACGTCGCGTCGAACTTGTCGAGCGAGAAGCCGAACGGCTCCATCGCGCTGGTGTCGAAGAACGGGCCGGACTTGAAGTCGTCGTACTGGGTGAGGCTGTTGGCGAAGCCGCCGTCACCCTCGGTCAGCAGCTTGCCGCCCTCGGACTTCCACAGGCTGCCCACGGCGAACGCCACCAGCATCGCGATCAGCGCGATATGGAAGACGAGGTTGCCGACCTCGCGCAGATAGCCCTTCTCGGAGGCGACCGCGGTGCCGTCCCGGTGGGCCCGGAACCGCCGCTTCTTCAGCACCCGCTGCGCCGCCGCGAGCACCGCCTCGGGCTCCGCGTCCGTACGCCAGGTGGTGTACGCGGGCAGCCGGGTCAGCCGGCGCGGCGCGCCCGGCGGACGGCTGCGCAGCTGCCCGACGAACTGCCAGCTGCGCGGCAGGATGCAGCCGATGAGGGAGATGAACAGCAGCAGGTAGATCGCCGAGAACCACACCGAGCTGTAGACGTGGAACATCCCCAGCTTGTCGTAGATCCCCCCGAGGGTGGGGTGCTCGGTCATGAAGTCTTCGACCTTGACGGGGTCGATGCTGGTCTGCGGGATCAGCGAGCCGGGGATCGCACCGATCGACAGCAGGAAGAGCAGCAGCAGCGCCACCCGCATCGAGGTGAGCTGCCGCCAGAACCACCGCGCCCAGCCGACCGGCCCGAGCGAGGGGAAGGTGATCTCTTCCCTGGGGGCGGTGGAGAGCCGGGAGCCGGCCGCGCCGAGGTCCGCGCCCGCGTCCGGGGTGGCCTGCGCGCCGGTGCCCGGGTCCGCGTCCGGTCCCGGGTCGCGGGGGGTGTCGGTCTTCGTGGACATCGATCAGATCCCAACGGTGAAGCTCTGTGTCCAGCTCTGGACCTCGGACATCATGGTGTCCCAGACGCCGGTGACGAGGAGGATGCCGAGCGCGACCATCATGCCGCCGCCGGTCCGCAGCACCCACACGTAGTGCCGCTTGACCCAGCCGAACGCGCCGAGCGCCCGGCGGAAGGCGAGCGCGACGACGATGAACGGCAGGCCCAGGCCCAGGCAGTAGACGACGGTCAGCAGGGCGCCGCGCCAGGCGCTCGCCTCGTAGAGCGAGAGGGTGTTGACGGCGGTGAGGGTGGGGCCCAGGCAGGGCGTCCAGCCGACGCCGAAGAGCACCCCGATCACCGGCGCGCCGAGCAGCCCCATCGCGGGCTTCTTGTGGAAGCGCAGCTCGCGCTGGCCGAAGCGTTTGAGGACGCCCGCGAACGCCAGCCCGAGCAGGATCATCAGGACGCCCAGGATCCGCGAGATGAGGTCCTTGTGGCTCTGGAGGACGGACCCGAAGTACCCGAAGAGGGCGCCGCCGGAGACGAAGACGGCGGTGAAGCCGAGGACGAAGAGCGAGGCGCCAGCCAGCATCCGGCCGCGCTTGGCGTCGCCGAGGTCGGTGCCGGTGACGCCGGTGACGTACGACATATAGCCGGGGACCAGCGGCAGGACGCAGGGGGAGAAGAAGGAGACCAGGCCGCCGAGGAGCGCGACGGGCACGGCGGCCAGCAGGGCGCCGGTCAGGATGGTCTGGTTCTGCGCGGCGGCGAGCAGCATCACGCGATCACTTCTCGGCGATCAGCGGATCGACCATCTTGCGCAGATCGTCTTCCGTGAGCGGGCCGATCGAGCGGGCGGCGATCCTGCCCTGGCGGTCGACGGCGATGGTGGTGGGGATGGACTGCGGGTTCAGGCTGCCCTTGGGGAAGCGCAGCATCAGTTTGCCCGCCGGGTCGAAGAGACTCGGATAGGGCACCTTGTGCTCTTCCTCGAAGGAGACGGCCTGCGACTTCTCGGCGTCCCTGGTGTTGATCCCGATGAACTGGACGCCCTTGTCCTTGGTCTCGTTCGCGACCTTGGCGAAGTTCGGCGCCTCGCCGATGCACGGCCCGCACCACGATCCCCAGATGTTGAGGACGACGACCTTGCCCTTGTAGTCGGCGACGGCCAGTTTCTTGCCGGTGGTGGTCTCACCGGAGAGCTCGGGCACCGGCTGCCGCTCCGCCTTGGCGACCGTGTCGATACCGTCCTTGCCCTGGACGAACTGGGTCTGCGCGGAACCGCCGGAGGCGCCTTCCCCACAGGCGCTCAGGGTCAGCGACGCGGCCGCGGCCCCCGCGGCGAGCAGGGTGACACGGCGGCGGTTGAGGCGGCGTGGGGCGCGGCAGGCACTCATGTGAAAAGTTTCGCATGGGCCGTTTCCCGATTTTCCGCGCCCCCCTCACCCCACCCCGCCCCGGACAAAACGGCATGTCAGGGGCGGTGGGACGGTCTCAGGCCGCGGTCAGGAACGACTTCCAGCCCGCCGCCGGCTTCTGCCCGACGCCCATCCGCTGGAGCTTGGCGAGCACCGCGGGGTCCTGCGCGTCGAGCCAGTCGGTGAACTGGCGGAAGGACACCAGCCGGACGTCCTTGTGCTGCTCGTTCGCGATGTGCTTGAGCGCCTCGGCGACGGCGTCCATGTAGATGCCGCCGTTCCACTGCTCGAAGTGGTTGCCGATGAAGAACGGCGCGCGGTTGGTCTCGTAGGCCCGCTGGAAGCCGGAGATGTACGCGTCGGTGGCCTGCTTGCGCCAGCCCGGGTAGTTGGCCGGCGGCGCCTTCGTGGTGTTCTTCGACTGGTTGGCGAGGATGTTGTAGTCCATCGACAGGACCTCGAACGAGTGACCGGGGAACGGGATCTGCTGGAGCGGGAAGTCCCAGACGCCCATCTTCTTCCTGGGCCACATCTGGAGGCCGCCGGGCGAGCTGGCGTCGTAGCGCCAGCCGAGCCGCTTGGCCGTCGGCAGCAGGTTCTCCTGGCCCAGCAGGCAGGGGGTGCGGCCGCCGGTCAGCTCCTTCTGGTAGTCGAAGGGCAGCGGTTCCAGGTCGGTGAAGCCGGTGTTCGTACGCCACTTGGTGACGAAGTCCATCGCCTGGTCTATCTCGGACTGCCACTGCTGCGGCGTCCAGTGCTTGACCGTGCCGGAGCCCGAGCAGAAGTGGCCGTTGAAGTGGGTGCCGACCTCATGGCCGTCCAGCCATGCCGCGCGGACGTTCTTCAGCGTCTCCTTGATGTGGTCGTCGGTGAGATAGCCGATGTCGGAGGCGCCGGGCTTGTTGTTCGGCGGGCGGTAGAGGTGCTTCTTCGACTCGGGCAGGAGATACAGCCCGGAGAGGAAGAAGGTCATGGCCGCGCCGTGGTCCTTGGCGAGCTTGAGGAACCGGGGGAAGAGGCCGTTGCCGACCTCTCCCGCGCCGTCCCAGGAGAAGATCACGAACTGCGGCGGGGTCTGGCCGGGCTCCAGCCGCTGGGGCTTGTCCGGCTGGTTGGGCTGCGCCCCGGAGTCGGCGGTCGAGCCGTCGCCGATGAGTTTCGACCGGGCCTTGACCGAGTCCTTCACCCGCTGCTTGTCCGCCTCGGTGTCCGAGCCGGAGGAGCAGCCCGCGACACCCAGCGCCGCGGCCGCCCCCACTCCCATCCCCAGCAGGCTCCGCCGACTGATCGCGCGCATTACCCTCGCCCTCCGTGCTCGCCAAGCTCAATATCCATATAAACGGACAACTGAGAAGAGGGCACATCGAGGGCGGAGGTTCCGGATTATTCGCTCAAATCTCTTATTCTTCTCACTATTGACATAACGCCAACTGATGCAAGCTCAGGCCCCGAAAGCCTTGGCCTTCCCCTTGACCGGCTTGGCGCCCGCCAGTAGATGGGACGGCACAAGATCACGTGCCGGTTCCGTGTAACCGACCGAGATGATCTTGTCGCCGTGGAAGGTGAACGACGTCAGCGAGGCGAGCGTGCACTGCCGCTTGCGCGGGTCGTGCCAGAGCCGGCGCCGCTCGGCGAAGCTGCGCACGATCCAGATCGGCAGCTGATGGCTGACCGCCACCGCCTCGTGCCCGCGCGCCGCGTCCCGCGCCGCACCGAGCGCCGCCATCATCCGCACGACCTGCTCGATGTACGGCTCGCCCCAGGAGGGCCGGAACGGATTCGTCAGGTACTTCCAGTTGGCGGGCTTCTTCAGCGCGCCGTCGCCCACCCCGAAGGTCTTGCCCTCGAAGACGTTGGCCGCCTCGATCAGCCGCTCGTCGGTGGTCAGCGCCAGTCCGTGCGCACCCGCGATCGGCGTCGCCGTCTCCTGGGCACGTTCCAGCGGAGAGGCGACGACATGCGTGATGTCCCGCTCCGCGAGATGCTCCGCGACCCGGTCGGCCATCTCCCGGCCCAGGTCGGAGAGGTGATATCCGGGCCGGCGCCCATAGAGGACACCGTCGGGATTGTGCACCTCGCCGTGCCGCATCAGGTGCACCACGGTGATGTCTTCGCTGCTCATGTCACCCATTCATTCAGTCGTCTCGGGTCTGTCGCCGGGTCGCGGATGCGCCGGGCCGCCGGTTCGCGGGGCCGCCGGTTCGCGGGGCCGCCGGTTCGCGGGGCGGGCCGTGGCACGGTCCGCCCCGGCCGGCCGGCCCGGCGCGACGGCCCGCGTCCCGTCAGGCGGTCGCCGCAGCGGCGGCCCGCGCCGCGGCCGGCAGCGCGGCGGCGATCCGCTCGACGGCCGCGGCGTCGTGCGCGGCCGAGACGAACCACGACTCGAAGGCGGACGGCGGGAGATAGACGCCCTGCGCCAGCATCGAGTGGAAGAAGGCGGTGAAACGGAACGACTCCTGCGCCTTGGCGGCGTCGTAGTCGGTCACCTCGGCGTCCGTGAAGAAGACCGAGAACATGTTGCCCGCGACCTGCACCCGGTGCGCGACGCCCGCCTCCGTCAGCGCCGCGGCGACCAGCCCCCGCACCTCCGCCGAGACCGCGTCGACCGTCTCGTACGCGGCGTCGTCCAGCAGCCGCAGCTGCGCGATCCCCGCGGCGGTGGCGACCGGGTTCCCCGACAGGGTGCCCGCCTGGTAGACCGGGCCGGCCGGCGCGAGATGCGCCATGACGTCGGCGCGGCCGCCGAACGCCGCCGCCGGGAAGCCGCCGCCCATGACCTTCCCGAAGGTCATCAGGTCGGGGCGGACGCCGTCGATCCCGTACCAGCCGGCCCTGCTGACCCGGAAGCCCGTCATGACCTCGTCGGAGATGTAGAGCGCGCCGTTCGCCGCGCAGACGTCCTTGAGCCCCTGGTTGAAGCCGGGCAGCGGCGGCACCACGCCCATGTTGCCCGGCGACGCCTCGGTGATCACACAGGCGATCTCGCCCTGGTGCGCGGCGAACGCGGCCCGCACCGCCTCGATGTCGTTGTACGGCAGCACGATCGTGTCGCCGGCCTGCGCACCGGTCACACCCGGAGTGTCCGGCAGCCCGAAGGTCGCCACACCGGAGCCCGCCGCGGCCAGCAGCGCGTCCACATGCCCGTGGTAGCAGCCCGCGAACTTGATCACCTTCGCCCGGCCGGTGAACCCGCGCGCCAGCCGGATCGCCGACATCGTCGCCTCGGTACCGCTGGAGACCAGCCGCACCTGCTCGACCGGCGCGATCCGCGCCACGATCTCCTCGGCCAGCTCGACCTCGCCCACACCGGGCGTACCGAAGGACGTACCGCGGCCGACCGCTTCCTGGACCGCGGCGAGCACCGCGGGGTGCGAGTGGCCGAGAATCATCGGCCCCCACGAGCACACGAGGTCGACGTACTCACGGCCGTCGGCGTCGGTGAGGTACGGACCACTACCGGACACCATGAACCGGGGCGTACCGCCCACGGCACGGAACGCCCGCACCGGGGAGTTCACGCCACCGGGCGTCACCACGGACGCGCGGTCGAAGAGCGACTGCGAAACAGGGGCTTCATACGGAAAAGGCACTGTGATCCTGACCTGCGTAGACGGTGGGAGGGCGGCGGCACACGGACACGACCCGGCTGACAACGACGTTGAAACGAGCGGGAATCTCCCGGCGGGACCATCCGGGGGCACCGCTTGGTCCCATCTCGGTCCCTTTTTGATTCCTCTCGCTCTCGACCGGGCCTCAGCCCCTGCGCGTCTGCAAAACTGGGGCGGCGTACGAATAAGTCACGTAACCAATGGTCTCAGAGGCGCACGGGAGCGTGCGGCCGGGCGTTTCACCCGCCGGTGACGGGGGAGGTCTCTGGGACGATGATCAGGTTGCGCGGCGGTGGCTGCGAGTGGTTCGGGTGGAGATATGCATCGCGGTGGCGAACTCGGCGAGGGGACCGATGACCTGGGTCCCGAGCGCGCCCAGCGCGGCCGTCACCGGCGCGAGGACATCGACGGCGGGGAACGCAGGGGCGGCCGCATGGGGGTGACGTACAAGTACTTCGGTGCGATGAACGGCGCCACGGCGGCCCGGGTGCCGATCTCGATGCGCCCCGAGGAGCTCGGCGGCGACGAACTCGGCATGGGCGGCATGTTCACGAAGATCAAGCCGGAGACGATGGCCGCCATGGTCCTCACCGGCATAGAGGGCATACCGCTCCATAAGGTTCCCCCGCTCGAACTGGTCGTCCTGCACCCCGACTACGCCGTCGTCAAACTGCCCATGACGGTGGTCGACCCGCTGCGCGGCGTCGGCGAGGAATCGGTCGGCGCGGCCGCCTTCATCTGGTCCACCGTCCCGGACCGCGGCGGCCCCCGCGACGCCTTCGCCGTCTACCAGCTGCTGCACGCCTGGCAGGACTTCAGCCACCGGCTGCACGACGCGGGACATCAGGCGTACTGCCTGGTGTGGCCCTGACCACACGCCACCCCCGCCACGGCCCCGCCCGGCAGGGCCGTGGCGGCCGCGCGCCGTTCACCACGTCGGCCGGGCCGAGACCCCGCCGTCGACGACGAGGTCCTGCCCGGTGATCCAGGAGGCCATCGGCGAGGCGAGAAAGACACAGGCGTCGCCGATGTCCTCGGGCCGCCCCAACCGCCCGGTGGGCGACGCGGCCCGCCAGCGGCGCACCCCCTCCGGCCACGCCTCCTCAAGACCGGGGCGCGCGATCAGCCCCGGCGAGACGCTGTTGACCCGGATGCCGTACGCCCCGTACTCCAGGGCCGCCGACCGCGCGTGCATCACCACCGCCGCCTTCGCGGCGCAGTAGTGGGCGTGGTGCGGCGCAGGCCGGGCCGCCTCGATGGACGCGATATGGGTGACCGACCCGCCGCCGCCCTCCCGCATCACCACCGCCGCGGCCTGGGTACAGGCGAAGACGCTGTGCACATCGGGGTCCGCCACGGCCCGCCAGTCGGCGAGCGACATCGCCGCCAGTTCCTGGGTCGGCTGCACGCCCGCGTTGTTCACCAGCGCCGTCAGCCGGCCCCGCCAGCCGGCCGCCTCGCGCACCAGCCGGTGACACTCCTCCTCGACGGCCAGATCGGCGCCCAGCGCCAGCGCGCTGCCACCGCCCTCCTGGATGTCCGCCACGAGCGCCCGCGCGGCGTCCGCCCGGGTACGGAAGTGCGCGACGACGGCGGCCCCGGCGGCGGCGAACCGCAGCGCGATCCCCCGCCCGATACCGCCGCTCGCCCCCGTGACGAGGACCACCTCGCCGGTGAGGTCCGGGAGCGGGGGGCCGGGCCGGTGGGGGTGCCCGGCCCGGTCGGGGCGGTCGGGGCGGCCTGTGGTGCCGGGGCTTGCGGGGCTTGCGGGGCTTGCGGGGCTTGCGGGGCTTGCGGGGTGATCGTCGCGGTCATCGCGGTCGTTGGTCATGGGCGTCCCAGCGCGGTGATCCGCGCCGCCTCCTGGGGAAAGCGCGCGGCCAGTTCGGCGGCGTCCCCGTGCTCGTAGTCCTCGAAGGTGAAACCGGGCGCCATCGTGCAGCCCAGCAGCGCCCAGGAGCCGCCCTCGGCGACCTCGGCGCCCATCCAGGTGCCGGCCGGCACCGTGAACTGGACGTGCTGGCCGCCCAGAATGTCCGGCCCGAGGACGACCGTACGGGCCGTGCCGGGGCCGGGGCCGTTGTCCGCGCCCTCTTCCGTCTCCTTCCGCGCTCCCTCTCCCCCGCCCTCGGTCAGCAGGAGGAGGGCGAGCGGATCACCGCGGTAGAAGTGCCAGATCTCATCGGTGGGCAGCCGGTGCAGGGCGGAGCGGCCTTCGCGTCCGGCGGTCAGCAGCAGGACGATCGCCGACCCCTCGGGGCGCCCGTCGGGGCGCTCGGGACCGGCCCAGGTACGCCGGTACAGCCCGCCCTCACGAGGCAGCGGCACCAGTCCGTAGAAGTCGATCAGCGCCTCGGGAAGCCGCTCGGGGGATCTGGGGTGCTCGTCCATCCGCGGTCCGCCTCCACCTCGTCCGCCGTCTCCTCGGGCACCGGCCTCCACCGTCGCCCCGGCCGTATTGCACCCTAGGCACGAAAGGGCGGCGGCGCGGGCAGAATCGGGCCATGTCCGATGCCTCGACCGACAACTCGTCCGACACGCCGTCCGGTGTCCCGTCAGATGCTCCGGGTGGGAACGCGTCCCCCGCGCCGGACCGGAGCGCGCCCGGTCCCCGGTGCGAGAACCCGTACGGCACTCGGGGCCCGTACGACACTCCGGACCCGTACGGCGCGCCGGACCCGGCCGCCCCCGGTCACGACGTCTCGGGCGGGGCCGCTCTCTGGGACGCCGTCGACGGGCTGGTGCGCTGGCTCGACCGGGAGAGTGTGCTGCCGCCCGAACAGGAGCGGCTGCTGCGGTTCCTGAAACTCTCGGAGGAGACCGGCGAGGTGGCCCAGGCCGTCATCGGGGCCACCGGGCAGAACCCGCGCAAGGGCCACAGCCACACCTGGGACGACGTACAGAGCGAACTGTGCGATGTGATCCTCACGGCGATGGTGGCCCTGACGACGCTGACACCGGAGGCCCGGCGGGTGTTCGCCGGGCATGTGGCGCGGGTCGCGGCGCGGGTGCCGCCGTCTCAGGGGCGTTCGGCCGTGAGATAGCGCTGGATCGTGGGTGCCAGCCAGGCGACCGTTTCCTCCCGGCTGAGGTCGACGGCCGGCGGAATATGGAGGATGTAGCGGCAGAGCGCCATGCCGAGGATCTGCGCGGAGATCAGTGTGGCGCGGGTCGGCGCCTCCTCGGGCACCGGGCAGACGGCGGCCAGGACCGGGCTCAACTGGTCGGCGAACACCCCGCGCATGCGCTCCGCGCCCGCCTCGTTGGTGACGCCGACGCGCACCACGCCGGCCAGCACCTCGTCGGACTCCCAGCGGTCCAGGAAGTGGTGCAGGAGCCGGGCGCCCAGCTCGTCGTGCGGCACCCGCGTGAGGTCGGGGAGGCGCAGATCGATCTCGGAGGCGGCCGCGAAGAGGCCCGCCTTGTTGCCGTAGTAGCGCATCACCATCGAGGGGTCGATGTCCGCGTCCCGGGCGATGGCGCGGATGGTGGCGCGCTCGTAGCCGTCGGCGGCGAAGCGGTCCCGGGCGGCCGCCAGGATCGCGGCCCGGGTCGCGTCGGAGCGGCGCGGGCGCGCGACGGCCTCGGCCGCGGCCACGTCACGGGCGGACGCGCCACGGGCGGCCACCTCGCGGGCGGCCGCGGGTGCGTCAGCGAGTGCGTCAGCGGGGGCGAGATGAGCGTGTTCGGCCATGCCAACAACTGTAGGCCAACAACTGTTGACACGCCAGGATCGGCAGATCTACGCTTGCCAACAAGCGTTGACCAACACATGTTGGCATGGAGCGTAATGTTGGCACTGGAGGCAGTCATGGAGGCCCTGCACCACACGACCAGCACCACCCCGGCGACGGAGGTCATCGTCGTCGGCGCCGGCCCGACCGGTCTGCTGCTCGCCGGCGACCTCGCGGCGGCCGGCCTCGGCGTCACTCTCCTGGAGCGCCGCCCCGACACCACCAGCAATCTCAGCCGCGCCCTGGGCGTACACGCCCGCTCCCTGGAGCAGCTGGACGCCCGCGGCCTGGCCGACGAGCTCATCGCGGGTGGCCATCCGGTCGGCCATGTGCAGCTCTTCAGGGGCTTCCGGCTCGATCTGACCACGCTCCGGTCCCGCTTCCCGTTCATGCTGGTCACCCCGCAGTTCAAGGTGGAGCGGCTGCTGGAGCGGCGGGCCCGGCAGGCCGGGGTCGTCTTCCGGTGCGGCTCCAAGGTGCTCGGCCTGGACCAGGACGCCGACGGCGTGACGGTGCGCGTCCGGGACACCGACGGCACCCGCACCCTCCGCGCCGCGTACGTCGTGGGGACCGACGGCGTGCACAGCACCGTCCGCGAGTCCCTCGGCCTGCCCTTCCCGGGCCAGGCCATCATCCGCTCCATGATCCTCGCCGATGTCCGGCTGGCCCAGGAGCCGCCCTCCCCCTTCACCGTCAGCGCCGGCAAGGACGCCCTCCTCCTGATCGGCTCGTTCGGCGACGGCTGGTATCGCGTCATGGGCTGGAACCGGCGCCGCCAGCAGCCCACCGACGCCCCCGCCGATCTCGACGAGCTCCGCGAGTGCGCCCGCCTCGCCCTCAGCAGCGACTACGGCATGCACGACGCCCGCTGGATCTCCCGCTTCCACAGCGACGAACGCCAGGTCCCCGAGTACCGCGTGGGGCGCGTCTTCCTCGCCGGGGACGCCGCCCATGTGCACTCCCCGGCCGGCGGCCAGGGCATGAACACCGGCCTCCAGGACGCCGCCAACCTCAGCTGGAAGCTCGCTGCGGTCCTGCGCGGCCGAGCCCCCGACAGCCTGCTGGACAGCTATCAGTCCGAGCGCCACCCGGTGGGCAAGATGGTGCTGCGCAGCAGCGGCGCCCTCACCCGGTTCGGCCTGCTGCCCGCCTGGCCGCAGCGTGTTCTCGGCGCCGTGGGCTTCCGGCTCATCAACCACCTGGGACCGCTGTCCGGACGGGCGCTCCGCATGATCTCCGGCATCGGCATCGCCTACTCCGCCGGGCCCGGCGCCCACCCCCTCACCGGCCGCCGTGCTCCCGACCTCCGCCTGGCCGACGGCCGGCGTCTCTACGAACTCCTGCGCCGCGGCGCCTTCGTCCTCGTCACCCCCGCCGACGAACCCGCGGCCCAACAGCCCGCGGACGACCGGGTCATCCGCGCCTCCTGGGAGAGCGGCCGACGCACCGCACTGCTCATACGGCCCGACGGCTATATCGCCTGGGCCACCGACTCCACCGCCCCCACCGAGCGCGCCGCCGCACTACGCACCGCCCTCACCCACTGGACCGGCACCCCGGACAGGACCGGCACCGCGGCCACCGGCACCCCAGCCGCTGACATCGCCCCGACCAGTGGCACCAAGCCCCCTGAGGCCACGGCCGGCGGCACCGAGTCCGCTGACGCCACGGCCGGCGGGTCCGGGTCCGGGTCCGGGAGTCCCGCCCTCGCCGGCTCTCCCGGCCCCCGCACCTCGCGAGAACGAGCGGCGGACACACCAGCGGGTCAGTGAGACAGCGGAGCCGGCGCCGATGAGCACCGGCTCCGCCCATCCCGCCGACCGCATCCCGTGCGCACCGCACCGTCCGTCTGCACATCCTCATCCCCCCATACCGCCACATCCCATACCGCCACATCGCCGAACGCCCCACGTCCGATGGGCCCGTGGCCCAAGTCCCGAGTCCCACGACCGCCGTCCGCCGTCCGCCTCCCGCCTCCCTTCCTCCCTCTCCCGTCTCCCACCTGCCCACTGCGCCGCCCACCCCCCGCCCCTCCCTACGCTGTCCAGCATGCTGATCGCCCGTTCCATCGCCCTCTTCGTCGTCGCCGCCCTCTTCGAGATCGGCGGCGCCTGGCTGGTCTGGCAGGGGGTCCGCGAACACAAGGGCTGGGTCTGGATCGGCGCCGGCGTGCTCGCCCTGGGCGTGTACGGCTTCGTCGCCACCCTCCAGCCGGACGCCGAATTCGGCCGCATCCTCGCCGCGTACGGCGGAGTCTTCGTCGCCGGATCGCTGGCCTGGGGAATGGTCGCGGACGGCTACCGCCCCGACCGCTGGGACGTCATCGGCGCGCTCATCTGCCTGGCCGGTATGGCAGTGATCATGTACGCGCCGCGAGGCCGCTGACCACGCCTGCATATCCTGGCCGCGCACCACCCACGACGTACGGGCCCTACGCACCGCCACACGCCGCACGCCCGTACACACGTCATACACGTCATACGCGTCGCACCCATCCACATCCGCCACAGGCCCGAGGAGAGCGCCATGACCGCCGATGCCCGTACCGCCGTCGTCACCGGAGCCAGCAGCGGCATCGGCGCCGCGACCGCGCGGCAGCTGGCCTCGGCCGGCTACCGCGTCGTGCTGACCGCCCGCCGCAAGGAGCGCATCGAGGCGCTGGCCGCCGAGTTGCCGCATGCGGAGGCATACGCGCTCGATGTCACCGACCGCGCCGCCGTGAACGCCTTCGCGGCCTCCCTCGACCGTTGCGACGTCCTGGTCAACAACGCCGGCGGCGCGCTCGGCGCGGAGTCGGTCGCGACCGGTGACCCCGCCGACTGGCGAGCGATGTACGAGGTCAATGTGCTCGGCGTGCTCCACATCACCCAGGCGCTGCTGCCCGCGCTGACCGCCTCCGGCGACGGCACCGTCGTCGTCCTGTCGTCCACCGCGGGCCTGGCCACCTACGAGGGCGGCGGCGGGTATGTCGCCGCCAAGCACGGCGCGCACGTCATCGCCGAAACTCTCCGCCTGGAGCTGTGCGGACAGCCCGTACGCGTCATAGAGATCGCCCCCGGCATGGTCAAGACCGAGGAGTTCGCCACCACCCGTTTCCGCGGCGACGCGGCCAAGGCCGCCAAGGTCTACGAGGGCGTCGCCGAGCCCCTGAACGCGGACGATGTCGCCGACACGATCGCCTGGGCCGTGAGCCGCCCCTCACATGTCAACATCGACCTCCTGGTGGTCCGCCCGCGCGCCCAGGCGTCCAACTCCAAGGTCCACCGCACCTCCTGAGGGCCCAGGGCGCCTCCCCCGAGGGCCGCACCGCACCCCGACCTGCGTTTCACGAACCCCGGAGAGCCGGACACGCCTCCCCTGCACCACGCGTGGCGGCCACGTGCCGACTACGGCTGCGGCACTCCCTGGACGACCGGCCGGGGCCTGCTCCCGAGCGGGCGCCGGCCGCCGCGGGTCCACGTCGTGAAGGGCGGCGCCGACCGGCTGGGCGAGTGCACAACTCCCGTCACTTTCGGCGCCTGTTGGGCGGGGGTTGCCCGGGTCGGCCCGCTTCCGCCGAACGCAGCACCGACCGGCAGCCGCATCACCACCACGGAGAGCAGCCAACCCCGTATCCACCAGCACCCGCGCGTCTCCCCCACGCGTTTCCCCCACGTGTCCCCCTCACGCATCTCCCCCACTCACTAAACTATCGCCAACCAAACTATCGCATTGCATGCGATCGGTTGTGTTACAGTCGCACCATGCTGGAAATTTCGACCCGGGTGCTGGTGGAGGCGGTGGTCCGCACAGAGGGGACCATGGACCGCGGCGACCTGCACACGGCGGCGGGCCTGCCCGGGATGACCGGTCAGCGGGTCCCGCCGACGGCCACGTGCCCGATCACCGGCGGACACTCCGCCCTGGAGGGGCGCGGGAGGCCCGGGACGGGGTCCGGCACCTGGCGGATTTCGCGATCCCCGACCACACCCGCCCCGCCCGGGACGCGCTCCGCGCGGCGACCGTCCGGCTCCACGTGCCGATCGGCCGACCGCCCGGCGCGCCCCGCCTGTCCGCCCGCTCCGCCGACGTCGTCGAAACAGTCACGGCTGCTCAGCACGGTGCCGTAGCGCTGCCCGCGCCGAGCAACGAGGCGTCGGCGCCCAGCGCCTTCGGCACGGTGCGCGGTCCACGGCGGACCCGGTACGGCCGTCACCAGCCACGGCAGCGTCGCCCGGCCGGTCGTGCGGCACCACAGGCGACGGCCACCGTCGCCACCCCGCGGCGGGACACCGGAGTACGCCGCGTACCGGAAAGCCAGGCCCGGCACCTGCTCGGCCACAGCACGGCGCCGCGTCGCGCCGACGACGACATCCGCCTCACGATCGCCGCGCAGACCACCCTTGCCGTGCCCGACAACCAATGACGCCACGATCACGCATCGTGCAATTTATTTACCTGAACCTATTGATCTATTTGATCTATTGATCCATCGCGACGGAAAGGGCGGGTTAAGTTGCCTGGCACGGGAAAATCAGCATCGCGGAATAATGCGGCGACCATAATTCGCCACGCCTGGTCGGACCGCATACTGGTGGCGCTCGGCTTTCCGGTTCTGGGGGCGGTGGCCGGCTGGCTCTTGAAGCTGCTGGTCAACTGGGCGGCTTCCTGGCCCTGGGTGCCGTGGGAGGGGCCGATGAAGCTCATCAACAATGCCCCTGAGCCGGCGGTGACGATCGGGAGCCTGGTGGTGGGGGCCTTGGTCGGGGTCGTGATCGTGTTCCTGGCCGAGCACGAGTACGTGACCGTCACCATCGAGGACGATCAGATCACCTTGGCTCGCGGTGACTCCCGCCAGACGGTGCCCCGGTCCGCGATCCGTGCGGCGTTCGTCGACGGCAAGCGGCTGGTGGTGCTCGGCGGGCGGGGCCAGGAGCTGGCCGTGGAGAGCAAGAACGAGGGCGCGGACCTGCCCTCGGTCAAGTCGATCGCGGCCGGTTTCCAGGCGGCCGGCTATCCGTGGCTGCCGAATGGCGATCCGTACAAGAACGAATACCGGCGGTGGGTGGAGGATATGCCCGGCCTTCCCTCCGGCAGCAACGCGATCTTCAAGGCGCGGGCCACTGCGCTGGAGAAGGACGACGAGAAGAGCATCGCGGAGCTGCGTGCGGAGCTGGGCAAGCTCGGCGTGGTCGTACGCGATACGGACAAGAGGCAGTGGTGGCGCTGCGTCCAGGCGTAGTGCGCGGAGGCCAAGTGACATGGACGGCGCCTTGACTTGTCGGGGGTCCGAGGGCGAACGGCAGAATGAACGGCGCCACCGCACAGAACGGCCCGCCGCCCGCCGGGTGCCTCCCGTACCGCTGAAAAACTGCCGCTCGGCGTACGTAACTCCATGGCGCATGAATCCATGGCCCTGCACAAATCCATCGCACACAAAGCGACGGCCGCACCTAGAGCGATGGCCCCGGACGTACCCCCACCGGGGCCATCAGGCATATGCGAGCCGGAATTGATCCCGGAATTGAGCCCGGAACAGAGACCGGGAATTGAGCCCGCGCGGGGCAGCCGACAACCATGGCATCCCGGCCAGCAACGACATAAGAGCCGACGGCCTTGTCGTCGATGAGTCGATGAGTCGATGACCCACCGCCCATGCCGATGGCGTGACGTGCACCGCGCTGTCCGGTGCCCCCGTCACCGGGCCCCTGCCGTCCTGGGCATGCGCATTCGGCCATTCACCGCACCCGGGGCATGACGCATACCGGCCCGGGATAAAAACGTCCGAGCGCCGTGACGTCCGTGCGGCAACGGCCGAGCGAACCGGGGGGCCGGACACGTGACAACGCCCGTGCCATCCCACCGGTGTTCAGGCGGAGAATTTCACCGAGGACGGCTTCCTTGTACCGCCCGGCTTCTCGCCCTGCCCGGCTTTCTCCGCGCCGACCTCAGGTCGAGCCGTACCGGCGGCAGGTGCTGGCGGTGGCCCGGTCGCACGGTCCGGACGCGGGACGGCCGGAGCTGTTCGCCGAGTGGCACTTCAGCGAGTACGAAGAGTACGAAGCGGCGGAAAGGCGCAGCGGATGAGAGTGCTGGGAGCGGTCCCGTTCGAGGCGGTCCTCCGCCATTTCACCCAGGAGCATCCCTTCGACCCGGCTGACCAGGCCAACACCAACGACGAGGCCGAGAATCACGTCCGCGATGCGCAGCTGGAGTTCCACGGCCGCTGGCACCGGGTCCTGCTGGACGGCCCGGAGGTGCAAGGCGTCGTGCTCCCCTGGCACCTGGGCGAGGACGGAGAGGTGGAGCTCATCCCCAACACCGGGCTGACCGTGAACGCGGCGGCGGACCGGCTGGCGACGCTGGGCACCTCGTACACCCGCTCCAATCCGCTGTGCGCGCGCAAACTCACCTGGCAGCGCACGGCTCCGCGCCGTCCCGTGTTCCTGAGCACCCGGGCCCTTCCGGGGCGCGACTACGACGCCCTGGCCGTCCGCGAGGGACTGATCCATCTGGACGGGCTGCACCGCATGCTCGCCTGGGCGCAGGCCGGGCAGCTGGTGTCCGGCAGCTGGTTCGAGGCGTACGCGGCCGGTCTGTCCCCGGCCCACGCACCGCATGACACCGGGCATGACCAGGACGGACCGGATGTTCCCCCCGAGCAGCGGACCGACCGTGCTCCACACCATGCCGACGACATGCCGCACATCCATGGCGGACTCGGCCCGTCCTGATCCGCCGGCCCGCCGTGACCGGTCGGCCCGCCGCAACCGGTCGGCTGGGCGTGACCGGTCGGCTTGGCGTGCTCCGTCGGATTGGCGTGCTCCGTCAGGAGTTTCCGCTCGCCGAACCCGGCGGAGACCGCCGAAGCGGCGCGGAAAGGCTGCCCCTCTCGGACACTCTCCCGATCGGTGGCTTGAGGCTTACGGCTTGGGGCTTACGGGGTGGGATGCAACAGTCGTCGATCAACCCAAGCCGTGCAGGCGGCCAACAACGCGGAAGCGCTCCAGAACCACCGCGGTGGTGTCGTGCACGGTGAAACGGGGGTCTCCCAGCGCTCGTCGCATCTCTTCGCTGTGCCAGAACTCCTCGTGGTCCGCCCGCCACCCGTCCACGGTGGTGCAGCCCTCGCCTTCATCCACCGCATGGGCGATGTCCACCTCACGCAGCGGCACGACGCGCGCCTCCGTCACCTCGATGACGGCCACCGGACGGTCATCCGAGTCGACCACTGTCGAGCGTGCGCCGACGGACGGCAGTGGTTCCCCGGCGTGCTCGTACTCGGCCAGCAGTCCGGTGGTTGCCGTCTTGGATCCGTCGAGGACCGCGGCAACGAGCCGGTCGCGGAGCGGGCCCGGAAAGGCGAACTCAGCCTTGGGCAGCGACTCGGGATCCGTGTTCTGATCAGGGCCGACTGTCATCCGGCGATCCTCATGCTGTCGTGCTGTTGCCGTCCGCCTGACGGGCTCGACCGGTCGGCCGTACCGATCGGCCATGACGCGCGAAGGGCCGTACAGCTTCGGCGAGTTGTGACGCCTGCCTGGGCCCGTGTGACCTGGGCCCATGCGGCCCACTCCCGTGCGGCCCGTTCCCGCACCGCGCCACTCCCACCCCACCGCATCCGGTGTCTCTCCTCCGCCCCTCGGCGAGTTCCTCGCAGAACTCGCCGCCAGTGGCGGGCCGGCTGCCCGGCAGCCGTGCCCGCGCGAGCGCCGCGGTGCGGCGGCGGGCTGCGGGGCCGGTCCCCAGCAGCGCCTGGTGTTCACCGACCGGCTGCTGGTCGCACCGGTCCACCTGCGGCAAACCGGCCCCTACCCCCAGGCCGTCACCCCTTCACACACACCACCTGCTTGAGCCTGGCGACAACCGCCACCAGATCCTGCTGCTGATCGATGACCTTCTCGATCGGCTTGTAGGCGCCGGGGATCTCGTCCACCACACCGGAGTCCTTACGGCACTCCACCCCCCGCGTCTGCTCTTCCAGATCGTGCGTGGAGAAGCGTTTCCGCGCGGCGTTCCGGCTCATCTTCCGGCCGGCGCCGTGCGAGGCGGACTGGAAGGACGCGGCATTGCCGAGGCCCTGGACGATGTACGAACCGGTGCCCATCGAGCCCGGGATGATGCCGTACTCGCCGCTGCCGGCCCGGATCGCGCCCTTACGGGTCACCAGCAGATCCATGCCCTCGTACCGCTCCTCCGCCACGTAGTTGTGGTGGCAGGAGATCACCGGCTCGAAGGTCGGCCGGGCCTTGCGGAACTCCCTGCGGACGACGTCCTGGAAGAGCGCCATCATGACGTCCCGGTTGTGCTTGGCGTACTCCTGCGCCCAGAACAGGTCGTGGCGGTAGGCCGCCATCTGCGGGGTGTCCGCGATGAAGACGGCGAGGTCGCGGTCGACCAGCCCCTGGTTGTGCGACAGCTTCTGGGCCTGGCCGATGTGGTACTCGGCCAGTTCCTTGCCGATGTTCCGGGAGCCGGAGTGCAGCATCAGCCACACCGCGCCGGTGTCGTCCAGACAGAACTCGATGAAGTGGTTGCCGGAGCCCAGCGAACCCATCTGCTTGGTCGCCCGCTCCTGGCGGAACTTCACCGCCGCCGCGACGCCGTCGAACCGCTGCCAGAAGTCGTCCCAGCCGGCCGTCGGGAAGCCGTGCACCCGGCCCGGGTCGACGGGGTCGTCGTGCATCGCGCGCCCGACCGGGATCGCCTGCTCGATCTTGGCGCGGAGCCGGGAGAGATCGCCGGGCAGGTCGTTGGCGGTGAGCGAGGTCTTCACCGCGCTCATCCCGCAGCCGATGTCGACCCCGACCGCCGCCGGGCAGACCGCACCGTGCATCGCGATCACCGACCCGACCGTGGCCCCCTTGCCGTAGTGCACGTCCGGCATCACGGCCAGGCCCTTGATCCATGGCAGGGTGGCGACATTGCGCAGCTGCTGCATCGCCACGTCCTCGACCGTGGCCGGGTCCGCCCACATCCGGATCGGCACCCGGGCACCGGGCACTTCGACGTACGACATAGTTCTTTCATTCCCCCCAATAAGGCTTATAAGACACATAACGCAAAGTGCGGACACCACATCCGATCTTGGACTGCGGACCGGCGTCCACGGTGCGTCGTGCGGTAGACATTGTGTCCATCGGCCGTCATCCGGCGGCAACCGCTTTTCGTCCGGAAGGAGCCGCGAACGATGCGGCGGAAGTCGTTCGTACCCGGTGCCGCGCTGGTGACGGTCGCGGCACTGGCCGCCGCCCTCGCCGGCTGCTCCGGCGGTTCCACCGGCGACGGCCGGGACGGTGGCCCCAAGGGCGGCGACACCGCCTCGCCGAGCCCCGCCCAGCCGGGCCGCTACCAGAGCCTCCCGGAACCCTGCGGGCTCCCGGCGCGCGGCACCGTACGGGCCATGCTGCCCGGCGACGACCGGCAGCTCTCGCACGAAGAGGCCGAGAAGATCTACGCGGGCCAGGCGGACGTCACCTTCGACACCGACCGCCGCGTCGGCTGCCGCTGGAAACGCGAGACCACCGAGGGCACCCGCCACCTGACCCTCGACATCCAGCGCGTGGTCTCGTACGACAACGCCGTCAGCGACGACGACCGGGCGCAGGAGATCTACGGCAAGAAGGAGGTGGCCGCGGGTATACCGTCCGGCGGCTCCCCCTCCCCCACCGCCTCCGCCCCCAAGGGCAAGGACGCCGGCGCGGGCAGCACCAGGCCCCCTGGCGCGGACGCCGGGGGCGAAGCCCCGAACGCCGCCCTGGACAGCGGCACGGGCACGGCCGCGGACGCGGTCAGGAGCCCGGCCCCGGACCAGGGCGCGGACCAGGAGGCGGGCACCGGCGACGAGGCTAAGCCGCAGGACGGCGGCGCGGCGTCCGACCGCTCCGGAGGGCCGGCCGATCCGAGCGGGACGCCCGGCGCCACCGCCGGTCCGCGCATCCTGGACGCCATCGCCGACGCCGCCTTCCTCAACGACAAGCTCGCCACCGCGGACTCCGGTGTGCACCGCGACATCACTGTGGTCTTTCGCACGTCGAACGTGATCGTGACGATCACCTACGACCAGTGGTCCACGGACAAGTCCCTGGTGCCCGGGAGCCAGGAATTGCAGGACAAGGCCCGTTCGCTGGCCACCGAGCTGTCCGACCGGATCGGCGAATAAGTCCGGATAGCGGGCAAATGAGCCGATTGCCCCTCGTCGAGCGGCTGACCCGGTTCGCCCCGTATGCCCACCGCGATATTCGCCACCCCGCGGACGCGGACCGGGCAGCGACCGCGCTCCGCCGCGTACCGTGCCGTCTAGGTCCGGGACCGGCCTTGCCCCCGCACGCGGGGCCCGGCAGTCCCGCGCGGCCACCCCCACGGCCGTCGCACGCCGGATCCACGACGACGAACAGCGAAGGAACCATGCACCGATCAGCCAAGCGACTCGCCGGCCTCCTCACCTGCGCAGCCGTACCGGTGATGCTCGTCGCCGGCTGCTCCGGCTCGGGCACCGACAGCTCCGGCGACACCGCCACGTCCGACGCGACCAGCAGCACGCCCGGCAGCTCGGCCGGCAGCACGGCACCGAGCCTCGCACTGGCGAAGTACAAGAAGCTGCCGAACCCGTGCGAAGCGTTCTCCCAGGACACCATCAAGAACCTGCTGCCCAAGGTGAAGAACGCGTCCGGGGAGCAGGGCAAGACCTCGGACAACACCGCCCGCGGCTACTGCGCCTGGAACAGCTCGGACGCCCAGGGCGTCGACGGCACGCAGTACCGCTGGCTGGACGTCAGCTACCAGCGCTACGACTCCGAGCAGGGCATCGGCACCGGTGAGAAGCGCGCCACGGAGTTCTACGCCAAGAAGGTCGACGACGCGAAGGCCACCGAGGGCGCCAAGAACGTCAAGACCGCCAAGACGGACGGCACCGGCGACGAGGCGACCTCGCTCACCTACGAGCTGAAGAAGGACGCCAACGACTTCGGCAACGCGACGGTGGTGATGCGCACCGCCAACGTCGTCATCACCCTCAACTACAACGGCGCGGGCCTGGCCGGCGCCGACACCCCGAAGTCCGCGGACCTGCTGAAGAGCGCCCAGGCCGCCGCCAAGGAGGCCGTCACCGCCGTCGCCAAGGCGAACGGCTGACGACGCCGCCCGCGCGGAGCCGCCGGCGCCGCACACGGGAAGGGGTTCGGCCCCGGGGACGAGGATCCCCGGGGCCGAACCCCTTCCGCGCACATGGGCCGCGGCCCGGCGGCGCGCCCGCCGCCCCCGCAGCGGCGCCTCAGCCGCCGAGCAGCTTGCGCACCCGGTCCGCGCCGACCGCCAGCAGCAGGGTGGGCAGCCGCGGCCCGGTGTCCCGGCCGACCAGCAGGTTGTAGAGCAGCGCGAAGAACGAGCGCTGCGCGACCTTCAGCTCCGGCGTCGGCTTGGCGTCCGGCGCCAGACCCGCCTGGATCTTCGGCACGCCGTAGACCAGGGTGGTCAGGCCGTCCAGCGACCAGTGCTCGTCCAGGCCGTCCAGCAGCAGCCGCAGCGAGGTGCGGGCCGGTTCGTCCAGCGAGCCGAGCAGCTTCTCGTCCGGCTCGTCGCGCACGATCGTGCGCTGCTCCGCCGGCACCTGGGTGGTGATCCAGTACTCGGCCTTGTCCAGCCGCGGCCGCGTCTCGTCCAGCGTGGTGACCGGGTGCTGCGGGTCCAGCTCGGTCAGGATGCGCAGCGTCTGCTCGTCGTGGCCCGCGGTGATGTCCATGACCGAGGCCAGCGTGCGGTACGGCAGCGGGCGCGGCGTCCTGGGCAGCTCACCGGCGGCGGTGCCGGTCGCGCGGGTGTAGGCGGCGACGTCGGCCGGCTGCGCCGAACCGTCCGCGATCTTCCGCTCCAGGGCGTCCCACTCGTCGTACAGCCGCTGGATCTCCTGGTCGAAGGCGATCTTGAAGGACTGGTTCGGGCGGCGGCGCGCGTAGAGCCAGCGCAGCAGCGGCGCCTCCATGATCTTCAGGGCGTCGGCCGGGGTCGGCACCCCGCCCTTGGACGAGGACATCTTGGCCATCCCGCTGATGCCGACGAAGGCGTACATCGGGCCGATCGGCTGCGCGCCGTCGAAGACCTCACGGACGATCTGGCCGCCGACGACGAACGACGAACCGGGCGAGGAGTGGTCGACACCGCTCGGCTCGAAGATCACGCCCTCGTAGGCCCAGCGCATCGGCCAGTCGACCTTCCAGACCAGCTTGCCGTGGTCGAACTCGCGCAGCACGACCGTCTCGGCGTGCCCGCACGCGGTGCAGTGGTAGGACAGCTCGGTGCTCTCGTCGTCGTACGAGGTGACCGTCGTCAGGTCCTTCTCGCAGACCGTGCAGTACGGCTTGTACGGGAAGTAGCCGGCGTCGCCCGCGCTGCCGTCGTCCTCGCTCGCCGCGCCGGAGCCCTCGGCGGCCTCCAGTTCGGCCGCCTCGACGGGCTTCTGCTGCTTCTTGGGCGCGCCGGTGGCCTTGTCCTTGGTGCGGTAGCGGTCCAGGACGGCGTCGATCTCCGCGCGGTGCTTCATCGCGTGCAGCACCTGCTCGCGGTAGGCGCCGGAGGTGTACTGCTCGGTCTGGCTGATCCCGCGGTACTCGACCCCCAGCTCCGCCAGAGACGCCTCCATGGCCGCCTTGAAGTGCTCGGCCCAGCTGGCGTACGGGCTGCCGGGCGGGGCCGGGACGGAGGTGAGCGGCTTGCCGATGTGCTCGGCCCAGGACGGGTCGATACCGGCCGGGACCTTGCGGAACCGGTCGTAGTCGTCCCAGCTGATGAGGTGGACGCACTCGTGGCCGCGGCGGCGGATCTCGTCGGCGACCAGGTGCGGGGTCATCACCTCGCGGAGATTGCCCAGGTGGATCGGGCCGGACGGGCTCAGCCCCGAGGCGCAGACGATCACCGGCGCGGCCGCGCCCGATGCCACGGTGCCGGCGGCGCGGCGCTCCGCCTCGGCGATGACCTCGTCCGCGAATCTGGAGACCCAGTCGGTCTCGGTGCTCTGCTGAGCCACGATCGGCCTTCCTCTTCTGCTGCTTCCTCTTGCGCCGTCCGGCGCACAAAAGCCTGACGGTGCCATTCTCCCAGACGGAAAATCAGTGGTAGTGCCGTGGGATACTCGTTGGCAAACCCTTTCCACTCCCA
This sequence comes from Streptomyces sp. x-80, assembly GCF_046549095.1. Lineage (NCBI taxonomy): Bacteria > Bacillati > Actinomycetota > Actinomycetes > Kitasatosporales > Streptomycetaceae > Streptomyces > Streptomyces sp. x-80. The sequence continues at coordinate 490,129 of NZ_JAJPWM010000005.1, forward strand.
CCCGCCCCCTTCTTCTCCTTACCTCCCTTCTACGGAACGGCCTCTCTTCATGACCTCGGTCCCTTCCCTCGCAGCCACGGTCAACCAGCGCGTCGCGGACGCCCTCTCGGCAGCCCTGCCGGAGGCCGGCGCCGCCGACCCACTGCTGCGACGAAGTGACCGGGCCGACTTCCAGGCCAACGGTCTGCTCGCGCTGGCGAAGAAGCTCAAGGGCAATCCGCGGGAGCTGGCGGCACAGGTCGTCGCGGGCATCCCGACCGGCGGCAGCGGCGCGGTGATCAAGGAGATCGAGGTCTCCGGGCCCGGCTTCCTGAACATCACGGTCGCGGACGAGGCGATCATCAAGACCCTCGCCGAGCGCGCCGCCGACGACCGGCTGGGCGTCCCGTACGCCGACGGGACCGGCACCACGGTCATCGACTACGCGCAGCCGAACGTCGCCAAGGAGATGCACGTCGGCCATCTGCGGTCCGCCGTGATCGGCGCCGCGATGACCGAGATCCTGGAGTTCACCGGCGAGAAGGTCATCCGCCGGCACCACATCGGCGACTGGGGCACCCAGTTCGGCATGCTCATCCAGTACCTCATCGAGCACCCGCACGAGCTGGACCACAAGGGCGGCGAGGTCTCCGGCGAGGAGGCCATGTCGAACCTCAACCGCCTCTACAAGGCGTCGCGTGCCCTCTTCGACGCCGACCCGGAGTTCAAGGAGCGGGCCCGCCGCCGGGTCGTCGACCTCCAGGCGGGCGACGAGGAGACGCTCGCCCTGTGGCGGCGCTTCGTCGACGAGTCGAAGATCTACTTCTACTCGGTCTTCAACAAGCTCGACATGGACATCCGCGACCCCGACATCGTCGGTGAGTCCGGTTACAACGACATGCTCGAAGAGACCTGCCGCATCCTGGAGGAGACCGGCGTCGCGGTCCGCTCCGACGGCGCGCTCTGCGTCTTCTTCGACGACGTCAAGGGCCCGGACGGCAATCCCGTCCCGCTGATCGTCAAGAAGTCCAACGGCGGCTACGGCTACGCCGCCACCGACCTCTCCGCGATCCGCGACCGCGTCCGCAACCTCGGCGCGAGCACCCTGCTGTACGTCGTGGACGCCCGTCAGTCGCTGCACTTCAAGATGGTCTTCGAAACCGCCCGCCGGGCCGGCTGGCTGGACGGCAAGGTGGCCGCCGTCCAGCTCGCCTTCGGCACGGTCCTCGGCAAGGACGGCAAGCCCTTCAAGACCCGTGAGGGCGAGACGGTCCGGCTGGTCGACCTGCTGGACGAGGCCGTGGAGCGGGCCACGGCGGTGGTGCGCGAGAAGAGCGAGAAGGTCGGGCTGAGCGAGGCCGAGATCGTCGAGAACGGCTACCAGGTGGGCATCGGCGCGGTGAAGTACGCCGACCTGTCCACCTCCGCGGCCCGCGACTACAAGTTCGACCTCGACCAGATGGTGTCCCTGCACGGCGACACCAGCGTCTACCTCCAGTACGCGTACGCGCGCATCCAGTCCATCCTCCGCAAGGCCGGCGCGGAGCAGCGCCCGGCCGCCCACCCGGAGCTGGCACTGGCCCCGGCCGAGCGGGCGCTGGGCCTGCACCTCGACCAGTTCGCCGAGGTGCTCTCCGAGGTGGCCGAGTCCTACGAGCCGCACAAGCTCGCCGCGTACCTCTACCAGCTCGCCTCCCTCTACACGGCCTTCTACGACCAGTGCCCGGTCCTGAAGGCCGAGGGCGGCGCGGCGCAGGTCGCCAACCGGCTCTTCCTGTGCGACCTGGCGGCCCGCACCCTGCACCAGGGCATGGCGCTGCTCGGCATCCGCACCCCCGAGCGCCTCTGACCGACCGCCGCGCGGTCACCACCCGGCCGCCACCCGCACGACCCGTACCACCCGCACGGCCACGACGGACGAGGGCCCGCACCGGAGATCCATCCCGGTGCGGGCCCTCGCGCGTTCCTGCCCACCCGCGCCGGTTCCGTCCGCACCACCCCACCCACGCCGCACCGCCCCGACCCGTTTCCCGGCCCCGGCGGGCTCGCCCGACGTCCCGCCCGGCGTTCCACGAAATGGTCATTCACGCAGGTCAGAGCACGTTCGGACGTTCCTGCGTCCCCTATACCCGGCGGACCGTGGCGGCTGGGACGGACGGCACCACAAGCTGAGGCCGACAAGCACCGACCGACCTACCGCCGAACGGGAGCCACCGTGTGGATCCGCTGCCGACCCCGCCGTTCCGACCTCCCCGACGTCATGGCGATCGCCGTGGTCGCCGCATCCGCCACGATCGTTCTCCTCCTGCTCGCCGGCTACATGTGACGCCGCACCGGCTGCGCCGAGCCACCACACACCGACCTCGGCCGGGCGTGGTGGCAGTGGGGCAAACCGGAGCAGACGGCCACCGAACCGCTCGCCGCCGCACGCGTCTCGCCCAGCGAGGTCAGCGACCGTCCGGCGATCCGGAAGACCGTCGCCGGCCTGCGGTCCCACCACCCCCGGGTCACGGGCGTGCGCGAACCGGTGGCAGTCACCCACATGACCGCCTGACATCGTCAGGTTGCCGGCACCGACAAGGGCTCACCCTTCGGCTCCCTGGCGCACAACCGATCGGTGATGCGCGCAGCGGCCGAGGTGATGACGCCGCCCTCTGGAGTGGCCCCCGCCCGGCACCCCACCGGTCCGCCCGCGCGGAGACCGGCCGGACCCCTCAGCCGTCCGGAACACCGCCCGCTCAGCCCTCATCCTCCGGAGTGGGAATCCATTCGTTGCTGCCGCCCAGCGGATAGTCGAACTGCGGCCGGCCCGCCAGCGCGCTCGTGTGGAAGGGCTCGCCGTTGTCATCGATGGTCAGCGTGCCGTGCCTGCCGCCGCTGGACCACTCCAGTACCAGATACCAGCGCACATCGTGGGCGCCGGTGCGGGCGGTGATCTTCAGGACCTCGGGGTCCTTCTCACTCACCTTGTAGGGGAAGTCCTGCTGCCCGCCCTCCGGGGCGGCTTGCGGCCGGGCCGCGTCCAGGGAGACCCCGAACGTCTTCGGGGTGATGCCGCCGCCGCAGCCCACACCCATGCCGTACGCGTTCCAGGCGAGCGGCGCCGAACTCTTCACCACCTGCACCCGCAGGGCGTTCAGCACCACGGTCTCCTCGCCCGCGCCCTGCACCGTCACCTGGACGACCTGCTCGCCCGCGGAGACCGCGCCCAGCTTGGACACCCAGCCGCGGACGTCCGCCTCGGCCGGCGGCGGCACCATGTCGTCCGGTTTCTTGTCCACCAGATAGCGCTGGCTGCACGGCTCCTCCCACACATACGGGCGGACGAACACGTTCAGCGGCAGCGAACCCGGATCGGTATCGGCCGCCGGGGGCTTGGTCCGCCCGCCGTCGGCGCCCTTCGTCGCCCTGCCGCCCCTCGCCGTGTGCGACGCGGACGGACCGGCGCTCCCCGTACCGGTCGGCCCGGCGGACGGTGACGCGCCGCCCGCGCCCCCGGCCCGGGAGTCTTCCTTGCCGGGTGCCGCCCCGGCCGCCGTGTCCGCGGCCGTCTTCCGCCCACCGCCGTCCCCGCCGGACGTCAGCCCGACGGCCACCGCCGCGGACACGGCCACCGCGGCCACCGCGATCCCGGCGACCAGCGCGGTACGCCGCCGGCGCCGGCCGGTATGCGCCGCCCCGGCAGGCGGCACCTGCCCGGCCCCGATCTCGGTGACCGGCCCGCTCCCGCCGGGCTCATCAGCCGCCACGGACTCACCGGCCACCACAGGCTCACCGTCCGCCGCGGACACCGCCACCGGCCCGGCCACCGGCGCGGGCCCGGCCCCGGGCACCTCCCCGGCAGCCGACGCATCCGCAGGAGTCACCGGAGCCGCAGGCGTCACCGGAGCCGCACGAACCGCGCCGTCCCCGCCGTCCCCCGCCTCGACGTCCGACTCGGCCACCGGAGCGGCCACCGGCCCGGCCGACACCCCCGCACCTTCCGCAGCCCCGGCACCGGCCGACACCCCGGCAGCTACCCCGGCCGCCGCACCCGCACCTTCTGCCGCCCCGGCCCCCGCCCGCGCCCCCGATCCGCTCCCCTGCTTACGTTCCCGCTCGCGTTCCCGCTCCCGCCGTCGCGCGTCGTCCGCCAGGATCCACTGCCGGTGCAGCTCGACCAGCTCGTCCGGCGTCGCCCGGCACAACCGCGCCAGCCGCTCCACCGGGGCGTACTCGGCGGGCACCGCATCGCCGTTGCAGTAGCGGTGCAGCGTCGACGTGCTCATGTGCAGCCGCTTCGCCAGCGCCCCGTAGCTCTGCCCGGAGCGGTCCTTCAACTCCCGCAGCAGCGCCGCGAATCCGGCCGTCTCCTCAGCCACGCCCACTGGTGCTCCCTCCCCGTCCACGCGCACCACACGCGCGGCCTGTCCATCGAAACACGCCGCCCCCACGACCGTTCAGCCGCCCGACAACACAACGGTCTCCCGGCAAACCCCAGTTCGCCGGGAGACCGCTCGGTCTGCCGCGTCAGAGACCCCGCGCGACCTCGGTCGCCCAGTAGGTGAGGATCATGTTCGCACCGGCCCGCTTGATGCCGGTCAGCGTCTCCAGGATCGCCTTGTCGCGGTCGATCCAGCCCTTCTCGGCGGCCGCCTCGACCATCGCGTACTCACCGGAGATCTGGTAGGCCGCGACCGGTACGTCCACCGCGTCCGCGACCTTCGCCAGCACGTCCAGGTACGGCAGCGCCGGCTTGACCATGACCATGTCGGCGCCCTCCGCCAGGTCGAGCGCCAGCTCGCGCAGCGACTCACGGAGGTTGGCCGGGTCCTGCTGGTAGGTCTTGCGGTCGCCCTTGAGCGACGAGCCGACCGCCTCGCGGAACGGGCCGTAGAAGGCGGAGGAGTACTTCGCGGTGTAGGCGAGGATCGAGACGTCCTCGTGGCCCGTCTGGTCCAGCGCGTCGCGGACGACGCCGACCTGGCCGTCCATCATGCCGCTGGGGCCCACTACATGGGCGCCCGCGTCGGCCTGCACCTGCGCCATCTCGGCGTAGCGCTCCAGCGTCGCGTCGTTGTCGACCCGGCCCGCGGAGTCCAGGACCCCGCAGTGGCCGTGGTCGGTGAACTCGTCCAGGCACAGGTCCGACATGATCACGAGATCGTCGCCGACCTCGGCCCGCACATCGCGGAGGGCGACCTGGAGGATGCCGTCCGGGTCCGTGCCCGCCGTACCGAGCGCGTCCTTCTTCGCGTCGTCCGGCACGCCGAAGAGCATGATCCCCGAGACGCCCGCGGAGAGCGCCTCGACGGCCGCCTTCCGCAGGGAGTCACGGGTGTGCTGGACGACACCGGGCATCGCCGAGATCGGCACCGGCGCCGTAGCGCCCTCCCGGATGAACGCCGGCAGGATCAGGTCCGCCGGGTGCAGCCGGTGTTCGGCGACCATCCGCCGCATGGCGGGGGTGGTGCGCAACCGCCGCGGCCGTGCCCCGGGGAAGTTTCCGTACGTCACACTGCTCAACTGCGAGCCCTCCTACGCGATCCGGGCCGCCGCTCGCTGGGACGGGTGACCGGGTCGCCGGCCTCCATCGCGGCATCGCGCCGCGCCGCCCCGAAGTCCGCGAGCGCTTCGGCCAGCTTGTGCACCGAAGGCTCGGGCGACATGACGTCCACGCGCAGCCCGTGCTCCTCGGCGGTCTTGGCGGTGGCCGGGCCGATACAGGCGATCACGGTCACGTTGTGCGGTTTGCCCGCGATGCCGACCAGGTTGCGGACGGTCGAGGACGAGGTGAACAGGACCGCGTCGAAGCCGCCGCCCTTGATCGCCTCGCGGGTCTCGGCCGGCGGCGGCGAGGCGCGCACCGTCCGGTAGGCGGTGACGTCGTCCACCTCCCAGCCCAGCTCGATCAGCCCGGCCACCAGGGTCTCGGTGGCGATGTCGGCGCGCGGCAGGAAGACCCGGTCGATCGGGTCGAAGACCGGGTCGTAGGGCGGCCAGTCCTCCAGCAGACCGGCCGCCGACTGCTCACCGGAGGGCACCAGGTCCGGCTTCACGCCGAAGTCGACCAGCGCCCTGGCGGTCTGCTCGCCGACCGCGGCGACCTTGATCCCGGCGAACGCGCGGGCGTCCAGGCCGTACTCCTCGAACTTCTCCCGGACGGCCTTGACGGCGTTGACCGAGGTGAAGGCGATCCACTCGTAGCGGCCGGTCACCAGGCCCTTGACCGCGCGCTCCATCTGCTGCGGGGTACGCGGCGGTTCGACGGCGATCGTCGGGACCTCGTGCGGCACCGCGCCGTACGAGACGAGCTGGTCGGAGAGCGACGCGGCCTGCTCCTTCGTGCGCGGTACGAGCACCCGCCAGCCGAAGAGCGGCTTGGACTCGAACCACGACAGCTGGCCCCGTTGCGCCGCGGCGCTGCGCTCACCGACCACGGCTATGACCGGCTGGCCGCCGTCCGGTGACGGCAGCACCTTGGCGGCCTTGAGCACCTGGGCGACGGACCCGAGGGTCGCGTTCCAGGTGCGCTGCCGGGTGGTGGTGCCGGCGACCGTGACGGACAGCGGGGTGTCGGGCTTGCGGCCCGCGGCCACCAGCTCGGCGGCGGCCGCGGCCACCGAGTCCAGCGTGGTGGAGACGACGGCCGTGGCATCGCTGGCGCCCAGCTCGGACCAGCAGCGGTCATCGGCACTGCGGGCGTCGATGAAGCGCACGTCCGTGCCCTGCGCGTCCCGCAGCGGCACACCGGCGTACGCGGGCACGCCGACCGCGGTGGCGACACCGGGTACGACCTCGAAGACGATGCCCTCGGCGGCGCACGCCAGCATCTCCTCGGCGACATACCCGTCCAGACCGGGGTCACCGGTGACGGCACGTACCACCCGCTTGCCGGAGCGGGCGGCCGCCATGACAAGATTGGCGGTGTTCCGAATCGACGAAACGTCGGTGGAGGTGACGGGAATTGACGCCTCGTCAGCTGATGCCTGGAGTGGTGTGTCCACATGCGCGCGCGCATGCACCCGGACGACGTCCAGCACCTGCGGGTCGGCGATCAGCACATCCGCGTGCGCCAGCGCCTCCACGGCACGCAGCGTCAGCAGACCCGGGTCTCCCGGCCCGGCACCGAGGAAGGTGACCTGACCGGAGGCGGAGTGGTTAGGGGCGGTGGGGTTCAAAGTGCTCGCTCCCCCATAAGACCGGCCGCACCCTTTGCGAGCATCTCGGCGGCGAGTTCACGGCCCATGTTCAGCGGGGCCGTCATGTCGTCGGGAGAGGCGGGTACGTGCCCGGTGGTGGACAGCTGCACCAGCACGCTGCCGTCGGTCGAACCGACGACGCCGCGCAGGCGCATTTCGGTGGCAGCCTGTTCGTCGGCCCGCAGGTCGGCCAGCGCACCCACAGGTGCGGAGCAGCCGGCCTCCAGGGCGGCGAGCAGGGAACGCTCGGCGGTCACGGCGGCCCGGGTGAACGGGTCGTCGAGCTCGGCGAGCTGGGCGGCGAGGTCTGCGTTGACCGCAGCGCACTCGACCGCCAGGGCCCCCTGGCCGGGGGCGGGCAAAACTACGTCGGGCGACAGCAGCTGCGTCGCCTCGTCGATCCGGCCGATCCGGGTGAGCCCGGCGGCGGCCAGGACGACCCCGTCCAGCTCGCCCTTCTCGACGAAGCCGAGCCGGGAGTCGATGTTCCCTCGGATCGGTACGGTCTCCACGCGCCGGCCGAGCGACCTGGCCCAGGCGTTCAGCTGCGCCATGCGGCGCGGCGAGCCGGTGCCGATGCGCGCCACCCGGCCCTCGGCGGCGGTCAGCTCCTCGAAGGTCAGCCCGTCCCGGGCGATCAGCGCGTCCCGGGGGTCCTCGCGCACCGGCACGGCGGCCAGCGTCAGGTTCCCGGGCTGCGCGGTGGGCAGGTCCTTGAGCGAGTGGACGGCGAAGTCGATCTCCCCTGCGAGCAGGGCGTCACGCAGCGCGGAGACGAAGACGCCGGTACCGCCGATCTGCGCGAGGTGCTCGCGGGAGGTGTCGCCGTACGTGGTGATCTCCACCAGCTCGACGGGACGGCCCGTCAGCTCGCGCACCGCCTCGGCGACGTGTCCGGACTGGGCCATGGCGAGCTTGCTCCGCCGCGTACCCAGCCTCAGGGCCCTCATAGTGCTGTCAGTCATGCCCGCTCCCGTGCTGCATCGGGCCTGTCGGCCCGCGTGTCGGCCCTGCTGACGGCGGCGACCGTCTGGGGGTCCAGATCGAAGAGTTCCCGCAGCGCGTCCGCGTACCCGGCACCACCGGGCTCGCTCGCGAGCTGCTTGACCCGCACGGTGGGCGCGTGCAGGAGTTTGTCGACGACGCGGCGCACGGTCTGGGTGATCTCGGCGCGCTGCTTGTCGTCCAGGTCGGGGAGGCGGCCGTCGAGCCGGGCGATCTCGCCCGCGACGACGTCCGCGGCCATGGTGCGCAGGGCGACCACGGTAGGAGTGATGTGCGCGGCCCGCTGGGCGGCACCGAAGGCGGCGACCTCCTCGGAGACGATGCCGCGCACCGCGTCCACATCGGCCGTCACCGCCCCCGCCGAGGACTCCGGCTGACCGGAGGCCGCGACGGACGCCTCGGCCAGCGACTCGATGTCGACGAGGTGCGCACCCTCGATCCGGTGCACCGCGGCATCGATGTCGCGCGGCATCGCGAGGTCGAGCAGCGACAGGTCCCCGCCGCGCCCACGGACCGCGGCCTCGACCGCCGCACCCGTCAGCTGGAGCCCGGCCGCACCCGTGCAGGAGATGACCACGTCCGCGCGCACCAGCTCCGCCGCGACGGCGTCCATCGGCACCGCGCGGGCGCTCAGCCCGTGCGCGGCGCCGGGGCCGCCCGGCTCGGTGAGGATCCGGGTGAGCCGCTCGGCCCGCTCCACGGTGCGGTTGGCCACCGCCAGCTCGCCGACACCGGCCCGCGCGAGGGTGGTGGCGGCCAGCGAGGACATCGAACCGGCGCCGATCACCAGCGCCCGCTTGCCGCCGGCCCACGCCGCGACATCCCGGTCACCGGCCATCTGCTCCAGACCGAAGGTGACCAGCGACTGGCCGGCCCTGTCGATGCCGGTCTCGCTGTGGGCGCGCTTGCCGACCCGCAGGGCCTGCTGGAAGAGGTCGTTGAGCAGCCGGCCCGCGGTGTGCTGCTCCTGCGCGGCGGCCAGCGCGTCCTTGATCTGTCCGAGGATCTGGCCCTCACCGACGACCATCGAGTCCAGCCCGCAGGCCACCGAGAACAGGTGGTGGACGGCGCGGTCCTCGTAGTGGACGTAGAGATAAGGGGTGAGCTCCTCCAGATCGGCGGCGCCGTGGCTGGCCAGCAGGGTGGACAGCTCGGCGACCCCGGCGTGGAACTTGTCCACGTCGGCGTAGAGCTCGATGCGGTTACAGGTGGAGAGCACCGCGGACTCGGTGGCCGGCTCCGCCGACACCGCGTCCTGGAGCAGCTTGCCGCGCGCCTCGGGGGCCAGCGCGGCCCGCTCCAGCACGCTCACCGGCGCACTGCGATGGCTCAGCCCGACAACGAGAAGACTCATGCCGGCATCACGGCGGGCACATCCCCGTCAGGTCCCTTGCGGTCCGCCGCGGCGGTGGCGGCGGCGCGGACCGCCGGGGCCGTCCGCCCGCCGTCGTGCGCGGCGTCCTCGCCCGCCTTGCGCTGCTCGTGGAAGGCGAGGATCTGGAGCTCTATGGACAGGTCGACCTTCCGTACGTCCACCCCGTCCGGGACGGTCAGTACGGTCGGCGCGAAGTTGAGGATCGAGGTGACACCGGCGGCGACCAGACGGTCACAGACCTGCTGGGCCGCGCCCGCCGGCGTCGCGATGACACCGATGGAGACGCCGTTGTCGGCGATGATCTGCTCCAGCTCGTCGGTGTGCTGCACCGCGATGCCCGCGACGGGCTTGCCGGCCATGGCCGGGTCGGCGTCGATCAGCGCGGCGACGCGGAAGCCACGGGAGGCGAAGCCGCCGTAGTTGGCGAGCGCGGCGCCGAGGTTTCCGATACCGACGATGACGACGGGCCAGTCCTGGGTCAGGCCGAGCTCACGCGAGATCTGGTAGACGAGGTACTCCACGTCGTAGCCCACACCCCGGGTTCCGTACGAACCGAGGTAGGAGAAGTCCTTGCGGAGTTTGGCGGAATTTACTCCCGCCGCGGCCGCGAGCTCCTCGGAGGAGACCGTGGGGACCGAGCGCTCGGAGAGCGCGGTCAGGGCACGCAGATACAGCGGGAGACGGGCGACGGTGGCCTCGGGAATGCCTCGGCTTCGGGTCGCCGGTCGGTGAGTTCGGCCAGTTGCCACGGTGCTCCTGCGGGTAGAGCGGGGCTGCGGGCGGCCGTCTGTCCCCGGACCGCCCCGTCCACAGCAGGCTATGTCTTTGTGAACGCGTGCACAAAGATGGTGTCCGCTTTGTCCGCCCAAAGTGACCGGGGTCACGCGGCTTTTCCGAGGGTTCGCGGAACCAACTTCCCTGTCACGCCGTTCACCCGCTTCGCACCGGCAACGCGGGAGCGCCGACGGGAGCACGCGCCTCCACTCCTCACCGCTATATCCCCCGGAAACCTACAAATCGCCCACCGATGGTAATCGACCACGGGCCACCGGCGCACCGCCGCGAGCCAGGCACAATGGCCGCATGGCCCCCTTGTTCAGCCGCAGCACCCGCAAAAACCCCGCCGAGCGCCTGGTCACCCTCATCGGGAAGCCGGGCTGTCACCTGTGCGACGACGCACAGGCCGTGATCGAGAAGGTGTGCGCCGAGACGGGCGCGTCCTGGGAGAAGAAGGACATCACCGAGGACGCCGAACTGCACCGCAAGTACTGGGAGCAAATTCCGGTCGTCCTCGTCGACGGCGCACAGCACGACTTCTGGCGGGTGAACCCCGAACGCCTGCGCTCGGCACTGGGCGCCTGAAACCGCGCGCCCCCGGGGCCACCGCGGTACCGCCTCCCGGTGGCCGTAATGCACCCGTCGGCCGCCCCCGGCCTGCCGGACATACCGCCGTAACCGGAAGCTCCGAACAAACTGGCTAGGCTAGCCGCATGGCCCACCCGTCGCCCGATCACCGCCCTGGTAGGAGCCCCTCCGGAACGCACTTCCCCACGGGATGGTTCACCCGCCGCAGACGACCCGCCACCGCCCGCAGCGTGCTGGCCGGCGAGGCCGCGGCCGAGGCCGCCCGGAAGTCCACCCAGGAAGCGCCCGCCGCCGACGAGACCCTCGACGAAACCCCGCGGGAGCCCGAGTTCCCGGTAGCCGGGGACACCTCCGCCGCCGCCTTCTTCGACCTCGACAACACCGTCATGCAGGGCGCGGCCCTCTTCCACTTCGGCCGCGGCCTGTACAAACGCCACTTCTTCCACAAGCGCGATCTGGCCCGCTTCGCCTGGCAGCAGATCTACTTCCGGCTGGCCGGCTCGGAGAACCCCGAGCACATGGCGGACGTCCGCAACAGCGCGCTCTCCATCGTCCAGGGCCACCGCGTCGCCGAGTTGATGTCCATGGGCGAGGAGATCTACGACGAGTACATGGCCGAGCGCGTCTGGCCCGGCACCCGCGCGCTCGCCCAGGCCCACCTCGACGCCGGCCAGAAGGTCTGGCTGGTGACCGCGGCCCCGGTCGAGACCGCGACGATCATCGCCCGCCGGCTCGGCCTGACCGGCGCGCTGGGCACCGTCGCCGAATCCGTCGGCGGCGTCTACACCGGCAAGTTGGTGGGCGAACCGCTGCACGGCCCGGCCAAGGCCGAGGCCGTCCGCGCGCTCGCCGCGGCCGAGGGCCTGGACCTGTCGCACTGCGCCGCCTACAGCGATTCCGCCAACGACATCCCGATGCTCTCGCTGGTCGGGCATCCGTACGCGATCAATCCCGACAGCCGGCTGCACAAGCACGCCCGGGAACACGGCTGGCGGCTGCGCGACTACCGGACGGGCCGCAAGGCGGTCCGGGTCGGCATTCCGGCGGCGGCCGTCGTGGGCGCCGTCGCGGGCGGCGCCGCCGCCGCGGTCGCACTCCAGCGCCGCCGCCGCTGACCAGGGTTGATCACGGGGCAGCGCAGCGGGCCATCCCCGCTGCCTACCCCGGCAACTCTCCCGGCAGTCCTGTTGCCGCCGGGTAACCACAACACGCCCTCCAACCAGGCAGATTACGTCCCCTTCCGATCAAGAGTTGCCCAATATTCGATACTCGATCCGCAACCAACCCGGCACGGACCGTAAGTAATCGATGATTTGAGCAACTGGGTGTAGCGCTGCCTGTACGAAGCGTTATTCTCCTCAGACGCAATCCGGAACCCACACGTCCCTACGACGGGTGAATGGTCCCGCACTGCACGTGATGGAAGCTCTGCCTCTGGGAGTCCCGTGTACCCACACGTCGGGGTTGACGCCTCGGGCCTGGCTACGCTGCGTACGACACTCGTCGACCACCTGCGCAGTTTTGTCCCCACCGCGTACGCCGTCCCCGCAATCGCCTCAGCCGTCCCCGCCGGCCCCTGCTACTCCTTGGCCGACGGAAGTACCGCGGTCGGCAAGGCCGCCGGCAGAACCCGGCGCTCCGGCGTCGGCACGTCCACCGCCCGTCGCCCCGCCGACAGCGACAGCCGTCGCATGATGGACCTCGTCGAACGCGCCCAGGCCGGCGAGGCCGAGGCGTTCGGCCGCCTCTACGACCAGTACGCCGACACGGTCTACCGCTACATCTACTACCGCGTCGGCGGCCGGGCCACGGCCGAGGACCTCACCAGTGAGACGTTCCTGCGCGCCCTGCGCCGCATCGGCACCTTCACCTGGCAGGGCCGTGACTTCGGCGCCTGGCTGGTGACCATCGCCCGCAACCTCGTCGCCGACCACTTCAAGTCCTCCCGTTTCCGCCTGGAAGTCACCACCGGCGAGATGCTCGACGCCAACGAGGTCGAGCGCAGCCCCGAGGACTCGGTCCTCGAATCGCTGTCCAACGCCGCCCTGCTGGAGGCGGTCCGCAAGCTCAACCCCCAACAGCAGGAATGCGTCACCCTGCGCTTCCTCCAGGGCCTCTCGGTCGCCGAGACCGCCCGGGTGATGGGAAAGAACGAGGGCGCGATCAAGACCCTCCAGTACCGGGCCGTGCGCACCCTGGCGCGGCTCCTCCCGGAAGACGCCCGCTGACGCCTGCCACCATCCCCGGCAGCCCCTCCACACCACCCCTCGCCTACGCTTGGTGACCGCGCGTGCCCGGTCGGTCAGATCATCGTGAGTGCGTAACCCGAGTGCCGAACCGCTCGTTGTGCGGAATGCAGGCTCCATGCGGTCACGCCGCGTCCGCTGCCTCTCACTCGAACGAGTGGCCGCGTATTACGGCGTGCAACCGTCCGGTCCGTCTGGATGGTCAAAGCCAGTCCGGGGAGTCGAGCGGGATGACGAGAGGAGGTGCCGCCCGTGATCGCGAATGTCTCGGTGCACCGGCGGGCCAACGCCTTCGCCCAGTCCCTGGAGGAGCAGGACCTCCAGGACTCGGCGGCCGAGGACCAGGTCGACACACCGGCGCAGACGCCGGGAGAAGCACGGCTGTTGGCGGTCGCCGACGGCCTCGGGAAGCTCCCGAGGCCGGAGATGGCCACCGAGGTCAAAACAGTCCAGCGCGCCCAGCTCATCGCCGCGATGGAGGCCGCCTTCGCCGAAGGCGCTCCGTCCGACGGTGCCAGGGTGCCCGAGCAGCGCGCCGCCAAAGGCGCGCACCGCGCGGCGAAATCGATCGGCCGGCTGCGCCCGCGCTCCCGGCTCTCCAAGGGGCTGGCGGCGGGCGGGCTGACGGTCGGTGTCGCCGCCGGGGCGTTCACCGGCGTCGCGGCGGCCAGCTCCGACGCACTACCCGGCGACTCCCTGTACGGCCTCAAGCGCGGGATGGAGGACCTCAGACTCGGCATGGCCGACGACGACTCCGACCGCGGGCAGCTCTACCTCGACCAGGCGTCCATGCGCATGATGGAGGCCCGGCGGCTGATGGAGCGCGGCCGCATCGCCGACCTCGACCACGAATCGCTGGGCGAGGTCCGCAAGGCGCTCTCCGGCATCGAGCACGACGCCGGTGAAGGCCACCGCCTGCTGCACGAGGCGTACGAACGCGACGGCTCGCTCGACCCCATCCAGGCGCTGAACTCCTTCACCAAGTCGCACCGGGACACCTGGACACAGCTGCGCGACCGGCTCCCGGTGCAGCTCATGGACGTCCGCGACCAGGTCAGCTCGGTCTTCGACGCCATAGACGACGAGGTCGGTCCGCTCCGTTCACTGCTGCCGTCCGCCCCGGGCAGCAAGAGCCGCCACCGCGTGGCACCCAGCACCGCGGGCACCGAATCCGGCCACCGCGGCCACTCGGCACCCGCCGACATCGGGCCCGGCACCGGCAGACACCGCAGCGAGGGGCACGCCCCCCGCCCGTCGGCCTCGCCGTCCCAGGACGACAGCCTCCTCGGCGGCGACGCGGGCGGCCTGCTGGCCCCGCCGGCCAAGGGGAGCAGCCCGGCACCACCCGCTGACCACAGCCACGGCAAGGGCAAGGACACGCCCGGTCAGCCCGCCGTCACCCTCCCGCCGCTGATCCCGGGGCTGCTTCCCGGTCTGGGCATCGACGGCGAGGACCTGACGAAGTAGCACGGAACAGTCCGCGGCAGGCGGCCGCCCGAAGCGGACTGAAGCGGTATCAGCGGTCCCGTGCTGGCACGCTCGGTGTTCTTCCGGTCCTTCCCTCAGAAGAACACCGAGCGTCGCTGCACCAGCAGCTTGTAGAGCGTGTGCTGAATCGTTTCGCGGACCTGGTCGGTCAGGTTGAACATCAGCATCGGGTCGTCGGCCGCCTCCGGCGAATAGCCGTCCGTGGCGATCGGTTCGCCGAACTGGATCGTCCACTTCGTCGGCAGCGGCACCGCGCCCAGCAGCCCCAGCCATGGGAAGGTCGGCGTGACCGGAAAATACGGAATGCCCAGCACCCGCGCCAGCGTCTTGGCGTTCCCGATCATCGGGTAGATCTCCTCCGCGCCCACGATCGAGCACGGCACGATCGGCACACCGGCCTTCAGCGCCGTCGAGACGAAACCGCCCCGCCCGAAGCGCTGAAGCTTGTAACGGTCCGCGAACGGCTTGCCGATGCCCTTGAAGCCCTCCGGCATCACCCCGACGACCTCACCGCGCTCCAGCAGCCGCTGCGCGTCCTCCGCGCAGGCGAGGGTGTGCCCGGCCTTGCGCGCCAGCTCGTTTATCACCGGCAGCACAAAGACCAAATCGGCCGCCAGCAGCCGTAGATGCCGCTGGGCCGGGTGATTGTCGTGCACCGCGACCTGAAGCATCAGACCGTCCAGCGGCAGCGTCCCCGAGTGATTGGCGACGATCAGCGCGCCGCCCTTCCCGGGGATGTTCTCGATGCCCCGCACCTCGACCCGGAAGTACTTCTCGGCCAGCGGCCGCAGCAGCGACATCAGGACCTGGTCGGTCAGCTCCTCGTCGTAGCCGAAGTCGTCGATCTCGTAGTCGCCGGTGATCCGCCGGCGCAGGAAGTTCAGTCCGCCCGCGATCCGCTCGTCCAGGGAGCGCGCGGAGCGCTCCGCCGGACGGCCGGGCGCCACCGGCTCGTCGGGCCCGGTCCGCGCCTCCGGTACGGGCGCCAGCACCGGACCGCGCCCCGCACGCCCGGCCCGCAGGGACTTTCTACGCGCCCGGGGCTCCTCACCGAAGGGAATGACCTTGGCGTCCGCCATCGTGGGTGAACTCCTCACTGGGTCGGGCCGCGCGTGCGGGCAGCACGGCGGCGAGCCGGTCGACGGTACGGGCGAGGGACGCCGGCGGCAGCAGCCCGGGTCCCCGGCTGCCGGCGAACTCCGCGAAGGTCTCCGCCGTCGTGTACTGCGGCTGGAACCCCAGTGTCTCGCGCATCTGTGTCGTCTGGACGACCCGGCCGTGCGTGAGCATCCGGATCTGTTCCGGCGAGAAGTCCGAGATACCGATGGCCCGCAGCGCCGTACCGGCCCACATCACCGTCGGCAGGAACAGCGGCAGAGTGGGCCGTCCGAGCCGCCGGGAGGTCTGCGAGAGCAGCAGCACACCGTCCCCGGCGATATTGAACGTGCCGCTGTTGAGCGTGCCCCGGCGTGGCGCGGAGGCGGCGATCCGCAGCACCTCGATCGCGTCGTCCTCGTGGACGAACTGGAGCCGCGGGTCGTAGCCGAGGACCGTGGGCAGGACGGGCAGCGAGAAGTACTCGGCGAGCGGCGAGTCCGCGCACGGCCCGAGGATGTTCGCGAAGCGCAGTACGCACACCGCCACATCGGGCCGGCGCCGGGCGAAGCCCCGGACGTACCCCTCGACCTCGACGGCGTCCTTGGCGAAGCCGCCGCCGGGCAGCGACTTCGGCGGGGTGGTCTCGGTGAAGACCGCCGGGTCGCGCGGCGCGGAGCCGTAGACACTCGTACTGGATTTGACGACCAGTCGCTGCACATTCGGCGCCTTCTGACAGGCGCCGAGCAACTGCATCGTCCCGATGACATTGGTTTCCTTCACCACGGCGCGACCGCCGCGGCTGCCCAGGGGCGTGCCGTTGATGTCCATATGGACAACCGTGTCGACACCCGTCTCGGCCAGGACCCTGGCAATCGTCGGATGCCGGATATCGGCTTTGAGGAATTCGGCGCCACCCAAATGGTGCTCCGGGGGCACGGCATCGACCCCGATCACCCGGTCGACGTCGGGGTCGCGCTGGATACGGCGGATGAACCGGCCCCCCAGCTGCCGCGCGGCTCCCGTGACGAGCACGACCTTGCCCAAGATCAGCCCTTCCTTCCCGCCCTCGGCCTTCACCTGAGCCGAGCTGTGCCCGTCACGCTATCGGGTCGGTGTTGCGCTGTGATGACCACACGATGCCCTGGCCGCGTTTCCTGCCCACGCACCGCCCATTCGGGCCATGAACGCACCGCAGCCCCCCACCACACAGAGGTGATGGGGGGCTGCGAAATCGCGATCAGCGTCGCTTACTTCTTGTTACGACGCTGAACGCGGGTGCGCTTGAGCAGCTTGCGGTGCTTCTTCTTGGCCATCCGCTTGCGCCGCTTCTTGATAACAGAGCCCACGACTACCCTCGCTCACTTCGAATCACTCGGTGCGGGGCGTCCGAGCCCACACTACCTACATCGGGCCAGCCTACCCGGCGCCGGGCGTACGGCGTAATCCGAGGGTCAGCACAAGCCCCTCAGGCCGATTCCACCCCCACATACGACTCGCGGAGGTAGTCGTGAACCGCCTGCTCCGGAACCCGGAAGGACCTCCCCACCCGGATCGCGGGCAGATGACCGCTGTGCACCAGGCGGTACACGGTCATCTTCGACACACGCATCACAGTAGCTACTTCCGCCACCGTCAGAAACACGACCTCGTTGAGAGGCCTCTGGTCCGCAGCCATGACACACCTGCACCTTCCGCATAAGACGGGCACCGGCTTCCCCTCCGGTGACTCTTCGTCGCTATGCGCTCACTCCCCAGATTAGGGGCGGGTGATGCGAGTGGGGAAGAGGAGCTGTGAACAGCCGCCTATCGTGACAGATGCGCCTGATTGAGCACATATCGCACCAGTGGCAGATAGGAGACGGACCGCACGGCATCATCGAGCGGAACGGCCACCGACACCCGTCCCTCCGCCTGCCCGACGAACAGCGCGGGATCGTCCGTATCCGCCAGCCCAATGGCCTCGATGCCCAGCTGACCTGCCCCGCAGACCCATCCGTGGTCCCCGATGACCAGACCCGGCAGCGGCCCCATGACGTCCGCCGCGGCACCGAGGGCGGTACGCACCGGAAGCGGCGAATGGGTGTGCACGCCCCCTGCATCCGGCGCGCCCCGCACGCCGGGCTCGCGCATCATCGCGACTCCTCGTACGTATTCGAGGGTGTACGTACGTAGCCCGAACCGGGTCGTCATGTCGATACTGCTGCCATACGCCGGGGTGAGGACGGTGCAGCCCGCTGACGAGAGAGCGTCTGCCAGGACGGCGTAGAACTCCAGCAGCCGGTGCGGATGGCCGGTGCCGATCAGCACCGGCGCCCGCCGGCCGGCCGCCTCGCCGACCCGGTCGGCAAAACGGTCCAGCGCCGCGATCGTACGATCAGGATCGATCTCGTCAGGGCCGGAAGTATGTGCGGGATCGGCCGAAACCCCGCACTCCCGCCCCATGAGTCGCAGAACTTCCCCAACCGACCAGTCCCGTTCGGGTTCCAGCCCGAGCAACGCCCGGGGGTCACGCGCCGCGAAAAGCCGGTAACGGCCCAGACTCTTCTCGCGCGGGGTCGCGATCGTCCCCGCGAGCCGCGCCTCGATCAGATGCGCCCGCAACGCACCGGTCCCCGACACCCGGCCCATACTGGCCCGTTGGCCGCGCGCCGGATGCCCGAACCGACAGGTAGTCACACATCCGTGGGCGTGGCGCCACCCACGGCCGACGGAGCCGGCCCGGCCGTACTCCGGCCCCGGCCCACCGTGCGGAGTTACGCCCCGACAGCCCCAACAGCCCTGACTGCCCCTGCCGTCCGCCGCGGCTGCCCGGCCTTCACGGCAGCAGCCCGTGAGCCGGGAACACCGCCCGGCGGGTGGCCAGCACCGCCTGGTCCAGCCGGTCGGCGGGGTCGTAACCGCCGTCGGCGAAGTCCCGCCAGTGCGGCTCACGCCCGTCCGTCATCCGCTGCGGCGCCAACTGCCGTGTCCTGCGGAACACTTCGTGCCGCCACGCCTCCGGAACCGGCGTGCCCGGGTCGATCGGCCGGCCGGCCGCGATCGCCGTCAGATGCGTCCAGCTGCGCGGCACCACGTCCACCACCGCATAGCCGCCGCCACCGAGCGCGACCCACCGTCCGGCCGCGTGCTCGTGCGCCAGCTCGTGGCAGGACACCGCCACCGCCCGCTGCGCGTCGACGCTCACCGCCAGATGCGCGAGCGGGTCATCGAAGTGGGTGTCCGCACCGTGCTGCGAGACGATCACGTCCGGCCGGAACGCGCCGAGCAGCTCCGGCACCACCGCGTGAAAGGCCCGCAGCCACCCCGCGTCACCGGTACCCGCCGGCAACGCCACATTCACCGCACTGCCCTCCGCACCGGCCCCGCCGGTCTCCGTCGGCCACCCGGTCCCCGGAAAGAGCGTCCGCGGATGCTCGTGCAGCGAGATCGTCAGCACCCGCGGGTCGTCCCAGAACGCCGTCTGCACCCCGTCGCCGTGGTGGACGTCCACATCCACGTACGCGACCCGCCGCGCGCCCAGCTCCAGCAGCCGGGCGATCGCCAGCGCCGCGTCGTTGTAGACGCAGAAACCGGCCGCGCCGCCCGGCATCGCATGGTGCAGCCCGCCGGCGAAGTTCACCGCGTGCAGCGCGGCACCATTCCAGACCGCCTCCGCCGCGCCGACCGACTGCCCGGCGATCAGCGCCGACGCCTCGTGCATCCCCGCGAACGCCGGATCGTCCACCGTCCCCAGGCCGTACGAGATGTCCGCCGAGGCGGGGTCGGCCGAGGCGCGGCGGACCGCGTCAAGGTAGTCCGCACGGTGCACCAGCCGCAGCGTGGAGTCCCCGGCCGCCGCGGCCGCGACCACCTCCAGCGGCCCCCGGTCGAGCCCGTACGCCTCCACCAGTCGCATGGTCAGCGCGAGCCGGACCGGATCCATCGGATGTCCGGGCCCGAAGTCATAGCCCGTTACTGCCTCGTCCCACATCAGCTGTGCGCGGCCGCTCATGCCCGTCACCGTATCGGGCCGGCGATGACCCGAACGAGCGGGCGTACACCAGCGTCACCAGCACCAGGGCCATCGGTACGAGCATCGCCCCGCGGTAGCTCCACGCATCACCGAGCGCACCGACCAGCGGTGAACCGACCAGAAAGCCCACATAGTTGAAGATATTCAGTCGCGCGATGGCCGTATCCGAAGCGCCGGGACCCAACTTCTCACCAGCCAGCCGCCCGGCCGCCGCGAAGGTCTGCGGCACGATCACACACAGCCCCAGCCCGAGCAGCGTGAACCCCGCCATCCCCGCCCACGCGCCGGGTGCCACCGCCACCACCGCGAAACCGACCGCCGCGACCACCGTCCCGGTCTGCACCACGGCCACCGCCCCGAACCGCCGCACCCCCAGATCGCCGACCGACCGCCCCAGCAGCGTGGTGACCATATAGACGTTGTACGGCACGGTCGCGAGCTGCTCCGAACTGCCCAGCACATCCTGCAAATACTTCGCGCTCCAGTTGGAGACCGTCGAATCCCCGATGTACGCGAACGCCATCACCAGACACAGCGGCAACAGCAGCTTCATCACGACGGGAGGGGTCCTGGCCTCACCGGTCGCCGCCGGACCGCCCTGCCCACCCCCGGGGTCACGGTCCGCGAACCACCGGCCCACGACCAGCGCCAGCGGCACCAACACCGCCACCACCGGCCCGTACAGCACCTCCAGCGACAGCTGCCAGTGCGCCCCCACCCAGGCCAGCGAGGCGCCCACGATGCCGCCCAGGCTGTACGCGGCGTGGAAGCCGAGCATGATGCTCCGCCCGTACGCACGCTGCAAACTCACCCCGAGCATGTTCATCGAGGCGTCCAGCGCCCCCACCAACAGCCCGAACACCGCCAGCGCCACGGCCACTTGCGCCAGCCCGCCGGCCGACCCGACGGCCAGCAGCGCCAGGCACACCACGGGCTGCACGCCCCGCAGCACCCTGCTGGGCCGCACCCGCTTGACCAGATGCTCGGTGACCACACTGCCGACGCCCGCGAGCACCGGCACCGCCGCCAGGAAGGCGGGCAGCAGCCCGTCCGAGATCCCGTAGCGCTGCTGGATCGCCGGTATCCGGGTCACCAGGAGGGCGAAGACCGCGCCCTGGACGAAGAAGCTCAGCGCAAGCGAGACCCGGCCGTGCCGCAGCTGCGCTCCTGGAACCAGAGGGGCCGTCATGGCCGCTCAGCCTAGAACTCCCCGCTACCACTGGGTAGATGGATCACACAGCCAATTCCGCCGGCCGGGTGTCGGCGGACGGGTACGGCAGGCGGGCCGGGCGGCGGCCTACCGGAGGAGCCGCGGCAGCTCCGCCATATCGGAGAACAGCGCGGTGGCCCCGGCCAGCCGCTCCGCCGGTGTCATCGCCGTGAAGCCGTACACGTCCATCCCCGCGGCGACCGCCGCCCGCACCCCCAGCGGACTGTCCTCGACCACCGCGCACCGCTCGGGCGGCACCCCCATCACCTTCGCCGCGTGCAGAAACAGATCCGGCGCCGGCTTCCCGCGCCCCACATCCTGCGACGAGAAGATCCGCTCCTCCCCGAACCACGCGAACAGCCCCGTCCCGTTCAGCGCCACCCGGATCCGCTCATGGCTCCCGGACGACCCCACGCAGTACGGCACGCCGTCCGCGGCCAGCTCCCGCAACACCTCACCGACGCCCGGTACGGGCTCCAGCTGCGCGCGGAACGCCTCGAACACCCGGGCATGAAAGCTCTCGTCGAAACCGGCCGGCAGCCGCTCACCGGAACGCTCCAGAATCAGGTCGTGAATACGGTGCACGGCCGCGCCCATGTAGTCGCGGAGCGAATCCTCGTACGTGGTGGGGTGACCCAATTCGGTGAGATAGCCGGCGAGGATCCGGTTGGAGATCGGCTCGCTGTCCACCAGAACACCGTCGTTATCAAAAATGACCAGGTCATAGCGCATGCCCCGAGCGTACCGAGCCGCTCCGGAACGCAAAAAAGCTCCGGTCCCTGAACCAAAAGGTTCAAGGACCGGAGCTGAAAAATTGTTCGGCGGCGTCCTACTCTCCCACAGAGTCCCCTCTGCAGTACCATCGGCGCTGAAAGGCTTAGCTTCCGGGTTCGAAATGTAACCGGGCGTTTCCCTAACGCAATGACCACCGAAACACTATG